>CAZCBN010000016.1:0-39107 GCA_964496975.1 uncultured Phycisphaeraceae bacterium
TCGCACCTGCACTTCCCGCGCATGAGCCGGGCCGTGACGCTCAACCCGCACCAGGTCCCGGCGGCGGGGCGTCCGAGGGACGACGCGGACCTCGCCGGCGGCGTGGTCTTTGGCCGCGGGGAGACGGGCCGGGTGGGCGGGGCGGTGCTGCCCTCGTGGCAGACGCTGCGGCCGCTGAGCGTCGCGGCGTCGATGCTCCGCGACCCCGCGCTGCGGGGCGGGTGGACCGAGGCGGACGGGGCGGCGGTCCAGGTCGTTCGGCTGCGGGATGCGCTGCGGTTTGTTGCCCAGCTCTCGGCGGGCGAGGCGTGCGGGTATCAGTTTGCGAGGCCGGAGCGGGCGCTGGGCGGCGTGCGCACGTCGCCGGTGGATTCGACGATGCGGCCGCTGGCGAGCAGCCTGGCGCTGCTGACGCTGAGCGAGACGCTCCACGGGCTTTCGGAGCTGAGCGCCGCGTCGCCGGCGGGGGCGGGCGGGGGCTGAGATCGGGCGGGGCGGATGACGGCGTGACGGGCGGGTTTGCCGTATACTTTCGGGCCGGAATCGCCGGGCGCGGCGCGGGCCGTCCGGGGGGCCCCGATGGGGCGACGCTCGGGCGCTCTCGTGGGCGCGCGGCGACGGCGTCTTGGAGCGTGGCGGCATGGCGGACGAGGTGTTGGGCGATGGGGCCGGGGCGGTCGGGCCGGAGGCGTCGGGCTCGGGCGCGTCGGGTACCGGCGGGGCGGGCGACGGCACGGGCCGGATGACGGCGGCCGAGGCGGCGGGGCGGATCGTCGATCTGAAGATCGAGGACGAGCTGCGCGACAGCTACCTCACGTACGCGATGAGCACGATCATGGATCGTGCGCTGCCCGACGTGCGCGACGGCCTGAAGCCGAGCCAGCGGCGCATCCTGGTGGCGATGAACGACCTGAAGCTGCGCCCGGGCAAGAAGCACTACAAGTGCGCGAAGATCTGCGGCGACACGTCGGGCAACTACCACCCGCACGGCGAGAGCGTGATCTACCCGACGCTGGTGGGCATGGCGCAGCGGTGGAAGATGCGCGTGCCGCTGGTCGATCCGCAGGGGAACTTCGGCAGCATCGACGGCGACCCGCCGGCGGCGCAGCGGTACACCGAGGCGCGGATGCACCAGGCCGCGGTGGACATGCTCGCCGACATCGAGCAGGACACGGTTGACTTCCAGCCGAACTACGACGATCGGCTGACCGAGCCGACGGTGCTGCCGGGCAAGTTCCCCAACCTGCTGATCAACGGGGGCATGGGCATCGCGGTGGGGATGGCGACGAGCCTGCCGCCGCACAACCCTGGGGAGATTCTCGACGCGATCGTGCGCGTGCTGGAGAACCCCGACATCTCGCTGCTGGAGCTGATGACGGACGCGCCCGCGACCGAGGGCCGCCCCGCGCGGCTCGGGGTGAAGGGGCCGGACTTCCCGACGGGGGGCGTGATCCAGGGCCGCCGGGGGATCGTGGAGGCGTACGAGCACGGCCGCGGCCGCGTGACGGTGCGGGGCGAGTGCCACGTGGAGCCGATCGGGAAGAACGCCGACCGCGAGCAGATCGTGATCGACAGCATCCCGTACAGCCTGGTGCAGTCGACGCTGGTGGAGAAGATCGTCGACGCGGTGAAGGACGAGCGGATCAAGGACATCTCGGACGTCCGCAACGAGAGCGGGCGGAACGCGCAGACGCGGATCGTGATCGAGCTGAAGAAGGGCGCGGACGCGCGGGTGGTGGAGAACCAGCTCTTCCAGCACACGCCTCTGCAGCAGACGTTCAGCATCATCAACATCGCGCTGGTGAACCGCCAGCCGCGGACGCTCGGGCTGAAGGAGCTGATCCGCTGCTACATCGACCACCGCTCGGAGGTGATCCGCCGGCGGACGATGCACCTGCTGCGCGAGGCGAAGAAGCGGGCGCACGTGCTGGAGGGGATGATCTACGCGGTGTGCGACATCGACGAGGTGATCGCGCTCATCCGCGGGAGCCGGACGCGTGAGGAGGCGATCACGAAGCTGATGGCGCGGCGGTACCGCGTCGCGGCGGGGCACCCGCACTTCGCGAAGCTGCCGGCGCGGCTGACGGCGCGGCTCGCGGCGGCGGCGTCGGTCGGGGGCGTGACGCTCACGCGGGTGCAGGCGGAGACGATCGGGTCGATGCGGCTGATCCAGCTCGTGGGGCTGGAGATCGAGCGGCTGATCGGCGAGTACAACGAGATCGTGTCGCAGATCGAGGACTACGAGAGCATTCTCGCCGACCCGGGGCGTGTGCGGGCGATGATCGCGTCGGACTGCGAGGAGATGAGGGCGCGGTACGCCTCGGGCGAGGCGGGCAAGCGGCAGACGCGGATCGAGGAGGCGCAGGGCGACATCAACATCGAGTCGCTGATCCAGCAGCAGGACATGGTGGTCACGCTGACGCGCGGCGGCTTCGTGAAGCGCGTGGCGGTGAGCACGTACGAGGCGCAGGGCCGCGGGGGCAAGGGCATCCGCGCGGCGGACAGCAAGGACGGCGACGACGTCGTGACGCACCTGTTCGTCGCGAACACGCACGACGACCTGCTGTGCTTCACGGACGCGGGCCGGGTGTTCAAGCTGAAGGTGTACGAGCTGCCCGAGCTGAGCCGGACGAGCCGGGGCCGCGCGATCAACAACTTCATCCAGCTCAAGGAGGGCGAGAAGACGTGCGCCTGCCGCGCGGTGAAGAACTTCGAGGAGGGCGAGGACTACCTGCTGTTCGTGAGCCGCGAGGGCATCGTGAAGCGGACGGCGCTGTCGGCGTACCGCAACGTGAACAACGCGGGCATCATCGCGGTCGGGCTGAAGGAGGGCGACGGCCTGTTCGACGTGCTGCGGACGACCGGGCGCGACGACGTGATCCTGGTCACGAGCGCGGGCATGGCGATCCGCTTCAACGAGGACGACGCCCGGCCCATGGGCCGCAGCGCCGCGGGCGTGAAGGGCATCGAGATGGACGAGGGCGTGCGGATCATCGGCGCGGCGGTGGTGCCGATGCAGGCGGCGGCCGACGGCTCGCTGGCCACCGCGCCCTCGGCGATCGACGCGGGGCTGAGCCTGCTGACGATCACCGAGCTGGGCTACGGCAAGCGCACCGACGTGGACGAGTACCGCGTGACGAGCGAGGACGGGAGCCAGCGCAGCCAGAGCCGCGGCGGCAAGGGCCGACTCGACATCCGCATCGCGCCCAAGAACGGCAACCCCGTGGTCGCGCTCACGGTAGAGGAGCGGGACGACGTCGTCGTCATCACCAGCAGCGGCAACCTGGTCCGCACCCCCGCGGCGAGCATCAGCCGCTACGGACGCGGGACGCAGGGCGTGCGCGTCGTCGGGCTGAACGGGGCCGACCGCGTGATCGCGGCGGCCCGCGTGGTGGAGCAGGAGTCGGCCCCCGCGGCGGCGACGCCGGGCGCGTAGGCCCCGGTCCCGCGCGCGGCCCCCGGCGTCCGCCGCTATCGTGGTCGCACGGCGGCACGCCCCGCCCCTGAAAGGCAGGACCGGATCATGGCGATCGATTGGTCAGACGGCATCACCCTCGCGCAGCTCGCCGACGAGCCGGCGCTGTCGGAGGAGCTTGCCGCGTTGCTGGAGCGCATCCAGGAAAGCGCGGACGGGGGCCGTCCCACGCCGAGCGTCGTGCTCGACTTCTCGGGCGTGAGCTACATCAACAGCTCGAACATCGCCCAGCTCCTCCGCCTCAGCAAGCGCTTGAACGAGGCCGGGCGGCACCTGCGCCTGTGCGGCCTGAGCGACGAGGTCTGGTCGGTCATGCTCGTCACCGGGCTTGACAAGGTCTTCCGCTACGCGCCCGACACGCTCACCGCGCTCGCCGGCCTGCAGATCGAGGACCCCACGCTCGGCGGCATGGGCTCGGCCGATGACGTCGACGCGGAGGAGCCGGCCTGACCCCCGCCGCGAGCCAACCCCCCGCCGCGTCGGCTTCCGCGTCGACCTTGCGTGATGAGCCGGCCCCAGCCGTGAACGCCGTCCCGCTGGTGCTCGCCGGGAAGCCGCGCGAGCCCATGTCGGGGCCCGACCCCCGGGCCGACGCGCCGCCCGTCGCCGAGCTCCAGGCCCTGCGGAAGACGTACTTCAAGCCCGACGGCACGGTGATGGTGGAGGCCCTGCGCGGCGTTGACCTCATCATCCGCCGGGGCGAGTACGTCGCCATCATGGGCGCCTCGGGCAGCGGCAAGAGCACGCTCATGAACATCCTGGGCTGCCTCGACCGGCCCACGCAGGGCCGCTATTTGCTGGACGGCACGCCCGCGAGCGAGCTGGACGACGAGGCGCTGAGCCGCTTCCGCGGGCAGAAGATCGGCTTCGTCTTCCAGGCGTTCAACCTCATCTCGCAGCTCACGATCGAGGAGAACGTCGCCGTCCCGCTGTTTTATCAGGGCCTCCCCGCGGCCGAGCGACGGCGCCGGGCCGTTGAAAGCCTGGACCGCGTGGGCCTCGCCAACCGCGTGGGCCACCGCCCGCGCGAGCTCTCGGGCGGCCAGCAGCAGCGCGTGGCGATCGCGCGGGCGCTCGTCACCGACCCGGTCATCCTCATGGCGGACGAGCCCACCGGCAACCTCGACAGCAAGACGGGCGAGGCCATCCTGCAGCTCTTCGAGGGCCTGCACTTCAAGGGCATGACCATCATCATGGTCACGCACGACGACCACGTGGCCGAGCGGTGCGAGCGCATCGTCCGCCTGCGCGACGGGCTGACGGAGCACGACGTCCTGCTGCGCCGGCTCGCGACCGAGGCGGACGCGCTCGCGTCCTGAGCCCCGCACGCGGGCCCTGCCCAGCATCAGGCCGCGATCGCCGCGACGGCCGCCGCCGGCGCGAGCACCAGCGCCGTGATGTCGTCCGACTGGTGCAGCGAGCCCGCCTGCTCATCGAGCACCGAGGAGAGCCGGCCCAGCGCCTCCTCGAGCGTCGCGTCGTGGTGCGCCCGCGCGGCCACGTCGGCGAGGCAGGCGATGTGCCGCGGCTCGCGGGCCGCGGGGCCCCCGTCGGTCGCCGGCTCCAGGCCGTCGCCGGGGGCCTCGTCCGGGAAGGCGGTCTCGAACCCATCGCTGAAGACAAGCATCGCGTCGCGCGGCCCAAGCCGGAAGGTCACGCTCGGGAAGGTCGCGTCGGCGAAGACGCCCAGCAGCGGCCCCTCCGTCTCGACGCGCGAGAGCCGCTCCACGCGCTCGTCGTGGGCCCCGGCCCGCACGAGCAGCGGTGGGGGATGCCCGGCGCCCGCGACGGTCACCGTCATCGTGCGCGTGTCGACAAGGCCGTACATCGCCGTCGCGAAGCGGTCCGTGCCGAGCCGCGCGGAGACGAACGCGTGGTTGAGCCGCGCGAGCGCCTCGTCGGGCGGCACGGCCTGGGGCGTGCGGCCGAGCGAGAGACGGTCGGGCGTGTCGCGCACGCGCGGGAGCGAGCAGGCCATGTAGAGCGAGAGCAGCGCCGCCGCGGCGCCGTGCCCCACCGCGTCGGCGAAGAAGAACGAGAGCGTGTGGGGCCCGAGCGCCCGCACGTCGACCACGTCGCCCCCCAGGTAGCCCGCGGGCCGGCTGAAGACGCTCGCGCGCACCCCGGTCTGCACGGCCGAGGGCGGGCAGACGAGCTTGCGGTGCAGGGCCGCCGCGCGGCGGAGTTCCTCGTCGATGCGCGTCAGCTCCACCGCCACGCCCCGGTGCGACGACTGCATCATGCCCGCCTCGTGCTGCATGCGGCGGAGCCCAGGCTGGCGCAGCAGCAACGCCCGAAGCGTGAGGGCAAGCTGCGCGCACGGCGCATCGACCCGCTCCACGAGCACGCCCTCGCGGGCCGCGGCGGTGAGCATGCGCGAAACTTCCCACGACACGCCGCCGGGGCGGAGCACCACGGTCGGGCCGTCGACCATCGCCGCGGCGTCGAGCATGCGGCGCAGCCCGCCGGGCGTGGCGGCCTCGTCGACCCACAGCAACAGGCCCGCCGCGTCCAGGACGTCCAGGCCCGGCCGGCCCCCCGGGCCCGTCTCGGTGGTCTCGTGGGCAAACTCGGGCGCGGTCTCGCCGTCGGGCCAGCACTGGGTGATGCCCGCCGCGGCCGCGCGGCGCGCGACCGCGCTCCCCTCACCGCCCGCCAGCACAACGCGGACGCGCCGCGGCCCGCTGAAGCTCGCCTCGACCGCGTCGTCGTGCCCACGCGATTGCCACATGCCCGGCGCTCCTCTCGCCGGGCGAGCCCGCTCCCGGCCCGCGTTATTCGGCGCGGGCGCGCAGCGCCTGCACATCCATCCCAACTTTGTCGCCTTCCCGGACCTTGATCCGCTCGAGCGTTCCCCCAGCCAGCTCGATCACGAACGCCGCGGCGAACCGGCTCGCGTACCGCTTGAGCCGCAACTCGTAGCGCAGGTTCTCGGGCTTGCGCGGGTCGAGGTCGCCGGCGACGCCCTCGCCCTCGCCCCGGGGCGGCTCGATGGGCATGTGGTGCGTCGCCGTCACCCGGCCCGAGGCGTCGACGAACACGATGTCGATCGGCGTCAGGCAGTCGCGCATGATGAACGCGCGGACGGCGGAGTCTTTGAACACAAAGAGCATCCCGCCGTCGGGGTCGATCGAGGCGCGGCCCCCGAGGCCCTTCGTCCGCGTCGCCTCGTCGGCCGCCAGCTCCAGCAAAAACCGCTCGCCCCCGAGCGTGATCGCGACACGCTCGCGCCCGTCGGCCGTCGGGGCCGCCGGCGGCTCGCCGCAGCCCGCGGGGCCGAGGGCCAGCACGCTCGCGGGGCCGAGCACCGCCGCCACCGCGGCGAGCCCCGCCGCGACTCGTGCCGTCCGTGGCGCGACCCGTGCCGCACCTGAGGCCCTGCCCATCACGCCGCTCCGTTCACGAGCCATTGTTCGGCCTCCGGGGTAAACACCACGTCCTCGCGGGGCATGGTAGAAAGATCGAACCGGGCCGCGAACTCCGCCGCCGTCATGGGCTCGGGGCCCCTCGGGCAGAGCCCGCACCAGTGCGCACACAGCCCGACGATGCGCTCGGGCCCGACGCCCCGCTCGCGATAGGCGGTGAGTCGCGTGTCGCCGTGGCGTTTGGCCAGTCGCCGGCCGTCGGCACCACGAACCAGGGGCAGGTGGGCGTACCACGGCTCTGGGGTGAGGCCCAGCGCCCGGTACAGCAGCAGTTGCCGCGCGGCCGAATCGAGCAGGTCGTCGCCGCGCACGATGTGCGTCACACCTTGCCGGGCGTCGTCGACGACCACCGCGAGCTGATAACTCGGGCAGCCGCGCTTGGTCCAGACCAGAAAGTCGCCGACAGTGGAGCCCGGATCTACGCGGACGCTGCCGCGCAGGGCGTCCACGAAAGCAACAGCGCCGGCGGGGGTGGCGAATCGCCAGTTGGTGTTCCGGTCGGCCGTGTCGCCGGCGAACGCACCGGTTGAGCCGGCAGAAAACCCCGCGGGCCGCAGCTCGGGCGGGAATCGGTGCTCGTGGACGCCCTCTTGTGGGGCGGAGGCGGCGTGTTCGATGTCGCCGCGGGTGAGGTCGCTGGGATACACCAACCCCGCGTGGGCGAGGGTGCGCATGGCGTCGACAAACGGGGCGAGATCGGCGGACTGGATGGTGGGCCCCTCGTCCCAGGTGAGGCCCAGCCAGGCGAGGGTGTCGATGGTCTGCGGGATGACGCCGGGCTTGACGCGCGGGGTGTCGAGGTCCTCGATGCGGAGGGTGACGGCCCAGCCGTGGCGGCGGGCGAGGGCCCAGTTCACGAGAAAGGTGCGGGCGTTGCCGAGGTGGAGGGCGCCGGTGGGCGAAGGGGCGAGGCGTGTGCGCGCGGCGGCGTGCGGTGGGGCCGGCGCGTCGGCGGGGCCGGGGTTTGTGCGGTCGGGTGGCGTCACGGGGTTGACGGTACACTGCGACGGTGGGCGAGGTGCCGGGGGAGGCCGCCCGCGCCCCAGGAGTTCCGCAGATGGCGGCGAAACTGAGCGAGGCGGAGGTCAAGGCCGCGATGCGGACGCTGCCCGAGTGGAGCGAGATCAACGACGAGATTCAGCGGACCTTCAAGTTCGACGATTTCGCGCGGGCGATGGCGTTTGTCAACCGCGTGGCCGACGCGGCGGAGGCGATGCAGCACCATCCCGACGTGCTGATCCGCTACAACAAGGTGACGCTGACGCTGACGACGCACGACGCGGGCGGCGTGACCGAGCTGGACGTGCAACTGGCGAAGGCCGCGGACGGCTTCGCGGGCGTGTGAGCGGACGCGTGCAGGCGCGGACGGAGGCGCGGACGGAGACGCGGGCGTCGGCCCGCGAGGGCCCTCGGTCGAGGTGTCGCGTCGCGCGGCGTCGTCCGTGGGGTGCGCGGGCTGCACGGTGTCCATGGTCGATCGCCCGGCGGCGTGCGCAGGGGCCGCGGAGGAACTCATCATGATGCGTCGCGGCGACTGGGTCATGCAGCGGGGCCGGGCTGGGCTTGTTCTGGCTGGGCTTGCGCGAGCCGGGCTGGTTCGGGCCGGGCTGGTTCGGGCCGGGCTGGGTCGGGCGGTGGGGTTGGCCGTCGCGGCGGCCGCGGGGGGGTGGTCGGCGGCCTTCGCGCAGCCGGCGGTGAACCTCGCCGAGTATCAGAACGTGCTGTCCGATTCCGCCGTCGGCGCGTCGGCCGCGTCGCTCGCGGTGGACGGCGTTGTCAGCAACCTGCACGCGTGGCAGAGCGCGACGGCGAGCGGGCAGCACTGGCTCGAGGTGCGCTTCCCGGCGGCGGTCGACATCGGCTCGATGCAGCTCTTTTTGGGCCGCGACGGCGCGGGCGTGAACGGCTCGTTCCAGGTGCAGACGTCGATCAGCGGGGCGTGGGTCACGGTGCCCGGCGGCGCGGTGACGGGGAACACGCAAACGGAGCGGGCGTTTGTGTTCGCCGCGCCGGTGCGGGCGAACCGCGTGCGATTCATCACCTCCGAGTCGTTCGCCGTCGTGCGAGAGCTGGCGGTGTACTCGGCCGCGTCGCCCGTCGCGGCGATGGGCGAGGGACTGCGGCTGAACCAGGGCGGCCTGCGGCGCGTCGTGGCGAGCTCCACGTTTGACGCGGGGGCGGCCGCGACGCCGCGATACCCCTTCCCCGCGATGGCGGCGCTCGACGGCCGCGCGGACGACGACTCGGCGTGGCTCACCGGCACCGCCGGCGGCACGCACACGCTGGAGATGGACCTGCCGGCGGTCACGCGCCTCGGCGGGGTGCACGTCTACACGGGCCTCGCCGGGCAGGCGGGGACGGCGGCGCCGGCGTTTTCGCTCGAGCGCTGGACCGGCTCGGCGTGGGCGGCGATCCCCGGCGCCTCGGTCACGAACAACACGGGCGGCAACGAGCGGCGCGAGATCTCGCTCGCGTTCACGACGCCGATCGACGCCGACCGCGTGCGGCTCTCGCTCACCGCGCCCGGCGCGGTGCGCGTGCGCGAGGTGGTGCTGCACGCGTGGAACCCCGCGGGCGTGCCGCCGCTGGGGGCGGGCGTGGAGAGCGGCGGGGAGGCGTACCCGGCGACGTTCAGCGAGTTCGGCGACGCGTTCTACGGGCTCGTAAACGCCGGGAGCGGGCAGGCGATCGAGTTCGACCGGCTCGAGCCCGAGAGCACGCGGAAGCGGCAGCAGGTGCAGGTGCTGCTGAACCTGGGCCGGGGCAGCGTGCGGCTCGTGAACCGCGTGTCGGGCCGGGCGCTCGAGGTCGCGGGCGCTTCGCGGGAGGACGGCGCGGCGGTGGTGGAGGGGTCGTACACGGCGACGGCGCACCAGCAGTGGCGGCTCGAGCGCGTGTCGGGCGTCCGGCACCGGATCGTGAACCGGCACACGGGGCTTGCGCTCGCCGACGACGGCGCGGGCGGGCTGTGCCAGAGGCCCGTGAGCGGCGACGCGTCGCGGCTCTGGGACATCGAGCGGCGGACGCACTATCCGAAGAAGGGCGTGGCCGACTGGGAGACGTTCGTCACGCCGCTGGGCGGGGCGTGGGCGTACAACTGGTCGATCAACGACGGGCAGATCCCCGCGACGGTTGATTTTCTGCCGATGAAGTGGGGCAACTTCACGTGGGACGAGCACCCGGCGCGCGTCAGCGGGTGGCAGCGCCGCGCGGCGGCGGTGCACTTCCTCGGGTTCAACGAGCCCGACCTCGCGGAGCAGTCGAACATCAGCGTGGCGACGGCGCTGGACCTCGCGCCCCGGCTTGAGGACGCGGACCTGCCGATCGCCTCGCCCGTGACGACGTACGCGCTGAACACGTGGATGACGCAGTACATGGACGAGGCGGACCGCCGGGGCATCCGCCACGACGTGGTTCCGGCGCACATCTATCTGGGCCCGTTCGCCGACAGCCTGCTGGGCTATCTCGCGGAGACGCACGCGCGGTACCGCCGGCCGATCTGGCTGACGGAGTTCGCGACCTTTGACTTCGGCAACTCCGGCTCGTGGGACCAGGACGACAACTACAACTTCTACGCCGAGGTGCTGTGGCGCATGGAGCGGCTGGAGGGCCTGGGGCGGTACTCCGTCTTTGTCTTCCGCGGCAACAGCGCGACGACGGGGGAGATGGTCTTCAACGACAACACGCTGACGCCCAGCGGCCGGCTGTATGCCGCGTGGGACGGCGACACGACCCTCCGCACGGACACGCCCTACTTCATCCACAACCGCCAGACGCACGAGCGGCTCGGCTCCGCCGGCGAGACGCAGGCCGCGCCGGTGCTGGGCAACCGCTTCAGCGAGGGCGACTCGCACCGGTTCATGATGGTGCAGGGGCCGGTGGCGGGGCGGGTCTATCTGCAGTGCGTGGCGACGGGGCAGCGGCTCCGCAACACGGCGGGCACCGTGGACCTTGCGCGGGCGGGCACCGCGGGCACGGCTGTGGAGTGGGCGGTCAGCGAGCACCAGCACGGCTGGTTCCTCATCACGCACACGGCGACGAACACGCGGCTCTCGCGCACCACGGCGGGCGCGTGGCAGATGGCGAGCGGCACGTTCGCCGACCCGCGGGCGCAGTGGAGGCTGGTGCGGCCGCTCGGGGCGACGCTCGGGCCGGTGTCGGGGCTGTTCGCGTCGCGGCAGCCGGGCGCCGTGACGCTCGCGTGGCGGGCCCACGGGCACCCGAGCGTGGAGACGTACCGCGTGCTGCGGTCAGCCAACGGGCCGGCGGCGGCGGGCGAGGTCGTGGCGTCGGGGCTCACATCCACCTCGTGGACGGACGCGTTGCCCGCGGGCGTCAGCGGCACGTTCCGCTACGCGGTGGTCGCCGTCACCGAGGACGGCGTGGATACCGCGACGAGCGGCGAGGCCGTTGTCAGCGTGTGCGGGGCCGACTTTGACGGCAACGGCGCGGCCCAGCCCGCCGACGCGCAGGCGTTCGTCGCGGCCGTCGCGGCGGGCGACGCGGCGACGGACGTGGCCCCGCCGGCGGGCGTGGATTTCTTTGACGTGCTGGAGTTCTTGCGCGTGCTGGACTTGGGGTGCGCGGCGCCGTGAGCCCGGGCGGCATCGAGACCATTGGCGTCAAGACGGGCGGCGACAAGACGGGCGGCGTTAATAGGAGAAGTTGGCCCACGGGTCGCTGGTGGTGAGGCTGCCGGTCGCGCTCTGGCCGTTGACAGGGTTGGCGGCCGCGCCGGTGAGGTTGATGATGGGGCCGTAGCGGTTGTTGGCGGCGAGGTTGTACGCCGGGAAGCCGTTGACGGAGTTGCGGATGATGAGGTTGCCGGAGGTGGTGACCTCGATGCCCGGGCCGCCGCGGATGTTGTTGGCCTCGATGCGGTTGCCGGAGTTGGTGATGAGGACGCCGGGGCCGGTGTTGAAGGAACACTCGTTGTCGGAGATGATGCAGTCGTCGGCGCCGCGGATGCCGGCGCCGGTGTTGACGTAGGAGACGCAGCGGGTGATGACGCACGCGCCGAATCGGGCGTCGATGCCGTCGCCCCCGTTGAAGACGGCGACGCAGCGCTCGATGACGCTCGGGTCGCCCGCGGCGATGCCGTCGCCTTCGTTGTCCCGGGCGGCGCAGTCGCGGATGACTCCGTTGAAGCCGCCCAAGATGCCGCCGCCGCCGTTGTTCTCGGCGATCAGGTCGGCGGCGAGATAGTTCAGCGCAACGCCGAAGGAGACGCCGTCGCTTCCCCAGTCGCGGACGGTGCCGTTGCGGATCGTGAGGGACGTCACGGAACTGCCAGCCGTGTTCACGATGCCGCGGAGCGAGCCGGGGCCGCCCGAGAGCGTGAAGCCGTTGAGGTCAATGGCGACGCGCGGCGCGGTGATCTCGATGCCGTTCCCGCCCGGCAGGCCCTGCAGGTCGGCCGTGAGGTAGTACGACCCCGACTGGGTGATGCGGAAGCGGGTCGCGCCCGAGCCCGGGGTGTTCGTCGCGTTCAGCGCGATCCGCGGCTCCACCTCGGCCAGCGACTTCGCCGTCGGCGTGACGGGCCCGCTCGGCGGGTCGATCGGTCCGGCGAGGGCCGGCCCCGCGGCGATGGTCACAACGGCCGTGCACAGGGCGGCGGCGAGGCCCGACGGGGCGTGGGGGCGGTGCGACATAGAGCGGTTCTCCTCCAAAGGCAGCGGGGGTGGCTCGAACAACAGGCGAGGCCGCCGGCCCGGGGCAAACCCGAGGCCCTCGTGCGCATCCGGTGCGGCCCGGCTTCGACCGCTCGGCCAATCTATCGCCCCACCCCGATCCGACCAAGCACGCAGCGGGCAGCCCTCCCCAAAGCGTCGCCGCGCCCGCCCAACACACGCCGCACGTGGGCCCTCCGGGCGAAGCCCCGGGCCCGCCGGGTGCGGCAGCCGCGAGGCCGCGCGGGGCATCGCGCGGGCGGCGTCGGAACGGCCCCGCGTCGCGGGCGGGCCCCGATGCTCCGACCGGGCGTTGCGGCTACGCTGCGTTCCCCCGGCCCGGTCCGCAGGATCGGACTTTGCAAGGAGCCTGTTCGCATGCTCGGACGCGTGTTCAAGGCCTACGACATCCGCGGCACCTACCCCGATCTGCTCACCGACCAGATGGCGTGGCAGATCGGATGGGGCTGCTCGAAGTTCCTGCTCGCCGACGCCAAGGCCGCCGGCGACACCACGCCCATGATGCGCACCGTCCTCGTCGGGCGCGACATGCGCGTCAGCAGCCCGAAGCTCTCGAGCGAGCTGATCGCCGGCATCACCGCCAATGGCGCGTCGGTCATCGACCTGGGCCTCATCGACACCAGCTTCATGTACTTCGCCATCAACTACCTCGACTGCGCCGGCGGCGTCATGGTCACCGCCAGCCACAACCCGCCGCACTACAACGGCTTCAAGGTCAGCAAGCGCAAGGCCAAGCCCGTCGGCGAGCAGACCGGCCTCGCCGAGGTCCGCAAGCACGCCGCGATGGTCGACCGCGCCCAGGTCACCCCCGCCAACGCCCGCGTTGAGCAGCGCGACCTCTGGGAGGCCTACCGCGAGCACGTCCTGAACTACCTCGACCTCTCGGGCAAGAAGCTCAAGATCGTCGTCGACGCCTCCAACGGCATGGCCGGCACCATGTGCCCCAAGGTCTTCGGCAAGGGCGGCGCCCACGTCGACGGCCTCACCATCAAAGAGATCAACTTCGACAACACCAAGGGCGAGTTCGCCCACGAGCCCAACCCCCTCGTCGCCGCCAACCTCGCCCAGCTCCAGGAGGCCGTCAAGAAGGAGAAGGCCGACTGCGGCGTCTGCTACGACGGCGACGCCGACCGCTGCGTGATCGTCGACGAGCAGGGCGCGATCGTCGGCTGCGACCATCTCACCGCCGTGCTCGCGAGGCATTTCCTCGCCCAGCACCCCGGCGCCGCGATCGTCTACGACCTGCGCAGCACGAAGGCCGTGGAAGAGGACGTGAAGAAGGCCGGCGGCAAGCCCATCCGCAGCCGCGTGGGCCACGTCTTCATGAAGCAGGCGATGGCCGAGCACGCCTGCGTCTTCGGCGGCGAGCTCTCGGGCCACTTCTACTTCCAGGGCAACTACAACGCCGACAGCGGCGCCATCGCGATGGCCACCGTCCTGAGCGTCCTCGCCCGCAGCGGCAAGAAGATGAGCGAGCTCATCACCCCCGTCGCCCGCTACAAGCAGTCCGGCGAGATCAACTTCGAGATCGAGGACAAGGACGCCGCGCTCGAAGCCGTGAAGGACGAGTACGGCGACCGGGGCGAGGTCGACGAGCTCGACGGCGTCACGGTCGACTGCTTCGCCGCCGAGGGCTGGTGGGTCAACATCCGCAAGAGCAACACCGAGCCCCTGCTGCGGCTGAACGCCGAGGCCAAGGACGCCTCCCTGCTCGACCGCGTCGTCGCCGAGCTGAGCCCGATGCTCGGCAAGCGCGTGGAGCATTGAGGGAGGCATCGAGGCATCGAGGCACTGAAGCATCGGGGCGAGAAGGGGAGAGCTCGGTCATGCATCCATGGGTTGAGACATCGGCCGCAGGCCCGGGCGCTGTGCCCCCGCGTTGCCCCACCGCCCCCGTGCCGCGTCGCCCGCTTCGCCAGGACCACCCATGAACATCACCCACTTCTTCGAGCACTGGAAGATCGCCGAAAATCCCTTCCGCGGCGAAGAGGCCCGCCACGACGGCGTCCTCGCCCGCATGGCCTTCGCCAGCGCCGGCCTGCGCCTCGACCGCAAGCCCGCCCCGGGCACCGCCCGCGGCAGCGTCCACAGCGACTTCGAAAAAATCCTCGGCGAGTTCATGCGCCCCAGCACCTCCATCGTCTTCGGCGAGAAGGGCAGCGGCAAAACCACCATCCGCCTGCAGATCGAGGACCGCGTCGCCCTCCACAACCAGCAGCGCCCCGCCGACAAGCTCTTCCTCATCGCCTACGACGACCTCAACCCCTTCATCGGCGAGCTGCACGAACGCTTCTCCGACCCCAAAGACCCCCTGCTCCCCTTCAAAAAGTTCCGCCTCGTCGACCACATGGACGCCCTGCTCAGCATCGCCGCGGGCTCCATCTCCACCGCGCTGTTGGGCGAGGACGGCGCCGGCCCCGCCGGCGGCATCGGTGACGAGCTCCACGCCGGCAACCCGACGGAGATGGCCCGCGAGGTCCGCAAGCTCCCCCTCGCCCTGCGCCGCGACCTGCACACCCTGCTCGCGCTCTACGACACGGCCGACGTGGACGGGGGCCGCGCCGCCGCGCTGCGCCGCCTGCTGCGCCTGGGCCCGGTGAAGGGCGAGACGCCGCGCCGCCTGCTCGCCGCGCTGGGCTGGATCCCCGCCGTCGGCACGCTGGTCGCGCTGCTGGTGGCCCGGGCGACGCTGACCGAGACGGCGCAGATGGTCCTGGGCTCGCTCACGGGCGTGCTCGCCGCGCTCTACCTCGCGGTGCTCGCAAAGGTCTGGGGGCTGGACCGGCTCGCGCTGCGCTCCCGCGCCCGCCGCCTGCACCAGGAGATGCGGGCCATGCCCCGCGGCGTCGCGGCGCTGGGGGCCGCCCTCGCCGGCATGGACCCGGGCCTTCGCACGCCCGAGTCGCTCCCCATGTCGCCCGACGCCGACGCGCCGCGCTACGCCATGATGGAGCGCCTCCGCCGCGTTCTTGCCCGCTTCGGCTACACCGGCACGCTCGTGCTGATGGACCGCGTCGACGAGCCCACGCTCGTGAACGGTGACGCGGAAAAGATGCGCGAGCTCGTCTGGCCCCTGCTGAACAACAAGTTTCTCCAGCAGGACCGCACCGGCTTCAAGATGCTGCTGCCCCTGGAGCTCCGCCACGCCCTCTTCCGCGAGAGCGCCGCCTTCTTCCAGGAGGCCCGCCTCGACAAGCAGAGCCTCGTCGAGCGCCTGACGTGGACCGGCCCCATGCTCTACGACCTGTGCAACGCCCGCCTCGCCGCGTGCGTGGCCGACGGCGCGGCCCCCGTCGCCCTCATCGACCTCTTCGCCGAGGACGTGAAGCGCACCGACCTGGTCGACGCCCTGGAGGCGATGGCCCAGCCGCGCGACGCCTTCAAGTTCCTGTACCGCTGCCTGAACGACCACTGCGCGAACGTCACCGCCGACGAGAACGCCTGGCGCGTGCCAAAGCTCGTCCTCGACCAGGTCCGCCGCCAAGAGGCCGAACGCGTCCAGCAGCTCCAACGCGGCATCCGCCCGGCCTAGTTCGAGAAGTTTCGCTTGGCATCGGGCTCTTCGCGATAATAATATTCTTCGTAGGGTATCAAGATTCTACGCTTATAGTTCGTCCCGCCTCGACCCTCTGCCGGCGCGCGCCCAATTGTGCTTTCAGTTGCAAGATCGTGGTCTATCGCAAGGCGGCCGACATACAACTTGCCATCCACCTGAGACTCGAGAAGTTTCCATGTGACGGGGGAAGATCGCCAATCTTCGTCGGATGATAACTCGCGCAGCAAGAGGTCTTTGCCCCCGCTGTGGCGAGACAGTGCGGCACTGTGCGGATACTGCCTCAGGAAGCTTCTTCTTAGATCAACTTGGACGGCCCGACTCTCTTCAAAATAAGCATGGGATCGGAACGTCAATTCAAATCGTCGGTTCAGTTCGCTAGTATTCACAAATGTTACAATGCCAAGTTTGATGCAGCGAGTGATGTACGCCTCGTGCGACTTCCAGCTAGAACTGTTCCGTCGCGGCACGAAGCCGAGCCGGAATGTGCCGCGCAAAAGGCTTGAAATAAACAGTGCAAGATCGTTATCTGCATGATACACAGTTATCTGAAAATCATGTCGAACGCC
Source organism: uncultured Phycisphaeraceae bacterium (assembly GCA_964496975.1). Classification (GTDB taxonomy): domain Bacteria; phylum Planctomycetota; class Phycisphaerae; order Phycisphaerales; family UBA1924; genus CAZCBN01. Next base: position 16,716 of record CAZCBN010000016.1, read on the forward strand.
ACCGATCTGAGAAGTCTCTTCGCGAATCTGGGCGGCAGCATTGCTCGCGAACACGGCGAATCGCCGCACGTCAACGTCCGGAGCGAACAGCGTAAGATCCGCGACATTGCTGAAAGCGTGCTTATTTGTTTTCTGAACGGCCTCTAGCGCTTCCACCGCGATTCGAGATCCCATGCTGTGCGCAATGACGTGAACTACAGCATTGTCCATGGAGGCGGCTGCGACAAGCAACTTTACAAATGCTGCGGTCGACAAAGCGGACGCTTCTTCGTCGGCTAAGTATCCCAACGGCGACGCGATTGAAGGCCAAGAGAAGACGCAGACGGCAAACGGCGGGTTGTCGGCTGATGGCACTTGTGTGTCTACGCCTCGGACTGCTTGCAGAAGAGTCAGCCCTGACCTCACGGCCGCTTCGGCGGTTTGATTGTATCCGTGAATATATAAAATGATGTGGTGTTTGTCCTGGTGCATGTTGTTGTTGTTGTTGTTGTTGTTGTTATTGTTGTTGTTGTTGTTGTTGTTGTAAAATTCTAACGACTTCGATAGGTCTTCAATGCTCTGGTGTTTACTGAGTGCAAGAAGTAGGTCTTCCTTGGGGCCATTGAGCGATCGTTGGACTTGGACAATAGTAATAGTATTACCATCGTCGATGCTGATGGCACTTGAATCGTCGATGCTGATGGCACGTGAATTGTTTAGATTGTGATTGAACTGATTTAGCATAACAAGCCGTTGCAGTGAGCCATTCGTGTGTGTGTCAATCTTTCGGGTTGTGGCGAGCGTGACTCGATCGCCGTGCGGGATTTCGTTCGTGGGAACCGCGAGAGATGTAGGCGAGGAGCAGCCTGACGTGAAGAAGCACGCGAGTACCGCAAAAAGTATCCGAGTAGTCGCCGTCATGGGTCTCTTCTCCTCATAGGTATATCCGTGAATAGGACCGACGTAGATTAAGCGTGTACGTTGTCGTGTCAAGTAGCATAAGTGACTAGCCAAATGCGGGGATACGCGAAGGTGAGTGGGCCGAGTTCGATCTCGCGATAGCCGAAACTCTACGTTGGCTCGCTGCGTGAACTGACGCGGTGGAGCCGACCGTGGCGCGACGCAAACCATTCCCCCGGCCCCGCCGGTAGCCTTGCGGCATGAGCCGTCTGCCCCCGCGCGACACCATGTACCGGGCGCTCATCGAGCGCAACCCGGCCTTTGAGGGCGTCTTCATCGTCGCCGTCAAGACCACCGGCGTCTTCTGTCGCTCTGTGTGCTCCGCCCGCAAGCCGAGGCCAGAGAACTGCGAGTACTTCGCCGACGTTCACGCCGCCCGCCGCGCGGGCTACCGCGCCTGCCTGCGTTGCAAGCCCGAGCAGCCCCTCGCCGCCCCGCCGCCAGACGTCGCCCGGCTCGCGCAGGCCGCGGAGCGTTCCACCCGCCGCCTGCGCGACGCCGACGTCCGGGCCCTGGACCTCTCGCCCAGCACGGCCCGTCGACTGTTCCACCGCCACTACGGCATGACCTTTCACGCGTACCAGCGGGCCCGGCGCATGGGCCGTGCCCTCGACGACATGCAGCAAGGAGCCACCGTGACGACCGCCGCCACCGCCAGCGGGTACGACAGCCTCAGCGGCTTCGGCTCGGCCTTCGCCTCAGTCTTTGGCGAGGCGCCGACCTGCGCCGCCCGCGCGGGCTCGCCCCTGCTCGCCGACTGGATGCACACCCCGCTCGGCCCCATGGTCGCCGTCGCCGCGGGCGACCGCCTCGCCCTGCTGGAGTTCCACGACCGCCGCGCCCTTGAAGCCGAGCTCGCCTGGCTCCGCCGCTTCCACGACGCCCCGATCGTCCCCGGCCGCAGCCCCGTGCTGGAGCAGATCGTCGCGGAGGTCGCCGCCTACTTCGCCGGCACGCTCACCCGCTTTGAAACGCCCATCGCCCTCGACGGCACCCCTTGGCAACGCGCCGCCTGGAACGAACTCCTCACCATCCCCCCGGGCCGCACCCGCTCCTACGGCGAGATGGCCCGACGACTCGGCAAGCCCGGCGCCGCACGCGCCGTCGGCAAGGCCAACGGCGAGAACCGGCTCGGCATCATCGTCCCCTGCCACCGCGTCATCCGCGAAGACGGCACCCTCTGCGGCTACGGCGGCGGCATCTGGCGAAAGCAGTGGCTCCTCGACCACGAAGCCGCCGCCGCCGGCCTCTTCACCCCCGCCGCACCCCCCGCCGCACCCGCCGCCGCGCCCGTCACGGTCACCACCGCCTGATTTTCCGCCGCGTGCTGTCCCCCGCCGCACCCCGCGCGACAACCTTCCCCAACCAGGCCCGCCCGCCGAGCGCCGCGGCCGCCACCCCGGGCCCGCGACGACGCGGCGCCAAAGAACCGGAGATCAGCCCGTGCCGAATCACCACCGGTCCGCTGTCGCTCGCGCCCTGCCCGTGCTCCCGCCCGTCTCCGCGAGCGCTGCGGCCGCGTGCGGTCTCCTTTTCGCCGCCGGCTCCGTCGCCCGCGCCGCGCTCCCCCCGGTCCCTGTTCCCGCCGAAAACCCCATCACCGAGCCCAAGCGTCTCCTGGGAAAGGCCCTCTTCTGGGACGAGCAGCTCAGCACCTCCAACGTCGTCTCCTGCGGCTCGTGCCACCAGCCCTCCGCCGCCGGCATGGACCCGAGGCCCCGCGCCCGCCACCCCGGCCTTGACGGCCTGCTGAACTCCCCCGACGACACCTTCGGCTCCCCGGGCGTCTCCCGCGCCGACGCCGCCAACGACTACATCGCCGATCTCTTCTTCGGCACCAATCCCCAGGTCACCGACCGCGCCGCCAACTCCATGATCAACGCCGCCTACGCCACCGACCTCTTCTGGGACGGCCGCGCCCGCTCCCGCTTCGCCGACCCACAGACCGGCGAAACCGTCATCCCCGCCGGCGGCGCCCTGGAGAGCCAGGCCGTCGGCCCCCCGCTCAGCGACGTGGAGATGGCCCACGAAAACCTCGACTGGCCCGCCCTCACCGCCAAGCTCGCCCGCTCGCGCCCGCTCGATCTCGCCGCCGATCTGCCCGCCGACGTGGCCGCCGCGCTCGAGAGCAACCCCACCTACGCCGACCTCTTCGCCCAGGCCTTCGGCGACGGCGCGATCACCGCGCAGCGCATCGCCTTCGCCCTCGCCACCTACCAGCGCACCCTCATCGCCGACGACACCCCCTGGGACCGCTTCACCGCGGGCGACACCGCCGCCATGACACCCCAGCAGGTCCAGGGCTGGAACACCTTCCGCACCAGCGAGTGCGCCATCTGCCACGCCCCGCCCCTCTTCACCGACAACACCTTCCGCAACATCGGCCTCCGCCCCCTCGCCGAGGACCTGGGCCGCCAGAACGTGACCGGCCTCGCCCCCGATCGAGGCCGCTTCAAAACCCCCGGCCTGCGAAACGTCGGCCTCAAGCCCACCCTCATGCACACCGGCCAGTTCACCACGATCAACCAGGTCTTCCCCTTCTACGCCGGCCCCGGCGCCCCCGGCAACAACAACCGCGACCCCACCCTCCCCCCCCCCATCCCCGGCCCCCAGCAGGCTGCCGTGCTTGATTTCCTCGCCAACGCGCTCACAGACGCCCGCGTCCGCGACGAGGTCTTCCCCTTTGACCGCCCCACGCTCTTCGCCCAAAGGCCCGACCTCCGCCCCGTCCCCATCCGCGCCGCGATCGGCGGCACCGGCGGCTTCCAGCCCCTCATGCTCCCCCTCTCCCCCGCCATGATCGGCAGCACCGACTTCCGCCTCGGCCTCGCCCAGGCCCTCGGCGGCGCCCGCGCCACCCTGCACCTCTCCACGCAGCCCCCCGTCGCGGGCGTTGTCGCCGCCGATCTCTTCGCAGGCGAGGCCTTCGCCTCCGGCGTCGGCGCGGGCGTCGGCGTCGCCACGCTCCACATCCCGCTCACGCCGGACACCTTCGCCGCAGAGGTCCTCACCCCGGGCGCCACGCTCTTCGCCCAGTGGCTCGTCGAAGACCCCGCCGCCCCTTCCGGCGTCGCCCGCTCCGACGCCTTCCGCATCTCCCTCTTCTGCCCCCGCTCCGGCTGCGCGACCGACTGCCCCGCCGACTTCAACCACGACGGCACGCCGAACGTCTTCGACCTGTTTGACTTCCTCGCCGCCCTCGAAGCAGGCCTGGACTACGACAACGACCAGGCCCCCTCCACCATCTTCGACCTCTTCGACTTCCTCGCCGACCTCGACGCCGGCTGCCCGTGAAGCCCGAGAACCGAGCCGCCCAACGCCGCCCGCCCGGCCCCGCCCGCACGGCGTTGCCCGCAGCCCCGCCCCAACCTCGCAGCCCCACCCCAGCGAGGCCGCCGTTCCCCCTCGCCCCGCCCACCCCCGATGCACTACCCTGTCCCGCATGAAGCGCGGCGGCAACGACGAGGCGTCCGGTGACAGCGGCAAGGCCAAGCCCGCGAAGAAGGTCTCTCGCATACCCCGCAACGTCGTCGCCGCCGTCGCCGAACGCGTCGCCCGCATCCCCGCCCCAAACTTCTCCGAGATCTACGGCCGCGCCGCCAAGCAGAGCGCCGCCGAGCGCAACCCCGTCATCGTCATCCCCGGCATCCTCGGCTCCCGCCTCGTCGAGAAGGGCACCGGCCGCTGCATCTGGGGCGAGTTCGACACCAACTTCGTCGACCCCCTCACCCCCGAGGGCGCCCACCTCGCAAGCCTCCACATCTCCCCGGGCCTCGCCCTCGACGAGATCCGCACCCCCGTCGAGCCCGACGGCGCGCTCGACAAGGTCCGCGGCCGCGTCCTGGGCCTGCCCGTGGAGCTCAGCGCCTACCGAGAGATCATCCTCACCCTCGGCGCCGGCGGATACACGGGCGAGCTCCTCGCCGCCAACAAGGCCATCGACTACGGCATCAACCAGCTCAGCACCTGCTTCCAGTTCCCCTACGACTGGCGCCGCAGCCTCGTCGACAACGCCGCAGAGCTCGGCCGCTTCATCGACGCCGTCCTCCGCTACGCCAAGCGCGAGGCCGGCTGCGCCCACGACGTCAAGGTCGACCTCGTCTGCCACTCCCTCGGCGGCATGCTCGCACGCTACTTCGTCCGCTACGGCGGCAACCGCCCGCCCACCCCGCGCGAACGCATCGACATGCCCGAGTGGCTCGGCGCCGACCGCGTCGAGCAGATCGTCATGATCGGCACCCCAAACGCCGGCTCCCTCGAGGCCCTCCAAAAACTCGTCATCGGCCTCCCCGGCTCCGCCATGACGCCCCCCTACACACCGCAGATCCTCAGCACCTTCCCCTCCATCTACCAGCTCCTCCCCCGCGGCCGCCACGGCTGCGCGGTCGACGCCAAAACCGGCGAAACCATCAAGGACCTCCTCGACATCGACCTCTGGATCCGCATGGGCTGGGGCCTCGCAGACCCCGACGCCGAGGCCGAGCTCGCCAAGCTCGTCCCCGCCCTGCCCACCGCGCCGCAGCGCCGCCGCGCCGCCCTCGAGCACCTCGCCAAGTGCCTCGAAGAAACCCGCCAGGTCCAAAACGCCCTCGACACACCCGCCCGCGTCCCCTCGGGCGTCAGCAAATACCTCTTCGCCGGCGACGCCAAGCCCACCGCCCGCGTCGCCGCCGTCGGCCACCGACAGGTCGACTTCATCGAGTACGCCAGCGGCGACGGCACCGTCCTCCGCGACAGCGCCCTCATGGACGAACGCCTCGGCGGCCAGTGGAAGCCCCGCGTCCAGACCCCCATCGACTGGGCCCACATCACCTTCCTGCACACCGACCACATGGGCCTCACCCGCAGCCCCACCTTCACCGACAACCTGCTCTACCTCCTCCTCGAAAAGCCCCGCACCCTCTGCGCCCTCTAGCCCCCGTCCGCCTCGGCCCGCCCCCGTCTCACTCCCGCGCTCCCCCCGCCCCCTCCGCCATCACCTTCGCCTCCTCCGCGATGTACATGTCCGCGTGGTCCAGGTTCACAAGCCCCCGCCCGAACCGCGCCACCCGCGCAAACGCCGCGCGGTCCTTCTCCCCGATCAGCGGCATGAGCGACACGCCCAGCTCCTCCGCCGCCGCCACCATCCCCGCGTCGTCCAGCGCCCCGACGCCCACCTCCGCGATCACCGGCTTCAGCACGGGCCACAGCTCCCGCAGGTGCGTCGCCGACCGTGCGTTCACCTTCAGCGCCACGTCCTCCCCCTGCGCGCGCAGCCCCGTCATCAGCAGCGGGTTGCCCGCCCAATAAAACACCTCGCGCTCCATCCCCGCCGCCCGCACCAGTGACACAAGTTCCGCCGGGTCCGCTTCCTTCACATCCAGATACACCCCGATCTTCCCCTTCGCCCACGCCAAAAACGCGTCCAGCCGCGGCACCCGCTCCCCTGCAAACGCCGGGTCAAACCACGCCCCCGCGTCCAGCTCCGCCACATCGTCCCACCGCCGTCCCCGCACGGGCCCGGCCCCGTCCGTCGTCCGGTCCAGCGTCGCGTCGTGCAGCAGCACGTACACCCCGTCGCGCGTCCGCCGCACGTCCACCTCCACGATGTCCACGCCCCACGCCACGCACAGCGCCGCCGCCGCGAGCGTGTTCTCCGGCGCATACTCGTTCGCTCCCCGGTGCGCCACGATCTTCACGGTGTGCCCCGCTGCGCGCACCACCCCGGGCGTTCCCGCCAGCCGCGCCCCATCGGCCCCGTCCGCCGCCCCCGCCGGCGGCACCGCCCCGGCCGCGTTCCAAACGCACAGGCACCCCAGCCCCGCGCCCACCACCAGGCCCATCATCACGCCGCGCATCGCCCCCCCCTTTTCGCGCCGCGTCCCCGCCGCGCACAAAACCTCGCGGGAATACGCCCCCCCGCCCGCCGGTTCCCCCGCCATGCCGACGCACGCCCAAGGTACCGACGCGCCCTCGCCCGCCGCCTCCGAATCCCGTCGCCGCGTCGCCACGCCGGCGCGCGCATCCCTGGCCTCTCTCGCCGCCGGCGGCCTCTTCGCCGCGCTCGCCGGCCTCGCCGCCGCTGGCTCCGCTCCGGCCAAGCCCGCGACCGCCGCCTCGCCCACCGACGCAACGGCCACGCACGGCTTCGCCGTCGTCGAGCTCTTCACGTCCGAGGGCTGCTCCAGTTGCCCCCCGGCCGACGACGTCGCCGCCGACCTCGCCCGCCGCGCCCGCGCCTCCAGCGAGCCCGTCTACGTCCTCGCCTACCACGTGCACTACTGGGACAACCTCGGCTGGCCCGACCGCTTCGCCTCCGTGGACGCGACCAACCGCCAGCGCGCCTACGCCACGCGCATGAACCTCCGGTCCATCTACACCCCGCAGATGGTCATCAACGGCCGCACCGAGTTCGTCGGCTCACGCAAGGCCGAGGCGCAGTCGCACGTCGCCGCCGCCCTCGCGGCCCCCGCCTCCGGCACCATCACCGCGGCCGTCGCGCAGCCCTCGCCCGACGCGTTCACCGTCACCGCCTCCCTCGCCGCGCCCGCGGCCCCCGAGGGCACCCCAGGCGTCCGACTCATCGCCGCCCTCGTCGAGGACGGCCTCTCCACCAACGTCCCCCGCGGCGAAAACGCCGGCGCCACCCTGCACCACGACGGCGTCGTCCGCGCCTTCACGAGCGTCCCCGTCGCCGCCGGCGCCGCCACCCCCGCCACCCTCACCCTCGCGCCACCGGCCGACCTCGTGCGCACGAACGCCGCCGTCATCGTCTACGCGCAGCGCGGCCCCGCCGGCGAGATCATCGCCGCCACCCGCCTCCCGCTGCCCGCCGCCGCTCCCGCCCGCTGATCACGCCCGCGGGCCCCGCGCATCGGCCCGCGGACCGCGTCCCTCACTCCACCCGCTCGCAGCGAATCTCCATCCCGTTCTGGAACAGCGTCACCGCCGCAGACTTCCCGCCCTCTTCCGGCCCGTCAAACGCGAGCCGCGCGTCCACCTCGCGATACGCGAACACCGTCCCCCCCTGCGGCCACACCCGCAGCGCCGGCTGCCCGGGGATCTGCGCCATGAGCCGCTCCCCGTCGCGCGTCACGATGAACTTCACATCAAGCCGCTCGTTCTCGTACTCGCCCACGAGCGACTCGAGCAGCGCCCCCTCCACCGGCACGATCTTCGGCACCTGCACCGGCGCCGCCTGCATCCCCGCCGCCGCCTGAAACACCCGCTCCGCCGCGATCGTCACCGCCGGGTCGGCCCCGTTGCACAGCACCACCACGGCCTGCCGCAACTCACCCGACACGAACAGCGCCGACGACGACCCGCCCGTCTGCCCGTTGTGCCAGCGCGTCTGCCCGTCCCCCGCGATGTGCCACCCGGTCGCGATGGAGAACGAGCCCTGCGCGTCCGCCTGCCGCGCGAGCGTCGCCGAGATGGCCTCGTCAATCTCCCGCCCCTGCGGCGACAGCACCGCCTCGGCAAGCCGCATGAGGTCCCGCGCCGTCGACCGCACCGCCCCCGCCCCCGCGAGCGCGTCGAAGTCCCACGCCTTCGTCGGCACGCCACCCGCCTGGTGCGGCGGCGCAAACCGCGCCCGCTGCGACTCGCTCAGCGTGATCGCCGTGTCCGTCAGCCCCAATGGCCCGAGCACCCGCTCGCGCAGCGCCGCCTCGTACGGCACGCCGAGCCGCTGCGCCAGCGCGTCGCCCAAAAGCCCCGCGCCCAGGTTCGAATACTCGTACGTAGCCCCCGGCGCCCGCGGCAGGGCCAAGCCCCCGATGAACGCGTGCAGGTCGTCGCGCCCATAGTCCGCGAAGGGGTTTTCCACGTCCGCGGGCGAGATGTTCGCCGGCATCCGCGGCAGCCCGCTGCGGTGCGTCGCCAGCTCGCGAAGCGTCGGCACGCGGCCCTCGAAGGCCGGCGGCGCCACGCCCTCGGGCAGCAGCGACCCGATCGGGTCATCAAACGACACCTCGCCCCGGCGCACGGCGTCCGAGAGCAGGATCGCCGTGAACACCTTGCTGATCGAGCCGATCTCGAACACCGTGTCCGGCGTCGGCGCCGCCACGCCGCCCGGCGTCAGCGTGCCCACCGCGTGAAACTCCACCACGTCCCCGCGACGCACGCCGACCACCATGGAGGGCACGATCCCCCCTTGCACCAGCGGCCCGACGATGCGCCGCACCTCGGCCCCAAACTGCCCGTCCCCGTTCCCATCCCCGCCCGCGGGCTGCGCGCGCGCTGCTCCCGCCACAAGCCCCGACACCGCGAGCAGAACGACCGCGGCCGCCTCCACCAACCGAGAAATACCCCGCATCATCGCACACCCCCGTTCTGGATGGGACGCGACTCGTGCGCGCCCGCGTGGCCATCACCCAAGCCGCGTCAATCGCGCGTACTCCAGCACAAGCGTCTTCTTCCCCGCGTCCTTGAACTTCACCTCGACCCGGGCCGTGCGGCCCGCGCCGCTCACCGTCAGCACTTCGCCCACGCCGAACTGCGGGTGCCGCACCCGCGAGCCCGGCGGGTAGGCGGAGCCGGCGCCCGCGCCGGCCGCGGCGGAACCGCTGGCCTCGGCCGCCTTCTGCGCGCGCAGGGCCGCGAGCTTCGCCTCAAACGCCGTGGGCCCGCGCCCGCTGCCGCCGAAGCCCGCGCCGCTGATCGACTGACCCCACGCGGGCGCACCACGCTCCTCGTCGTCGCCCAGGTCGTCCACGTACCCGCCGAGCGGGTCGGACTGGTCGCTGTGCACCACGTGCTCGCGGCCGATTTCGTCGAGAAACCGGCTGGGGATCGTGCGCTCGGAATAGCCGCGCACGCTCCGGTACTTGGCGCACGACAGGTGCAACTGCCGCATCGCCCGCGTGATGCCGACGAATGCCAGCCGTCGCTCTTCTTCCAGCTCGGCCTCGCTCTCAAACGCGCGGCTGTGGGGCAGCACGCCCTCTTCGAGGCCGATCATGGCGACCGCGCCGAACTCCAGGCCCTTCGCGGCGTGCAGCGTCATCAGCGTGACGGCGCCCTGCGCGGGGTCGGCCGCGTCGGCGTCGGCGACCAGCGACACCGTTTCCAGGTACGCGCGGAGCATCGCCAGCAGCGGGGGCGTCGCGGCCTGTGCGCCGCCCGCCGCGGCGTCGGCGCCTGGGAAGGCCACTGGGTCGGCGTTCGGGTCGTACTCCTCCTCGAACTTCGCCGCCGCCGAGATCAACTCGTCGAGGTTGTCGAGCCGCTCCTCGTCGGCCTCGTTCTGGCTCGCGGCGGCCTGCTTCTGGTAGTGCGCGCGCAGGCCGGACTCTTCGATCACACGCTCTACCAGCTCGTGCAGGCTGCTGGCGACGCTCTCGCCCAAAAAACTCCCCGCGCCCGTCCACCCGTCGATCATCTGCACGAACGCCTCCGCGGCGTTGTGTGCGCGGCTGGATAGATCCGCGAACGTGCGCACGCGGCGCACGGCCTCGAACACCGGCGTCCCCATCTGCGCCGCCGCCCCCTGGAGCCGGGTGATGGTCTTGTCCCCAAGCCCCCGGGCCGGCGTGTTGATGATGCGCTCGAGGCTCACGTCGTCCGCGGGGTTCGCGACGACGCGCAGGTAGCCGAGGGCGTTCTTCACCTCTTCGCGCTGGTAGAAGGCCGTGCCGCGGGCGATGACGTAGGGCACGCCGGCCCGGCGCAGCTCGTCCTCGATTACGCGGGAGAGGCTGTTGGTGCGGTAGAACACGGCCATCTCGCGCCACGCGAGCGCGCGCGAGGGGTCTTTGGCCCCGTCGGCCTGCACGCCCTCGTGCCGTGCGCGAAGCCAGTCGCACACGAGGCTCGCCTCGTGCTGCTCGTCGCGGCAGATCACCGCGAGGATGCGCTCGCCGCCGGGCCTTGTCGTGAACAGGGGCTTGTCCTTGCGGCGCTGGTTGTGCTTGATGAGCGTGTCGGCGATGGAGAGGATGGGCTGCGTGGAGCGGAAGTTCTCGCCCAGCATGATGACGCGGCAGCCGGGGAAGGCGTCTTCAAAGTCCAGGATGTTCGCGATGTCGGCGCCGCGCCAGCCGTAGATGGCCTGGTCCGGGTCGCCCACGACGCAGATGTTGGGGCCGGCGCGTGCGGTGGGGGCGGGCGCGGCTGGGGCGTCCCACGAGGGGCGGAAGCCGCCGGCCGCGGGCTGCGGGCGTGCGCCCTCGCCGGCGAGCAGGCGGGCGATCTCGAACTGGGCCTTGTTCGTGTCCTGGTACTCGTCGATCATCAGGAAGCGCCAGCGGTCCTGGCACTCGCGGCGGACCTGCTCGCTCGTGCGCAGCATCTGCGCGGTGAGGAGGAGGAGGTCGTCAAAGTCGATCGCGCCGGCCTTGCGCATCGCGGCGTCGTAGGCCGTGTAGATGCGGGCGATCTGCTTGGCGTAGAAGTCGGTGGCGCGCTGCTCGTACGCGTGCGCATCGAGCAGGTCGTTCTTCGCGTTGCTCACCGCGGTCAGGATGGTGCGCGGCGGCCAGTTGGTGGTGCTGAGGTCGAGCTCGCCCAGCGTGCGCTTCATCAGGGCGTTCTGGTCGGCGGTGTCGTAGATCGTGAAGTCGGGCTTGAGGCCCGGGATCTTCGCGACATCGGCGTAGCGGCGGAGGAGGCGGGCGCACAGCGCGTGGAACGTGCTGATGGTCAGGCCGCGGATGTTGCGCGGGGCGCCGCCGGACGGGCGATACGACGGTCCCACCGGGTCCGCATGGGAAGGTTCGGCGTCGCCCAGGATGAGCGTGTGCACGCGTTCGCGCATCTCGCCGGCGGCTTTGTTGGTGAAGGTGAGCGCGAGCACGGCCCACGGGGGCACGCCGTCGGCGATGAGACGGGCGATGCGACGCGTGATGACGCGGGTCTTGCCGGAGCCCGCGGCGGCGAGGATGAGAAGCGGGCCCTCGCCGTGCAGCACGGCCTGTTGCTGCGGCGGCGTGAGGCCCTGGAGCAGGGCGTGGTGTCGGTCGGGGGCGTCGTGCATCGCGGGATGGTTGGCGCGCGGGGAGGGCGGCGGAGGGGTGGGGCCGTTGCGGGGCCGTTGTGGGGCGGGTGCGGGGTTGGCAGCCGCTCGGCCCAGGCTGCAAGCCTGGGCCACCAGAGCCGTTCGGGCCTCCAGAGTTGCCTGGGCCCCAAAGTCACCGGGGACACCGGGGACACCGGGGCGGCCGGTCGCGGCGCTTTGCGGCGGCGGTTAGCAGCCCGCGTCGAAGGCGCGGAGGTACGCGAGCGCGTCGAAGAAGTCGATCACGCCGCTGGCGTCGAAGTCGGCCCCGGGGCTCTGGCCGCTGATGAGCGTGAGGAGGGCGGCGACGTCGTCTTGGTCGAGGCCCGCGGGGGCCGCGAGGTCGAGCCCGCAGGCGGCGGAGACGTCCAGCCGGCGGGTCTCGAGCGGGCGGGGGCGGTTCGTGCCGCGGTCGTTGGTGGCGGTGACGCGCCAGAAGAGCGGGCCCGCGCTCGCGGGCGCGATAAAGGTGTGCTCGGCGGCCGTGGTCACGGTGTTCACGATCGGGTTGCGGAAGGCGATGTTGGTGGAGACCTCGACGCGGTAGCTGTCGGCGAGCTCGGCCGTGGACCAGCGGAGGCGGACGGGGCCGCGGCGCGGGAGGGCGCTGTTCGCGGCGGGGGAGATGAAGTCAAAGGGGCCGGGGATCGGGTCGCCGCCGTAGATGGTGTAGAGGGCCCAGATGTCGCCGTTGCTGGGGCCGGTGTAGTTAAAGACCCAGTCGCCCATGCGCGACTCCCACGCGGCCTGGTACTCGGGCCTCGGGCGCAGGTTCACGGTGGCGCCGGGCGCGAGGGAGAAGGTGCCCGGGTAGTGCGAGACGGAGTCGAAGTCGTACGGGCCGATGGGCGTGGCGGAGGCGATCAGGGTGTAGTTGCCCTCGCGGCCCGGGGCGATGGCGGCGGGGATGACCTCGACGAAGGCGTCGCGGTCGGCGCGTTGCTGCTCGTGGAAGAGGCCCAGGGTGTGCAGCAGCTCATGGCAGATGAGGCCCGGGCTGTCCCACGCGTTGATGTTCACCACGCCGCCGGCGGTGGCGCCGACGGTCGCGCTGTTGCCGCTGGCGGAGTTGCGGATGGTGATCCACTGCGGCTCGTTGCCGACGCGGGGGACGAAGCGGGCGTTGCACCAGAACTCCAGGTCGTTCATCACGGCCCGGGCGCGGTTGCGGTTTTGTGGGATCACATCGGCCGCGAAGTCGTAGGGGATGATGCCGTTGGGCCAGGGGTCATTCGCCGAGGTGGCGCGGCCGGGGGCGTGCAGCACGGTGCAGTCGTGGTCGGCGTGGGGGCGCAGGCGGCTCAGCAGGGGCTGGGCCGGGGCGAGCGCCGCGGCCTGCACAAGGGCGATCGACGCCGCGAGGGCGGCAGCGGAGCGGGACGGCGCGGTCATTGGTCGCATGGTGCGGGCACGGTACCGCAGTGCGCGGCGCGTGTTGAAGCCTCGGCGATGACATTCACGCAAGTTGAACACGGCGGGCGCACGCGGCGGGGTCGTGCGTTGGGGTCGTGCGGTGGGGGGGGGGGCGTGCTGTGCGGCCCAGCGCCGCGGCGGAGGGTGGTCTAGGCCTGCGGGGGCGTTGGCTTGGTGGGTTCTTCACGGGCGGGGGCTTCGGCGGGGGCGTCGGTGGGGGCTTCGGCGTGGTCGTCGTGTGGGGCGGCGGCGGGCTCGGGGATGAGCAGCTTGCTGGGGTGCGGGTCGCTGCCGCTGCGGGTGATGAGGGCGATGTCGTCGGGCAGGTGCGTGGCGACCTGGGAGACGACGTCGCCCTGCAGCTTGCGGCTCAGCAGATTCCGGCGGCTCTTGCCGAGGATGACGGTGTCGCAGCCGTAGGTGACGGTGTGGTCGAGGATCTCCTCGGCGATGTTGGGGCTGACGACGTAGATGGGGACGACGGGGACGCCGTTGGCCTTGCCGAGCAGGGCGACCGAGCCGAGGGCTTCCTGCGCGTCGCGGTCGGAGTCGATGGTGGGGAGCTGGCCGGGCCTGAGATCCATGATGCGAATGGGGCGGATGAAGAGCACGAACAAGGTGGCGTTCCGCCGGCGGGCGATGTCAACGGCGAACTCGGCCTGGAAGCGTCCTCGGGCGGCGAGCATGACGCGGGGCTTGTCCGGGTCGATGCGGAGCTTCTCGCTGCTCGCGCGGACCTCGGCGAGCCACCCGGTGATCGGCTCCGGCAGCGGGGCGGCGGAGGCACCCTTGCTCGCACGGACGACGGCTCGGCTCCCGAGGACGAGGGCGATGAGCGATCCGCTGAACGCGGTCGAGACGGGCTCGGTGACGGCGATCGTGGCGGTGATGGCGAAGAGGAGCGTGCCGATGGCCGCCATCGCGACCCTTGCGCCGGTCGTGATGTCGAGCGAGCGGTTCCCGACGCATGAGAGGATCGTGACGGTGATGGCTCCGCAGACGCCGAGGACGTACAACTCGGCGAGGACGGTGACGTCGCGTTCCACGGCGATGACGGCCAGCGGGGCAACGATCGCCACGATGAGGCCGATCCAGGGCACGCCGGAGAAGTTGAGCCTGGTGAGCGAGCCGGGGAGCTCGCGGTCCTGGCCCATCGCGAAGAGGACGGAGACGGTGGCCATGACGGCGGTGTTGCTCGCGCTGATCAGGAGCAGGCCGAAGATCACGCCCGCGATCTGGCCCACGAGCGATCCGGCCGCGGGGCCGAAGAACCGTGCGACGCTTCGCTCCGTCACGATCTTCATCGAGGCGTTGGTGTACCGCTCCGTCTCGGCCTCGTAGGCGGCGAGTCCGTCGTAGGCCGCCCGTTGCGACGCGTCGAGTTGGGCGAGTTGGTCGTCGGTGAGTTCGAGGGGCTCGTCGGGCGTGAGGCCCGAGCGATCGCTGAGCGTCTCGAGGAAGGCGGCCCGCTGCTCGACGATGCGGATCTCGTCGGGGTGCGTGCTCTCCGCCAGGGTGCGGCCGCCGGCGGAGTAATCGAGCCCGGCCAGCGCGAGCCCGAACACAAGGTTCAGGGCCACGACCTCGATCGCCACGGGCCAGATGGTGCGCTTCGCCGTTCGGTGCACGGGCTGCTTCATCAGGCCCGTCATGTTCGCCACAGCCTCAACACCCGCGAGAGCGAGGCAAATCCGGGTGAAGTTCACCCACGCGTGCTGCGGCGAGGTCTGCGTGAAATAGTCAAGGCTGATGGTCTGCACGCCCTTCGCGAAGAACGGCAGGCATAGCAGCCCCACCACCGCCGACATGCCCAACGCCGCGAACGCAACGATCAGCGCAAGCCGGCCGGCCGACCTCGCCCCGAGCCAGTTCACTGCGCCCAGCGCGAGGAGCACGAGCACGCACAGCGGAAGCTCCAGGTCTCCGTGAAGCCCGAAGTAGTGCAGCGCCTCGACCACGCTGATCGCCGCGGTCATGATGTAGCCCGAGAGCAGCAGCGTTGCGCCGACCAGCGCGAGGATCGGGCTGATCTGCCGCGCCGCCGTGTACACCCCGCCCCCGTCGGGGAAACTCCGGCAGACCACGGTGTAGGCCCAAGCCACGGCCGCCATCAGCAGGCCGATCACCGTCAGGTAGAGCACGCTGGCGTGGCCCGTGTAGAGGAAGGCCAGACCGAGCACGTACAGACGGCTCGTCCCCCAGTCGCCGTAGAGCAACGGTCCGGCGTGGAACCACTTCAGGTCGCGTGGGCGGCTTTCGGCAACAAGCATGGTGGGGGTGCCTGAGCAGGGCGGGGCGCGTCGCGCCCGCCGCTCGGCCAAGGGTCTCGCGGCCGCCGCGCCGCGTGACGCGCCTGGCCCACCGTCAGTGCCCCGTTCGGGTGGTGGGGCTGCCCGGATGGTAGCAGTTGGCGCGACCTTGCGGGCCGCGCTGATGTCCGCCCCCGACCCGGCCGACAATCGACGACGATCAAGCCTCTGGCGCGGCGCTCAGGCCCGCGCGCTCTCCCGGGGTCGGCGCCGCGCGATGCTCCGCGCGGCCTTGCGACCGAGATGCGACGGACAGTGCGTTTCGCTACGATCCGCCGCGGCCCTCCCACCGTACAGACGGGGTGGGTGATCGAATCGTGCGTGCCGCGGGGCTTCCCGCGTGAAGATGGGCCGCGAAACTAGGTATTTGTTGTGATGCCGGTTGGCGTACAGCCGGGTTCGCGCGTTTGAGGGGATCGGCTTTGTGGGTGCGGGCGCCCGGCCTCGCGTGCTTCGAAAGTGCTTCTGGGAGCGCGTTTGTTGCCGCGGGTCAGTCGACGAAGCGGCGCGATGAGGGCATGTTCTTCCCCGGGGCACGCCGCCGCCGGGGAATGGACCGGTGGGGTCGAGCGTCCGGAGCGACTGGGCTTCGGCGTCGTGTGATGGGTGATCTGCTGTGAGTGCGAGCGATCCGAGCAAAACCCGGCCCGTGCCCCGTTCCCCCGGCGACACCGACGGTCTGGGCGGCGCGGTCGCGGCGGCCTCGCTCGAAGAGACCAACATCGCCCTGCGGGAAGAAGCGAACAAAAGCGGAACGAACCTCGACTCGCTCGTCGGCCGGCTGGTCATTGACCAGGGCCTGGCCACCGCGGACGAGGTGAAGCACTGTCTGGCGTTGGTGCGCGGGGCGGAGGACGCCAGCGGCAAGACGCTCTCGCAGCTGCTGGTGGAGCAGGAGTACGTCACCGAGCGGCAGCTCGTCCGCCTGAAGGAGCGCATCGAGGCGGAGCGGAAGGGCAAGATCCCCGGCTATAGCGGCTTCACGGAGCTGGGCGCGGGCGCGATGGCCAAGGTCTACCGGGCGAAGCAGAACAGCCTGGACCGCCTCGTGGCCATCAAGGTGCTGCCGAAGAAGTACGCGACCAACCCGCAGTTCATCGAGCGGTTCTTCAACGAGGGCCGGGCGGCCGCGGCGCTGAACCACCCGAACATCGTGCAGGCGTTCGACGTGAACAACGTCGGCGACCTGTACTACTTCGTGATGGAGTACGTCGACGGGCGCACGGTGCACGACGACATCCAGACGAAAAAGCGGTACGCCGAGGCGGAGGCGGTCAACATCGTGCTGCAGGTGGCCGAGGCGCTGGACCACGCGCACGGCAAGGGGCTGATCCACCGCGACGTGAAGCCCAAAAACGTGATGATCACCAAGCAGGGCGTGGTGAAGCTGGCCGACATGGGCCTCGCCCGGGCGATCAGCGACAAGGAGGCCGCGGAGGCCGAGGCGGGCAAGGCCTTCGGCACGCCCTACTACATCAGCCCCGAGCAGATCCGCGGCGAGCGCGACATCGGCCCGCAGACCGACATCTACTCGCTCGGCGCCACGCTCTACCACATGGTGACGGGCCAGGTGCCCTTCGACGGCAAAAACCCGTCGGCCGTGATGCACAAGCACCTGAAGGCCCCGCTGGTGCCGCCCGACCACGTGAACCCCAAGCTGAGCCCGGGCATCGCCGAGGTCATCGAGATGATGATGGCCAAGGACCCGAACGCCCGCTACCGCTCCTGCAAGGACCTCATCCTCGACCTGCGCGACGTGCAGGCCGGCAAGCAGCCCCGCCTCGCCCACAAAGACGTGCTGCCCGAGTCCGACGTCGGCAGCCTTTTGAAGGCCGAGGCGGCCGCGGCGTCGGAGATCCCGGTGGACCGCATGTCGGCCCGGCCCCGCTCGTCGGCCGATGTGGTCCGCTCGCCGCTCTTTGTCGTCATGGCGATCCTCATGGCGGCCAGCGTCATCTTCAACGTGGTGCTGCTGGTGCAGCAATGACCCGCCCGCGTCCCGCGTCCCGTGCCGTCGCGATCCCGCGCACCGGTTTGGCGTTTGGGCGTTGTCTCCCCCCTGCCGGGGTCGATACAGTGGTGCGACGTGACGCAGCCGCGTGACGCGGCCGCCCCCCTCTTCGCTCGCGGGGGGGGCCGGCGTTCGCGGGCGAGCGTCCCGGCTTTTCGCAGGCCGGCGGAGCGTGGGGCAGGGCCGCCCCGCGATGGACCGCGCGTGACACGACCGATGCCGTTCCCGTCCGCCGGCGTGTGCCCGGCGGCCGCGCCCGGCAGCCCACAGGAGACCTGACCATCAATCGCAGACCCTTCCTCCGCTCCCCGGGCCAGGTGCAGCGCACCCGGGTGAACCACATGATCCGCATGAGCCCGATCCGGCTCATCGACCAGAACAACCAGCAGGTGGGCGTGATCGACACGGGCGAGGCCCTGCGCATGGCGCAGGAGGCGGGGCTTGACCTCGTCGAGATCCAGCCCGACAGCCGGCCGCCGATCTGCAAGATCATGGACTACGGCAAGCACCGCTACGAGCTCAGCAAGCAGAGCAAGGACCGCAAGAACAGCGGGCCCGACCTGAAGGAAATCCGCCTGGGCCGCTCGATCAAGATCGACCCGCACGACGTGAAGATCCGCGTCGACCAGGCCCGCCGATTCCTGATGGCGGGGCACAAGGTGCAGTTCACGCAGCGCTTCCGCGGCCGCGAGATGATGTACAAGGATCAGGGCCTTCGCCGGCTGCGCGACATCTGCGACCAGCTCGGCGAGATCGCCAAGGTGGAGGTGCCGCCGCGCTGGCTCGGGAAGCAAACGTCGATCGTGCTGGCGCCGATGAAGGACAAGATCGACGCCATCAAGCGCAAGATGACCGAGGAAGAGCGCAAGCGTGAGGCCGCCGAGCTGGAGGCCGCCGAGAAGGCCCGCCTCGCCGAGCTCGCGGCCGACGACGCCGAGGGCGACGACGACGACGAGGGCGACGCCGGCGGCAAGGGCGGCAAGAAGGGCAAGGGCCCCGCCGACGACCGCGCCCGCAACCCCGTCGACGACGAGATCGCCGAGCTGCTGGGCGAGTAACCCCGCGGCCCGGGGCCAATCTCGGGCCACGCCCCCGCCCGCGCGGGCCAAGCGCGGTCCGTCGTCATCAACACCCCGCCCGCTAGCGAGCGACCGCGGCGCCGACCAGACCCTGCACCCGGCCCTCCGGCTGCTGCAACGCCCAGGCCCGCAGGCCGCGGGCGATGCCGCGCGCCGCCCGCGGGTCGGCGAACGACGCCGTGCCGACCTGCACCGCCGTCGCCCCGGCGAGGATGAACTCCGCCGCGTCGGCCCACGACAGCACGCCCCCGACCGCGATGATCGGCACGCCCCGCTCCCGCGCGATGTTGCGGTGCACGTCGTGCACGATGCGCAGCACGATGGGCCGCACCGCGGGCCCGCTGAGGCCGCCGCCGAAGCCCCGCCCGCCGGTCGCGCTGCCGAGCACGGGCCTGCGGGTCCTCAGGTCAATCGCCATCGCGGGCGTGGTGTTGCAGAGCACGAGGGCGTCGACGCCCCGCCCGCCGGCCGCGGGCTCGATCGCCGCGCGGGCGAGGTCGGACGCGGAGTGCGGCGTCGCGACGGCCACCGGCGGGAGCTTGGCGAAGATCCGCGCGGTGGGCGCCGCCGCGCGGCACGCCGCGACGAGTTCCCCGAGCCGCGCAGGGTCGGTGCCAAAGTCCACGCCGTGCGCCACGTTGGGGCAACTGACGTTGAGCTCCACCGCCGCCACGCCCGGCAGCGCCGCCGCCCGCCGCACGAGGGCCGCGAAGTCCTCCACGCTCTCCCCCGCCACCGACACCACGACCGCCGTCGGCAGCGCGGCGATCCGCGGGCCGTGGTCGGCCTCAAACCGATCGATGCCGGGGTTGGAGAGCCCGACCGCGTTCAGCATCCCCACCGGCAGCGGCGCCACGCGCCACGCCTCGTTCCCCTCGCGGGGCCGGGAGGTGATGGACTTGGTCGTCACCGCGCCCACCGAGTGCAGCGGCAGCACGTCCGCCGACTCATCGAGCACGCCCGCCGTGCCCGCGGCGAGGATCACCGGCGACCGCAGTTGAAGCCCCGCGACGTCGACCGCGAGCACGCGGTCCGCTCCCGCCCGCGCGCCGTTCCCGCCCCCGCCCCCGGCGGGCGGTGCGACGGAGCCGGTTGGTGCGGGCGCGGCGTGAACCTGTCGCGGCGGCGTCGGTGTCTCCACGGGTCGAGGGTACCGCCGCCACCTACCCTGCGGTATGGACATCAACGACCGCATCGCCCGCTTCCAGGAACTGTGCGCGCAGGACCCGACGAACGACATGGCCTTCTTCAGCCTCGCCGGCGCGTTGAACCAGGCCGGCCGCTCGCGCGAGGCGGCCGAGGCCTACGTCCGGTGCACCGCCCTCAACCCGTCCATGAGCAAGGCCTACCAGCTCGCCGGCGCCGCGTTCATCGCCTGCGATGATCGCGCCCGGGCCGCCGAGGTGCTGACCGAGGGCTACCGCGTCGCGACGGAGCGCGGCGACCTCATGCCCAAGAAAGCCATGGCCGACCTGCTGCAGAAGCTGGACATCCCGCTCCCCGAGGTGACGGGCGCGCCGGACGCCCCCGCCGCCCCGGCGGGGGACTTCCTCTGCCGTCGCACGGGTCGCCACGGGACGCAGTTGCCTCGTCCCCCATTTCGGGGTCCGGTCGGCGCGTGGATCTACGAGAGCATCAGCCGCCAGACCTTTGACGAGTGGATCGCCCTGGGCACCAAGATCATCAACGAGCTGAAGCTCGACCTCTCCCGCGATGAGCACGAGGCCGTCTACGACTACGGCATGCGGCGTTTCCTGGGCATCGACGATGACCAGTACCTCGCCCTCGCCGGTCGGCCCCCCGCGCCGGCCGCCGCCGACTACCGCAGCACGATCGACATGATCCTCTCGCGGAGCGGCAAGCTCGAAGAGTTCGGCGGCTCGCTGCACCAGCGGCACTGACGCGGGGCCGATCGCCTCGGGCATCCACCAAAATAGGTGACGGGACTTTCATCGGTTCTTTCGATTTCGCCCCGTCTTCCGCCGATTTTGCTGGCCGCTCCGCCGACCTGGTTCACCTTGCGACACCGGACATTCTGCCGCGTCGTGGGCGGCGAACCGGTGAGACGTTGTCGGGGCGGCGAGCCCCCGAAAAAGGTGAGAACGAGATGAAGAGCGCGATCCTGGCCCTCGTGGCCTCCACCGGCGTGGCCGCGGCCGCGACCTTTGACACGGTCCAGATGCAGATGTTCGAGGGCGTGCCGAACTTCAGCGGCTCCTTCACCTTCAACCAGTTCAACGCCGCGGACTTCGGCAACCCCGCCGACATCACCCTCGACGCGGTCATGGTCACCCTGACGGTCCAGATCGCCGACGGCGTCTTCCAGCTGGACAACGACGGCGTCGACGGCGCGACCGTCAACGCCCAGCTCGGCGCCCAGGTCACCCTGACCGGCAACGGCGTCATCATCAACGCCCTCGTCGCCACGCCCACCACCAGCGACACCTTCAACCTCGCCGGCAACAACGGCGACGACGACCAGAACTTCACCTTCGAGCCCGGCGACCCGGACTTCGCCCAGCTCAACGGCACCGGCCAGATCGCCTCCGACATGGACACCTACGTCGGCCTGTTCGCGGCCCAGTTCGCCGGCGCCGGCACCTTCGGCCTCGACTACAGCGCCCTGCAGATCTTCAACCAGGACGGCCAGGGCGGCATCTCCTTCGCCGGCACCCCCGTCACCGCGAAGGTCATCGCCGAGGTGAAGTACACCTACACCGTCGTCCCCGCGCCCGCCGCCTTCGGCGTGCTGAGCCTCGCCGGCCTCGTCGCCGGCCGTCGCCGCCGCTGAACGCCGGCCCCCTTTCCGGGGCCCGCGGACACGCACCCAACTTGTGCACGATCAGGCGGGGCCGCAGGGCCCCGCTTTTTTTCGCGCGCTGGCGCGGCGCCGCGCACCCCGGCGCTCAGCCGACGAGCCGCCGCTTGCGGAGCCCGCGCACGATGAGGTCGTCCACGGGCCGATCGGTCGGCACGACGTAGTGCTCGATGCCCCGGGTGCGGCAGGCTCGGCGCGTGCGCTCGAGCATCGCCTCCAGCCGCCGGCGGTACGCGGCGATGAGCGGCCCCGCCGCGGTGATCTCCACGTCGCGGGCCCCCTCGGCGTCCAGCAGCCGCAGGTCGCCCGCCAGGCCGCGACCCACCTCGCGGGCCGGGTCGAGCTCCCCCGGCGTCAGCACCTGCAGCACGCACGCGTCGAGCGCCGGCGCCCCCGTGCCCGCCGCGACAAGACGCGAGAGCCCGGGCTCCAGCGGCTCCTCGAACAGCAGGTCGCTCAGCAGCACCAGCACGCCGCGAGACTGCGGGTGCGAGGCGATGCGCCCCATCGCCGCGGCGAAGGACCCGGGCCCGCCGCTCGCAGCCTCGCCGGCCTCGGGCCCGCCGGCGGAGAGGCCCGCCCCGCCCGCGCCCCCCTCGGCGACCAGGAACGCGGCGAGCCGCTCGACCGACCGCCGGCCGCGCAGCCCGCCGAGCCGCCGCAGTCCCGCGGGCCCGCCGAAGGTCCAGGCGTGCAGGCGGTTCTGGTTCACGAGCGCGATGTAGCCGAGCGCCATCGCCGCGCGGAGCGCGTAGAGCCGCTTGCTGGGTGTGGGGCCGGGGCCGGGGCCGGGGCCGCGGGCGTCGCCCTCGGCCCGGGCGGCCGCGGCGTCCGGGCGTGCCGAGCCG
>CAZCBN010000017.1:0-38868 GCA_964496975.1 uncultured Phycisphaeraceae bacterium
GGGCTCGGGTGCTGGCGCGGGCGGTGCCGGCGGTGGCGGGCCGCGGGGTCGGCGCGACGGGCGTCGCCCCGGCGGCGGGGACCGCGGGGCGTGGGGGCGCGAGGAGCGGCCGCGGCAGATCGTGGTGGCGGGCGATGGGCCGGGCCACAGGCCCAAGCTGTCGGAGATGCTGATCAGCTATCAGCCCGGGGAAGAGTGCCGGATCGCGATGGTGGAGGACGGGAAGCTCGAGGAGTTTTACAGCGAGCCGACGAACAAGGTGAGCCGGGTCGGCAACATCTACGTCGGCCGTGTGACGAACATCGAGCGGCAGATCCAGGCGGCGTTTGTGGACTTTGGCCTTGAGGAGGCGGGGTTCCTGCACGTCAGCGACCTGCACCCCAAGTACTTCCCGGGCGCGAGCGAGGACGAGACGGAGCGCGTGGGGAAGAAGACGCCGCGGCGTGAGCGTCCGCCGATCGAGGCGGCGCTTCGTCGCGGGCAAGAGATCATGGTGCAGGTGCTGAAGGAGGGCGTGGGGACGAAGGGCCCGACGCTGACGAGCTACCTGAGCATCCCCGGGCGGTTCCTGGTGATGATGCCGGACATGGACCGCGTGGGCGTGTCGCGCAAGGTGGAGGACGAGGAGGAACGCCGCAAGATGCGGGAGATCCTCGACCAGCTTGATCTGCCGGAGCAGTTCGGGTTCATCCTGCGGACAGCGGGGTGGGACCGGGAGAAGGACGAGCTGGACCGCGACCTGGCGTACCTGCGGCGTTTGTGGGAGGAGATGGAGCGTCGGAAGAACGCGGGCGGCGGGCCGCGGCTGCTGTACAGCGAGAGCGACCTGCTGCTGCGGACGCTGCGCGACCAGCTGACGCCGGACATCGACCGGGTGGTGTTCGACAACGAGGGGGCGATGCGTCGGGCGGCGAGCTTTTTGCGGATCGTCTCGCCGCGGGGCGGGCCCAAGATGTTCCACTACAAGGGCGGGACGCCGATCTTCCACGCGTTCGGGATCGAGCAGCAGCTCGAGCTGATGCACGCGACGGAGGTGCCGCTGCCGAGCGGCGGTCGGCTGGTGATCGAGCAGACGGAGGCGCTGGTCGCGATCGACGTGAACAGCGGGAAGAGCCGGGTGGCGCGCGACAGCGAGCAGAACGCGCTGGAGACGAACCTGGAGGCGTGCGACGAGATCTGCCGGCAGCTGCGGCTCCGCGACCTGGGCGGGCTGGTGATCCTCGACCTGATCGACATGCGGCTGACGAGCAACCGCAAGAAGGTCGAGATGCGGTACGCCGAGCGTCTGAAGCGGGATAAGGCGCGGACGACGATTCTCCAGATCAGCCAGTTCGGCATCCTGGAGATGACGCGGCAGCGCATGCGGGGCAGCTTCGAGCAGCAGCACTTCCACACCTGCCCGGTGTGCGACGGGCGCGGGCTGGTGCAGCGGCCCGACTCGGTGGCGGGGCAGGCGCTGCGCGAGCTGGCGAGCCTGCTCGACTTTGACCGCGTGGGCAAGGTGGAGCTGGTGGTGGCGCCGCGTGTAGCCGGGGCGCTGCTGAGCGACCGGCGGGCGGCGCTGGGCCGGATCGAGCGGGCGACGGGCAAGCGCGTCGAGGTGCGTATCAGCGAGACGATGCCGGCGACGCGGTACACGTTCTACGCGTACGACCCGAACGGCGCGGACATCGACATCGAGAAGCTGATCAAGAGCGGGAAGCGCAAGCCGCTGCTGGTCGAGGTGAAGCTGTCGTCGTTCGCCGAGGAGGAAACGTTCGCGGCGGACGTGCTGGCCGAGGCGGAGGCGGAGCGCCGGGCCGAGGCGGGCGAGGCGGCGGCGCAGGACGAGGCGGAGCTGGAGCGCATCGCGGCGATGCCGCTGCCCGGCGCGGCGAGGCCCGGCGACGACGACGACGAGGACGATCGCGACGGAGCGGCCGGGGGCCCGCGCGGCGACGCGCGGCCGGGCCAGGGCCGCGGCGAATCGGGCGAGGACGGCGAAGCCGGCGAGGGCGGGCGGCGTCGGCGTCGCCGTCGGCGTCGTCGCGGCCGCCGCGACGGCGACGGCCCCTTCGAGGGCGACGGGCCCCGCCCCGCGGGCGAGAACGGCCACGCGGCGGGCGACAACCGCGCCCCGGCCGGCGCTCACGCCCCGGCGCACGCGTCGGACGACGGCGTGGAGCTGGACTCGGGCGATGAGGGCGACGACGAGATGGACGACTTCGACGGCGTGCCCACCGACGCCGGCGAGGGCGAACATCGCGACGACCGGGACGACGGTGACGCGGGCGACGACCGAGAGCCGTCCAACGGCGGCGATGCCGGCGACGGCGGTGAGATGGGCGAGAACGGCGAGCCCCGGCGGCGCAAGCGTCGCCGCCGGCGTCGCGGTCGCCGCGGCGAGGAGGGCGCGGGCGCCTTCAACGGCGAGGGCAACGGCGCCGGCGGCCAGGGCGCGAACAGCAACGGCGCGGCCGTTGGCAACGCCGAGCGCGAGGGCGCAGGCCAGCCGGCGCGCAGCGCGGATGGTCGTGGCGATGGTCGTGGCGATGGGCGCGGTGACGGCCGGCGTGACCGTGATCGACGCCGCGACGGCTCGGGCGACCGCGGGCCGCGCGACGATCGCTCGCGTGATCGTGACCGGGGCGGCGACCGGGGCGGCGACCGGGCCCCGAGGCCGGCGGCGCCGGTCGTGGTGGTGCCTCCGCCCGCGCCGGAGCCGGCGAAGCCCAAGCGTCGCGGCCTGTACGCCGCGGGTCGGCGGTCGCTGATGCCGAGCGAGCGCGGCCGCGGGGGCGGTGACGATTGAGCCGCGCTGGGCCGCCGCTGGTGCCGGCCGGGGGCGCGCGGGCGGGCCAAGGGGCGCCGTCAGAGGGCGAGGACACCGCGTCGTTGCTGCGTGCGTATCGAGGGTGGGCGCTCCCGCCTTGGCTGCACCGTACGAACCTGCGGTGGTACGCAATCC
This sequence comes from uncultured Phycisphaeraceae bacterium, assembly GCA_964496975.1. Classification (GTDB taxonomy): domain Bacteria; phylum Planctomycetota; class Phycisphaerae; order Phycisphaerales; family UBA1924; genus CAZCBN01. The sequence continues at coordinate 2,948 of CAZCBN010000017.1, forward strand.
TCACCGCGTTCGCGGCCGTTTACTTCGCGATCATCGCGATCCCCTTCGACCGGTGGTTTTCGCTCTCGTTGCCGTCCGTCGTTGGGGTCGTGCCTGTTCTGACCGTGGTTCCCGCGATTGTGTTGGGGCAGAAAAGGCAGCGCCTTTCGCGCCGGGTGGCGGCGCGTCGCGGGCTCGTCTGCCCGTGTTGCCTCTATCCGTTGGCGGCCGAGCCCGCGCTCGCCCGCTGCCCGGAGTGCGGCGAGGTGTATCTGACGGACGAACTGCCGGCGCTCTGGTCGCGGGGCTTTGGGGACCGGTGGTGGCGCAGGGCCCTCGCCTCGGCGCCCGACGGGCCCACGCCGAAGAACACACCGATTCCCCCGGCCGGATAGGCTTGGCCGCGATGGCCGTTCGTGCCCCAACCGAAACTGCGTCCCGTGCGGCCGAAGGCGCGGCCCATGCGGCGTTGCCCGCGGCCGCGGTGCCGGTGCGTCGCGTCATCGTGCTGGGGTCCACCGGCTCGGTCGGCACGCAGACGCTGGACGTCGCGTCGTCGCTGAACGCGCTGCACGCGGCGGGTGCGTGGCCCTGGGGCGTGCAGATCGTCGGCCTCGCCGCGGGGTCGAACGCGTCGCTGCTGGCCGAGCAAGCGCGGGCGCTGGGCGTGCGCGATGTGGCGCTGGCCTCGGCGGGGCCGGAGGAGGGCGCGGGCGGGCCCGCCGATCCGGCGTTGATGCTGCCCGCGGGGGCGCGCGTGCGTCGCGGCGCGGGCGCGGCCGAGCGGCTCGTGCGCGAGGTGCCGTGCGACGTGGTCGTCGCGGCGATCGTCGGCGTGCGCGGGCTGCCGGCGACGCTCGCCGCGGTGGAACTGGGCCGCGACGTGGCGCTGGCGAACAAGGAGACGCTCGTCGCCGCGGGGGCGATCGTCACCGCGGCCGCGCGGCGGAGCGGGGCGCGGCTGCTCCCGCTGGACAGCGAGCACTCGGCGGCGTGGCAGTGCCTGATGTCGCTCGCGGGCCCCGGGCTTGTCTGCCCTTGCGAGCCGCCGGCGGGGCTGGAGCGGCTCGTCCTCACCGCCAGCGGCGGGCCCTTCCGCGAGCGATCGACCGCGGAGTGCTACGACGCCCCGCCCGAGCAGGCGCTGAAGCACCCGACATGGTCGATGGGCGCGAAGGTCACGATTGATTCGGCGACGCTCGTGAACAAGGCGCTTGAGCTGATCGAGGCGCACTGGCTCTTCGGCCTGCCGAGCCGCCAACTGGGCGTGCTGATTCACCCGCAGAGCTGCGTGCACGCGCTCGCGGAGATGGTGAACGGCTCCGTCGTGGCGCAGATGGGCTCGCCCGACATGCGCGTGCCCATCCAGCTCGCGCTCTCGGCGCCGGGCGTGGCGCCGGCCCGCGACGTTCAGCGGCTTGACCTCGCGGCGCTCGGGTCGCTGACATTCATGAAGGCGTGCGAGGAGCGGTGGCCCGCGCTCGCGCTCGCGCGGCGCGTGATGGACGAGGGCGGCACGCTCGGCGCCGTCTTCAACGCGGCGAACGAGGTCGCGGTCGAGGCGTTCCTCGCGCGGCGCATCCCGTTCGGCCGCATCGTGGAGCTGGTGTCGGCCGCGATGGAGGCGCTCCCCGCGGACGAGGGCGGCACGCTGGAACGCGTGATGGCGGCCGACGCGGCGGCGCGGCGGTTCGTCGCGGAGCGCATCGCGGGCGGCGCACAAGGCCGCGTGCGCGGGGGCGCGTCATGAGCCGGGTTCCGCCCACGCCCCCGGGCAGCACGCCCGGCGGGCCCCCGGGAACGCCGCGCGGCACGCCCGCGGCCGGCGCGGGCCGCGGCGCGATGTCGCGCGAGGACAAGGCGCTGCTGGAGGCGGAAAAGCTCCGCCGCGCCGGGCAGCCTGCGAAGGCGTTTGAGATCGTGCGGCGGCTGCTCGCGGGCCGGCCGAACGAGCCGCGTGCGAACCACATGGCGGCCGTGCTGAGCGCGCTGACGGAGGACCGCGACCGTGCGCGGTACTACGCCGAGCGGGCCGTGACGCTGATGCCCGCGAACGCCGAGGCGCGGGCGACGCTGGGCAACCTGCTGGAGGCCGCGGGCGAGCACGCGGCGGCCGAGCTGCAGCTGCGCCGCGCGACGGAGCTGGACGGGCGATCGCTCTCGGCGCTCACGGGCCTGGCGCGGGCGCTGGCGTCGCTCGGTCGGCACGCGGAGTCTGAGCAGACGCTGCAGCGTGCGATGGCGGTGGCGCCCAAGCACCCGGCGGCCGCGGTGCAGCTCGCCGCGGCGCGGCGCGACGCGGGCCGCGCGGGCGACGCGGTGGACCTGCTGCGCCGCGCGTGCCAGATCGCCCCGGGCGACCCGTACCCCGTCTCGATGCTGTGCTTCACGTCGCACAACGACGAGCGGCTCAGCCCGGCCGATGTGGCGGGCGTGCACGCCGCGTGCGGGCGGCTCATCGAGGCTTCGGTGCGGCCTATGCCGGAGGTGCGGGCGCTGTCGGCCCAGGGCAGGCCGCTGCGCGTGGGGCTGCTGAGCTCGGACCTGCGGGCGCACGCGGTGGCGTCGTTCGTGGGCCCGCTGCTGTCGGGGGCCGATCGGGCCACGCTGCACACGGTGTGTTACCACCTGTCGCCCGAGAGCGACGCGGTGACGGCGCGGCTCCGGGCCCGCGCGACGGAGTGGCGCGACGCCGCGCGGTTCACCGAGTTGCAGCTCGCGCAGAACATCCAGCGCGACGCGATCGACGTGCTGATCGACCTGCACGGGCACATGGCGGGCGGGCGGCTCCGCGTGCTCGCGGCAAGGCCCGCGCCGCTGGTGGTCTCCGCGATCGGCTACCCCGGCACGGCCGGGCTCTCGCGCATCGACGCGCGGCTGGTCGATTCCGTCACCGACCCCGCGGGGGGCGAGGCCCTTGTGCCCGAGCGGCTGCTGCGGGTTGACCCGTGCTTTTTGTGTTACGAGCCGCCGGCCGATGCGCCGCCGGTGGAGCCCGGGCCGCTGTCGCGGGGCGAGCCGCTCACGTACGGCAGCTTCAACGCGCTCGCCAAGCTGCAGCCGGGGGCCGTGAAGGCGTGGGCCGAGCTGCTCGCGTACTCCATCGACGCGCGGCTCGTGCTGAAGGCGAAGGGGCTGGAACGGCCCGACGTGCGGGCCGACGTGCTGGCGCAGTTCGCGGCGCACGGCGTGGACGCGTCGCGCGTCGACCTCCGCGGCGCGACGCCCACGTTCGCCGAGCACCTCGCCGCGTACCGCGACGTGGACATCGCGCTCGACACCTTCCCCTACAACGGCACGACGACCACCTGCGAGGCGGCGTGGATGGGCGTGCCCACGGTCACGCTCGCCGGCGATCGGCACGCGGCGCGCGTCGGCGCGAGCTTGCTCCGGGCGATGGGCCTGGCCGAGCTGGTCGCGGCCGACGCGAGGGACTACGTCACCCGGGCGATGCGCCTGGGGAGCGACGCGTCGGCGCTCGCCGACCTGCGCCGCGGTATGCGGGAGCGTCTGCGGGCCTCGCCCCTGCTGGACGCGCGGGCGTACGCCTCGCGCGTCGAGGCGGCGCTGCGCGGGCTGCTTGAAGAGCGAGCCGCGGCGGCCGCGTCCGGCGCCGCCTCACCCGTCGGCGGGGCGTGACGCACGCGGGTGACAGCGGCCTGTGAGGTCGGCGTGTGACGCCGGCACGCGACGTCGGCGCGGGGTCCGGCCTTGCGGCGCGGGGTGTTCGGCAAAAATGAAAAAGGGGCGTCGCGTGTGCGACGCCCCTTGGTTCATGCTTGACATCGTGCGGCGTTCAGGCGTTCCGCCGCGGCCCCGTGGTGAGCGCTGTGCGTTAGCGTTGCGTGGCCTTGCCGGCCTCGTCCTCGCCCAGCAGGATCTGGATGATGCCGCCGCCGCCGGAGATCTTGTCGGTGTTGTAGATGTACTCGGGGTCGAGCGCGCCGTCGATGCGCATCGCGACTTCCTGGAGATGGGCCTTGCTGTAGTCGTCCATCTGCGTGCCGTACTTCTCCATCACCTCGGCGATCTTGCCCTCGATCTCGCGCAGGTGCATGGTCGCGAGGTTGGCGATCACCTTGTTCACCGCGCCGAACGACTCGCCCGGGACGGCGAGGTCGATCAGCCGGTCGAGGTGCTCGCGCTGCAGGTTGCGCCGCAGGGTGGAGATGACCGGCTCGCGGTTGCTCGCCTTGCCCGCGGGCTTGGCGTCCAGCTCGGTCCAGATGGAGCCGGTGATGGTGCGCAGCGCCTCGGCCACGGTGAGCACGTCCTCGCCCGGCTCGACGTACGACTCGCCGTCGAGCATGCGCCGCAGCGTGGTGGGGTTCATGATCATCGTGAGCGTGGAGGCCTGCACGCCCAGGATGCGGTCGTTGAGGTCGAACGTGGGGTCGGTGAAGACGACGCGCAGGCCGCCGTCGTCGTACCACTTGTCGACCGTCATGTACTTCAGCAGCTCGGGCGTCAGGCCGAACGCCTCGTCGCGGAAGGTGCTCTCGGTCACGAACTCCAGGGCCTCGCGCTGCGTCGCCGCCGACACGGGGTCGATGGGCGGGCGGCCGTTGGGGTCGCCCTTCTTGTCGCGGTAGACGTACGCGCCGCCGAGCCAGCGGGCGATGGCCGACACCGACGCGACGTGCTGGCCCAGCGCGATCTGGTACCCCTGCCGCGTGCGCGACCAGCTCTCGCCGTCCTTCACGAACTTCTCGACCAGGTTCTCGCGGATGAAGCGGGCCAGCTCCATGTTCCCCTTCGCCCAGTCCAGCGGGTTCTTGGAGAGGTCATAGCGGCGGGCCAGCGGGTCCGGGCCCGACGTGTCCTCGTCGGTGCCGTACTGCAGCTCGGGCTCGGCCACGCGCTCCAGCACCTTGTCGGTCTCGCCCAGCGTGTAGCCGTACTCGATCGCCCAGTAGTCGTAGGGCCCGATGTCGATGCTGGAGAAGTCGCCCTGCACCGTGCCGCTGTTCTCCGCCTTGGGCATGCGGATGTTGATGCCGTTGTAGTCCATCACCGAGGCCGACCAGGGCTTCTTGCCCTTGAACTCCTCGGAGTTGATCTCCTCCAGCGTGTACGCGCCGCTCGCCTTGAAGTTGTGACGAAGGCCCAGCGTGTGGCCCACCTCGTGCGCCACCAGCTCGGCCAGCATCGGGCCGACGAACGACTCGGGCACGCCGTCGATCAGGTCGCCCAGGTCCTTCTTGTCCTTCTTCTTGCTCTTCTTCTCGGTGTCGTCCGACTCTTCTTCCTCGCCCTCGTCCTCGTCGGTGGCCTCGTCCAGGTCGTCCTGGCTCACGGCCCCCTCGTTCATCAGCTTCTCGATCAGCTTGCGGTACTTCTCCGGCATGAACTCCAGCAGCTCGGGGTTCTTCTCGAGCTGCTCCTTCAGCCGCGCGATCGCCTCGGGCGGGAGCTCGGGCAGCTCGTCCTCGTCCGCCGCCAGCAGCACGGGCGCCATCATGCCCATCACGTCGTAGAAGACGCGCGCCGTCGCCAGGCCCAGGGCCTTGCCCTCGGCCGCGCGGCACAGGCCGTTCACCTGGCTCGTCCGGCCCACCAGGCCGTCCAGGTCCTCGTCGCCCAGCATCGCCGTCTCAACCGCGATGGGCGCCCCGCCGAACCGCTGCACGCCCCGCAGGGCCCGCCGGTCGCGCAGCATGCGCTCCCGGTCCCCGGGCGTCGCCATCCGCACGCGCGGGTCGTACCGCGGGTTGTCCTGCAGCCACGACATCGTCTCGGCGCCGAAGCCCTCGGTCGCGATCTCGCCCAGCAGGTCCTCCCACCGGTACGTGAACACGCGCACCCAGCCGTCCGTCAGCACCACGTCGGCGTCCAGGATCTGACCCGTCATCGGGTTCACCCGGCTCGGCCCGATCGCCGTCGCGACGTCGTTGCTCAGCCAGCGAACGAAGTTGTAGCGAACGTCCTCCGGGTCCTTCTCCATGTGCTGGCCCGTGGACTTGTCCTGGAAGCGAACCTCGATCGCGCCCAGGATCCCCACCTTCTCGTACGCCTTGTTCCAGTACTCGATGCCCTCGCGCACCCACCGGCGGTACCGCACCGGCACCGTGTGCTCCACGTAATAAACGATGGGCTCCTTCGGCGGGCTCAGCTTCAGCTTCGGGTCCGCCTTCTCAAGGTGCCAGCGGTTCACGTACCGCACGAACACCTCGTCCCGGTCAAACTTGCCCAGGTCGCGGAAGCTCGTCGTGAAGTACCCCACCCGCGTGTCCGCCTCGCGGGGCTTGTACCCCGGCGTGCCGCGGATGTCGCTGATCGAGTAGTGGAACGTCTTCAGCGTGCCCGTCGCGTCCGGCACCTCGAACGCCACCTCGATGTTCTCGGGGAACGCCTTCGCCGACGTCACTTCCTTGAGCCGCCCCTGCAGCCCGATCGCCGAGCCGCCGAAGAACTTCGTCGCCTGCCCCACGAGCAGCTCGTCCAGGTCGATCACCGGCTGCCCGTTCGGGCCCTTGCCCAGGATCGCCACGTCCAGCAGCACGCGGTCGGTGAAGATCATCTCCACCGAGTCCTTGCTCTCCTGGTCGCCGCTGGAGCGCACGTTGATCTCGGGCGCGATCAGGGCAAGCCGGTCCTCGCCGTACTGCTTCCAGTACGTGTACAGGTCGCCCGCCTGAAGCCCCGCGAACAGCTCGCCCCCCGCCACCGTCATGGCGAAGAAGTGCTTCTGGCGGTCAAACCCGCGCGGCAGCTCCGCGAGCAGGTCGTTCGTCTCGCGCTTGATGTACAGGCCGTACAGGCTGTCGCCCTCGGCCGTCGAGACGACCTTCTCAAACCCCTCGCTCAGATCCTTCCACGAGGGTTTCTCGCCCTTCTTCGCCGGCGCCGGGCCCCCGCCCACGCGCCCGGCGATCGCCGCGGCGACCTCGGCGAAGTCCAGCGCCTGCGGGTCGATGGGCTGCTCGCCCCCCGCCGCCGCCAGAAGGTCCGCGACCGTCACGCGGGACGCCCAATCCGCGGGAAGCCCCGCGGGCCGGCCCGCCGACGCGCCGCCGGACAACGCCGCCGGCTCGCTCGACATCGCAGGCGACCCCGCCAGCGTGAGCAATGTCACCGCCGACACGGCAAGTCCCGCACGGCACGTCAGACTCGACAACGACATTCGTGGTTTCCCTTCTGGCGCTGCCACCAGCGCCGGTGCTTGCCACCATGCTGCAGATCAACCGGTCCCACCGCGGCCCGCCGCCCACCGGCCAGCACGCCGCGACCTTCCAACCCGTCCCACGCGTCCCACCCGCGCCCCACTCCCACCGGTCCCCCAACGCAGCATACTCGCGACCGCGATGCGCAAAGAAACGGTTTCCGTCACTCGGTGTCGCCCTTCCCGCCCGGCACGCCGCCCAGGGCCGGGGAAGCGGCTTCGGCACTACCCTGTTTAGGCAGGGGTTCTGCCGCGCTCGCCGAACCTCGCCACCCCGCCAGTCGAGCCGCGATCAACCCGGCCGTCACAACGCCGAACAACGCCGCCGCCAACTGGAACGGTCGGTCTTTCACCGCCAGCTCCGTCGGGTCGTCAAACCGCCCGCGCTCCAGCTGCGCGATCGCCCGCAGCAGCCCGAAGGTCGCCGGCAGCAGCGTGAGCCAGAGCAGGTTGACGCCCATGAGCGTGAAGTCGCCGTCGCGCGTCGTGACGTACCCCGCGTAGGTCAGGATGGTCGCCACGCCGCACACCACCACCAGCATGCGCAGCAGTTCGTCGGAATACAGCCGGTGGACGTCGCGCACGCGGCTGGCGTTCTCCCCCGCGGCCCGCCGCTCGCCCAGGCGCTTCCCGAACGCCAGGAGCATGCTGAGAAAAAACACCACGTTCAAAAGCCACGTCGTCGGCGCGATGCCCACCGCGACGCACCCGCCGAATACACGCAGCACAAAGCCCATCGACAGGCTCATCACGTCCACCACCAGCCGGCGCTTCAGCGAGGCGGAGTACCACAGCACGTTCCCGACGTACACCGCGAGAAACACGCCGGCCACCGCCGCGTGGGCCGCGGGCTGCACGAGCGCCATCGCCGCGCACGCGACGGCCGCGCAGGCAAACAGACCCACCGCGAACGCGCGCGCCAGCCCGGGCGAAACAAGCCCCGCCGCGATGGGCCGGTGCCTTTTGCGCGGGTGGGCCCGGTCGAGCGCCACGTCGGCCAGGTCGTTGAAGACGTAGCACCCGCTGCTGGCGAGCGCAAACGCCGCGCCCGCGAGCAGCACCGTGAGCACAAAGTCGGCCCACGACTCGGGCCGGTTCGCCTGGAGCCAGTACACCGGGCCGACGACGACAAACGCGCTCTTGCTCCACTGCTGGGGCCGGGCAAGCCGGGCGAGCAGCAGGGCGGTGCGCACCGCGCCCGTGCGCCCGGCGGCGGCGGGCGTCGCCGGGGCCGGTGGATGGGCGTCGCTCGCCATGGCGGGGTCGGCGTGCGTCATGCCGCGCCGGCCTCGGCCGGGCGGCCGCTCACATCCAGCACCCCGAAGTAGTGCAGCGAGCCGCCGAACACGGTTTCCACCACGGGCGGGTAGACGCGCATGCCGTGCCGCTCCTCGGCCGCGCGCGCCCCGAGCCGATCCCGAAAGGCGTGCCAGCCGGCGGGGGTGTTGTAGCGGTACAGGCAGGGCACCCCATACGGGGCGTTGGCCGCCCAATCGATAAACGAGACCCGGGCCTGCGCGAGGATCCCCTGGATCTGGTGGTCCTTGATGATCACAAGCCGCCGGGAGATGCGGGCGCACTCCGCGGCGAGGTGGTCCGGATTCGGTTCGTGGTGCAGCACGTCGGCGAGGATGACAACGTCAACCGAACGATCTGGGAGCGGGATGGTTCCCCCGGTATACGGGATGACCTCAATCGGCTCACCCCCCCGAGGCCGGGATTCCAAGCCGCGGACGCGGAGGTTGGCGGGCGCGTTGGGATGGGTCGCGAGGGCGTGGCCCAGCGTGCCGGCACCGCAGCCGACGTCGAGGACCTCATCGCCTGCCCGCAAGTGGGGAGTGATGGCGGCGGTGAGGGCGCGGAGTCGGGCCCGATAGACCGGGCCGTGCAGGGCGCGCATGAGGGGGGCGAGGGGGCCGGGCATCGGTGGAGGGTACTTCGCGGGCGGGGGTGTCGGGGTTCGGGGTCGGCGGACGCGCCGGCCGAGGAGAGATCGGCCGGAACCGCCGCCCGGTGCAGGCGAGCGAGCGGGATGCCGGGGGATGACGAGGCGCGGCGCGTCCGGGGCGCGAGCCGTCCCGCAGCCCGGCCGCGTCCGCCCTGGTCGGGGGCCAAAGAAGCACGCCCCGGCGCGGGGCTGGGGCGTGACGGGGGATGGGGTTTGGATGTGGGCGGGCAATGCGGGCCCGCGGGGCTTACGGGCAGCCGGATTCGAGCACGGCGAGGAAGTCGATGAGGTCGAAGATGTCGGCGGGGGTGGTGTCGTTGTTGTAGTCGAGGCCCGTGTCGAGGGCGGTGAGGAAGTCGAAGAGGTCGAAGATGTCGCCGGGGGGGGGGGGCCGCGGTTGAAGTGGGGGGGGCAGGGGACGGGGGCGGTGTTGAAGATGATGGCGAAGGGTTCGCGGGGGCAGATGAGGTCGATGTCGCCGTCGCTGTCGACATCGAAGGCGGCGCCGTTGGTGACGAACCGCGTCCCGGGGAGCCCGACCTGCGTGCTCGGGACCGTCTCAAAGAGACCTTGACCCAAGCCGCGGTGCACATATGCGGCGCTGAAGCTCGGAAAACCGGGGGTGCCGCGCACGTCCAGCACGATGAGATCGGGGGTGCCGTCGTTGTCGACATCGGCGACGTCGATGTCGTTGCCGACCGCGACGCGTTCGGAGGGCAGGGCTTGAAGCTGTCCGTTCCCCTGGTTCATAAAGACGACATTACCCGCACCCGTCAAGACGAGGATGTCGACGAGGCCGTCGGCGGTGACATCGGCCGTGTGAAGCGACGCGACGTTCGATCCGAGGTCGATGGTCGTTGGGCCGGTCAGTGTGCCGTCGGGGTTGCTGAGGTAGGTGCTGATGCGGGGAAGACTGCGGTTCGAGATGATGGCATCGTCCAACCCGTCGGCGTTCAGGTCGGCGCAGATGAGCAGGCCGCTTGAGGTCAGCTCACTGCTTGGGGTGGCGCTGACGAGGGAGATTTGGCCTTCAACCACGTCATAGATGCGGATGACTCGGTCGAGGCCTGCGGACGCGATGCGCGGCGCTTGGCCCTGGCGCTGGAGGGTGACCGTTGCGAGAGACGGGGCGACAAAGCCGGAGGGGCCGGCGTCGGTGAAGGTGTCCGTCTCGTTGATGAAGATGCGCTCACCGATGATGTCAAAGTCGGTGTCGGCGTCGATATCGAACAAGTGCGGCGCGCGGGCTTGCATGAGCGTCTGCGAGGTGAGACTCTGGGCGTCGCTGCGAAAAGTGAACACGGCGCCCGACCCACCCGAGGTATTTCCTGACGCCATGCGGACGGTGCCGGTGCCCGGATCACGGTTGACTTGAAGTGTTCCTGCGAAGTTGGTGCCGGGCAACGTGAGCGTGCCCAAGCGACCGAAGGGGTCGCCGTAGGCGACAACGGCGAAGTCGGCCGCCTCGTTGAAGGATTGGTCGAAACCGATCGCGTCCACGTGCGTGTCGCTGTCGAGGTGCGCGAGCCAGATGCGTGTGGGGCTGTCTGCGAAGGACACCCGAGCGGCGTTGACGATGCTGAACGTCGGGAGGTTCGTGCCGACCAAGAGTTCGTCGCCGATGGCGAGGAGGATATCGGCCCGGCCGTCGGCGTTGACGTCCCGCAGGGCGAGGGCGGTCGCGGGCAGATTTTCTGCGTTCGGTTGACGGATGAAGTTGCCCGTGCCGTCGTTGAGGAAGATAAAGAGCCGCGACGTGCTGAGGGCCGCGAGATCGGCGTCGCCGTCGCCGTCGATGTCGGCCCCGGCAACGGATACGGGAAATCCGGTTTCGTTCTCGATCGTGGCAAGCGTTGTGGCGGGCGGGGGGGTTCGGGTCGGCGAGGACGGGATCATCGAGATGGTGAAGCCACCTTGGGCGCCGGCTGTGAGGAAGAGGAGGTCGGGACGGCCGTCGTTGGTCATGTCGTTGGCGCCGTACGGCACTCCGCTGCGCGAGGAGGGAAAGGGAGACCCGGGGAAGGCGAGCACGGCCGTGGGAGCGCCCGGAGCTCCGACGAAGTGGAGGCGGTTTCCGTCGAAGACGTCGTCACGACCGTCTTGGTCGAAGTCGACCGCGATGGGCTCTCCGTTCGCGGCGAAAACTGCGCCCAAGTTCAAGTTGCCGGTGCCGTCGTTGAAGTAGAGGGCGGTGCCGTACGCGACGTCCGGGCTGCCGTCACCGTTCCAGTCGCCGGCCGCGGCCCGCGTGCTGGATGAGCTTGGGGAGCCGAGCGCTCGGACTTCGGGGAATCGGCCGGTCCCGTCGTTAAGGAGGAGTTCAAGACGACTGGAGGTGGTGTTGAATGGGTCGCGCCGTGCCTCGAAGATGTCAACGTCGCCGTCGCCGTCGAAGTCGGCGACGGTGCCGGCGAAGACGAACGCCGTGGGGCTGACGCGTTGGCCGGAGTAGCGGGGCGGGTTCGGGAAGGGGGAGGCGGCGAGGGCGGAGACCGCGGCGGACGCGATGAGCCCGGCGGAGAGGCCGCGGGCTGCGGGGATGGGTTGGGGCGATGCGCGCATGAAACACCTCATTGGCTCTGCCGACGGGCTGCTGCCTCAAGGTCGGGTCGGTGGGCAGGGCTCACCGTGTTGAGCGCCCGTGGGGCGACTCATGGTGGTGTAGGGGCACGCGCCGGTCGTGGTTGCGGCGGAGGGCGGCGTGGGAAGAAAAGACGCCCAGGGAGTAGGGGCCCTGGGCGTTGCGGCTGCGTCGTCGCGGGGATGCGCGTGAGAGGTTGGCCGTTCGGCTTACGGGCAGCCCTGGTCGAGCACGGCGAGGAAGTCGAACAGGTCGAAGATGTCGGCCGGGGAGCCGTCGTTGTTGTAGTCGAGGCCGGTGTCGAGGGCGGCGAGGAAGTCAAAGAGATCGAAGATGTCGGCGGGGAGGGTGTCGGCGTTGAAGTCGGCGGGGCAGGGCGGGGCGACGCGGCCGAAGATGAGGTAGGACTCGCCCGCGCGGTTGCGGCCGCCGGGGTCGGCGGCGAGGGCGCCGATGAGGATGTCGTCGACGCCGTCGCCGTTCGCGTCGCCGACGCGGGCGACGGAGCCGCCGCTGAAGTCATCGGCGTCGATGCCGTTGAAGGCGGCAGCGTTGACGCCGTTCGCGGTGTCGGTGGGGATGGTCGCGGGGAAAGGGGCGAGCGCGGTGGTGCGGCCGAAGACGACGTAGGTGGTGCCGGCGGGGTCGGCGCCGGGCGCGCCGACGAGGAGGTCGTCGACGCCGTCGCCGTTGAAGTCGCCCGCGGGCGCGACGGCGTGGCCGAGGGTGGCGTTGGAGCGGTGCGAGGCGAGGGTGAAGCCGGCGCCCGGCGTGTCGGTGCGGAGGGCGGCGGGGAAGGGCGTGCGGCGGCCGAAGATGACCGAGGCGGTTCCGGCGTCGAATCGCCCGGCGGGGTTCGCGGTGGGCGCGCCGACGGCGAGGTCGTCGATGCCGTCGTTGTTGAGATCGCCCGCGAAGGCGACGGCGGCGCCGGAGCCGTCTTCGGAGGTGGCGCCCTGGATGACAAGGCCGCGCTGGCCGTCGAGGCCGCCGAGGCCGATGGCGGCGTCGTACGGGCCGGGCCGGCCGAAGAGGACGAACGTCGCGCCCGCGAGGAACGGCCCGCCGGCGGAGGCCTGCGGGGCGCCCATGACGAGGTCGTCGATGCCGTCGGCGTTGAGGTCTCCGGCGGCGGTGACGGCGGCGCCGAGGCGGTCGCCGACGCTGACGCCCTCAACGCGGAAGCCGTTGGAGCCGTCGAGGGCGCTGAGGTTGAACTCGGGGGGGAAGGGTGTGGCGCTCCCGAAGATGACGTAGACGGCGCCGGCGAAGGTGCGGCCCTGCGGGCTTGCGAAGGGGGCGCCGAGGACGAGGTCGTCCAGGCCGTCGCCGTTGATGTCGCCGGCGGCGACGGCGGAGCCGACGCGTTCGTCGGGGAAGATGTTGTTGAGGATGAAGCCGTTCTGTCCGTCGATCGTGAAGAGGTCAAAGGTCTGGGGGAAGGCGGGCTGCGGGGCGGCGCGGCCGAAGACGACGGAGGCGCCGCCGGTGAGGGGGTCGGGCGTCGAGGCGGTGGGGGTGCCGATGAGCATGTCGGGCAGGCCGTCGCCGTTCATATCTCCCGCGGCGCCGAGGGCGCCGCCGGTGCCGGCGAAGCCTCCGCGGCCTGCGACGCGGAAGCCGGTGGCGGCGGCGAGCGAGGCGAGCCGGAGCGTGGGGGGGAAGAGGGGCTGGGCGGGGCCGCGTCCATAGATGACGTAGACCTCGCCCGGACGGTCGCGGTTCTGGCCGAAGTCGGCGTCGCGAGCGCCGATGGCGAGGTCGGGGCGGCCGTCGCCGCTGATGTCGCCGACGCCGGCGACGGCGATGCCGCTGACGTCGCCCGCGTCGGCCCCCTCGATGATGACGCCGGCGGGCGCGGCGGTGTTGGCCGGGTCGAGCAACTGCGCGAGCGGCGTGACGGCTGGGAACGCCTGCGCCCAGGCATGCGCCGGGGCGAGCGCGAGCGAGGCAACGCCGGCGGCGGCGGCGAGACGGCACGACCGACCGGTCGCGCGCTGGGCACGATGAGAAAACAGCTCGGATGGCATGCGGGGTCCTTGTTTCAACGAAGGTCGCGTGTGCCCCCGGTGGGGCGGCGCAACATTACAAGCCGCTCGGCGGGCCCACAAGGGGAGCGCCGCTCTAACCGCAGTGTTGGCAGAGATTTACAGATTTCTGGGGAGCCCAAGCCGGGGAGAGTGCAGACAGACGGGTCAGGCCGTTGCCCATGAAACCGGCGCCGCACGGGAGGCGGGTGAAGCTGAGAATCAGCGCGAGGCCGCGGCGCGCCACATCACCGGCGAGGGGCCGGTGACGTGGCGCGCCGGCGGATGCGGCGGCGGCGCTGGATGCGGTGATGGTGATGGGAGGGCCGGTCGCGGCGGCGCGCCGGCGGTGGTGCGGTTATGGGCAGCCCTGGTCGAGGACGGCGAGGAAGTCGAACAGGTCGAAGATGTCGGCGGGGCTCGCGTCGTTGTTGTAGTCGAGGCCCGTGTCGAGGGCGGACAGGAAGTCGAACAGGTCGAAGATGTCGCCCGGCGTGGTGTCAGCGTTGAAGTCGGCGGGGCAGGGCGCCACGCCGGCGGCGAAGGTGAAGGGGAGGACCGTGCTGCCGCCGGCGAGGCCGTCGCCGGTGGGGAAGGGTTGCGCGGGGTTGTCGGCGGCGAGTTCGCCGTCGAGCGCAAGCCCGCCCGCGGTGATGCCGGGGCCGAGGGTGAGGGCGTAGGCGCCGGGCGCCAGGGGCTCGTTCACCGCGACGGTGAGCGCGGTGCCGCTGAGCGAGGTGCCGATCTGCACCGGTCCGTTCGGGCCGCTGAGGGTGACGGCGCCGGGCGCGACGGCGACCGCGTCGCTGAAGACAACGCGGATGCTCGCGGGGCTCTCGGTCAGGACGGCGTCGGGCTGGATGCTGGCGGAGACGGCCTTCGGCGGGCCGGCGGTGTACGCCTCGCTGGCGGTGGAGGTGATGAGCACCCACGAGTTGGGGTCCACGGTGACGCCCGTGGCGTTGCCGTTGACGGGGATGAGGAAGTGCTCGGCGCGTTCGTTGAGCCGGAGGGTGGCGGTGGTGCTCGCGGCGCCGTTGAAGCGGAACTGCACGGGCTGGTCGTAGGTGGGGTAGGCGCCGCTCTGCGTCTGGCGGGTGCGGAGGCGGACGTAGGTCTGGCCGTCGATGGTGACGTTCTGGAAGCCGAAGGCGACGTCGAGCCGCCCGGGGCTGTAGACCCACTGGTTGAAGAAGTTGGCGAGGTCGAGCCCGCTGATGTCCTCCATCGTGGCGCGGAACTCTTCGGTGTCGGCGACGCCCCCGCCGTAGCGGGCGCGGTACCCGCGCAGCGCGGCGAAGAAGGTCTCGTCGCCCATCATGCCGCGGAGCATGTGGTAGACCCACCCGCCCTTCTCGTAGGTGGTGTTGCTGTCAAAGACGCGGCCCACGCTCGCGAACTCGTTGACGTACACCGACTGCCCGGCCGAGGCGGGGTCCGGCCGGCGCGCGTTGGCGGCGGCGGCGCGGGCCGTGGGGCTCGAGGCGCCGGACTGGAACTCTTCCCACAGGATCTCGCCGAAGGACGCGCCGCCCTCGTTGAGCCAGATGTCGGCCCACGTGCGGCAGGTGATGTGGTCGCCCAGCCACTGGTGCGCGAGCTCGTGCGCGGTGACGGCGATGTTGCTGGTGCCCTGGCCCGAGTTGGTCTGGTGCTCCATGCCGCCGCCGAAGGTGAAGGCATAGATCCCGTACTTCTCGTCGATGAACGGGTAGAGCCCCAGCAGGTCGCTGAAGACGCGGAGCATCGGCAGCGTCGTCTCCCACGCGGCGCGGAGCTGCGGCGTGTCGCTGCTGGGCCAGATGTTGAACTCGACCGGCATGGAGACGACGCCGTTCCCCGTGTCGTACGTGAACGTGCGCGTCCACGTGTTGTACTGCGCGGCCGAGAACGAGACCAGGTAGCTCGGCACCTCGTACCGTGTGCTGTAGCTGTACCGCGTGCGGCTGTTCGGCAGCGGCGTCACGGACGTCAGCGTGCCGCTGGACGTCGCGCGGAGGGCGCTGGGCGTGGTGATCGCGATGTCGAACGTGAACTTGTCCGCGTTGTCGCCCGCCTCGAACGTGTCGCCGTCCTTGATGGGCCACCACGTGTACGCGTACCACGGCTGGCTCAGGCTCGAGATCGTCGTCTCGCCGGCCGAGGTGGTGTCGAACTCGATGGACCCCAGCCCGCGGCTCAGGGCCTGGCCCGAGTAGGCGATGCGAAGCGTGAAGACCTCGCCCGCGTTGTATGCCTGGGGCAGCGTGATGGTGCGCGTCGTGGTGCTGGTGGTGGCGACGGGCGCGTTCACGCCGTCGGCCGTCGCCGACGCGGTGAACTGGTTCCGCAGGCGGAACGTGAAGGTCGTGAGGTTGTCCACCAGCGAGCGCACGCGCATCGTGTTGGAGCCCGCGATGTTCTGCGTCGACGGGAAGACCTCGATGTCCAGGCTCACGTGCTCGATGTCGGTGCTGTCGATCGCGTCCATGCGGGCCGAGCCGGTCGGGCCCGAGCCGTTGCCGGCGCCGTTCCCGTCGCGGCTTGAAAGGTCCACGACCAGCTCGGGCGTGTACACGTCCGCGGCGAGCATCGCCATCACCGCGTGGTACTTCCCGCACCCCGGGCCGCACGGGTCGCTCGTGATCACGCCCGTGCGGCGAACCTCGGGCAGCGGCAGCGGCAGCCCCTGCGGCGCCAGCATCTCGGGCGTGACGGCGGGGTACCCCGCCCGCGCTGCGCCCACCCAGCCCGCCGAGGCCGCGAGCACCGCGGCCGCGGAGACAACGCCGGCGATGCGACGGTTTGCGAAGCGACCAAGGCCCGAGATGCGGGCGACGCGGCACGGCACGGTGTGAACCATCGGAACCCCTGGCCGCGCGGCGGCGGCGTGCGTTTGGGCAAGGAACACGCCGCACGCGGGGCCAACGCCCCGCCCGCCGTCCTCACCGGGGCCGGGCGCAGGCCCCGTGCGACACGCCACGAGCGACCCGGCCGGCCAACATCCCCCCGAGCACCACGCCGACATCCTGACGAAACGCCCGGGCGTGGTCAAGCAGACGCAACGTTTTCTTCTCCCCCCGCCCATTCGTCATCCCGCGGGCTCACTCCGCCGAAGCCGCGGGGCACCCGGCGTCCAGGGCCGACAGGAACGCCAGGAGGTCGGCCAGGTCGATCGCGCCGACCGGCTCCGCAAGGTCGGCCCCCGCCTCGCCCCCGTCCAGCGCGGCGAGGAAGTCGAACAGGTCAAAGATGTCCCCCACGCTGCCGTCGTCGTTGAAGTCCGCGAGGCACGCCGGCTCATCCACCGCCGTGCCGTGGGCCCGCACCTGCAAGAAGTTCACCGTCGCGGTGTTGTTCTGCGCCACGTCGGCGATGTTCACCCGCCAGCGGCCCCGCGCGTTCTCGCCCCACGTGCGCAGCGACGTGAAGCGATAGTCGCGGTACGCCCGCTGCCCGTCCCCGCGAAAGGCCGCGAGCGGCGCGGGCGTGCCCGCCGGGCTGAAGAGCGTGACGGCGATATCCCCGAGCCGCCCCGCGTCCATGTCCACAAACAACTCCACGGCCTCAACCGTCAGCGGGTCATCGATGTCGATGAAGAAATCCACGCCCGCCGCGTCGTTGTCCGGGATGGGCGTCGCGAAGGCGACGCGCTCGCTCTGCACGCTGGCCTCGGGCGCGACGAGGTCCCACGCTTGCGCCAGCGTCGCCGCCGCGCCGGCGTCCACCGCGCCGAAGCCAAAGGCCGTGCTGTGCGCCACGCCCGCGGCGTTGGTGATCCACGACTCATCCCCCGGCACCACGCGCCGGGCCGAGCGCATCAGCACGTGCTGCACGTCGCGCCACGTCAGATCGGGCCTCGCCTCCAGCAGCAGCGCGGCGATGCCCGACACCACCGGCGCCGCCGCGCTGGTCTGGCCGAAGGAGTTCCAGTACCCGCTGCTCGACTGCGTCCGGTTGCGCGTCGTGTAGATGCTGCGGTTGTTGCCGCTGGAGGGCGCCACGCAGAACAGGCTCGACCCCGGCTCGGAATAGCTCGTCCCTAGGTCGCGGTCCCCCACCGCGCCCACCGCGATGGTGAGCCGGCTCGAGGCGTAGGGGTCGTAGTCCACGCGGTCGGCGCTCGCCGCCCCGTTGCCGCACGACCACACAAAGACCGTTCCCAGCCCGCCGCGCCCCGTCGTGACGGCCGTCTCCAGCGCGGCCCGCTCGATCGCCGTCATGGAGCGCGCCACGCCGTTGTCGGTCGGGCCCCACGAGTTGTTCTTCACCTGGATGGCCTGGATCTGGTGCAGGAACGCGTTCGTGTTCTGCACGTCCGAGCCGATGACGAGCTCGCACAGCGTCGCGTTGTACGCCGCGCCCGCGATGCCCTGCCCGTTGTTCCCCACCGCGCCGGCGATGCCCGCCGTGCTGGTGCCGTGGTCCAGGTCAATGCCCCCCGTCATGCTGAGCGACTCGTTCACGTTCGCGACCAGGTCGGGGTGCGAGACCTGAAAGCCCAGCTCCGTCATGCCGATCGTGACGCCCTCGCCGCTCAGCCCCAGGTTCCACGCCGGGTCCAGGTTGGCGTCGGCCTGCTCAAAGCCCGAGAAAAAGTTCCGAAAGTGCCACTGCAGCGCCAGCCCGCTGTCGCTCGGCGGCATGCGCAGGCTCTGCGGCCGCTGCGTCGACACCTCGGCCGACGCCACGCCGGGCGACGCCGCCAAGTGGTCGGCCAGCAGCGCCGCGTCGGCGATGCTCGCCGCCTCCACGATGAACCCGCCCGCAAGCCCCGGCACCGCGCGCACGCCGACAGGCGCCCGCACCGCGCCCCCCGCGTGCCCCGCCAGCGCCGCCCGCAGCGTCGCCTCGTCCGCCGCCCGCACGAGCACCCGGGCCAGCACCTCGGTCCGGTCAAGCAGCGTCTCGGCCACGTCCCGCGCCGCCCGCCGCGCGGGCAGCGACGGGTCGTCCGCCTCGCTCCGCTGCGCCGCGGGGTCGAGCACCCACACCGTGCGCGGCCCCTCGGCAAGCCGCAGCCGCACCGGCACGCCCCGCGCGCCCGCCCCTTCGCGCTCCGCGGCGTCCGCCCGCAGACCCGCGTCCGCCCGAAGACCCGCGACCGGCTCGCCCGCGACCCCGTGCGCCGCCCCCATGGCCCCGCCCGTGAGCGCCCCCGCGGCGAGCGCCGCGAGCATCGCGGGCCGCACATCCGCCCGCGGCGCGCGCCGCCGGAACGCGGTCGGCGCGGTGACGGGCGCGGCGTCGGGCGCGGCGGGCAGGGTCTGTCGCGGGTTCACCACACGCTCCTCCGTGATCGCCCGATTCGCCCGGCGCCCGGCCCGAGGCCGGACCCCGACGGGCCCAAGACCAACCGGTCCGGGGCACGCCCCGGGTCCGATCGCCGGGGTCCAGTACGCCGCGGCGTCGGCAGGGGATGCGGCACATCGTTCAGACCGGCGCCGCCCACCCTGCGTCTGTCTGGGCGATGATCGGAGGCCGATCGCACCACCCAGCCGGCGACGTTCACCGGCCCGGCCGTCGCCATCGGCCACCGCCCCCGGCCGCGTGCCGAGCGACGCCCCCGCGGGCACCGAAAGCCGGGGGGCGGCGCGGCCCGGGGGAGTGGCCCGGCCCGCGCCCCCTGCTTCTCGGTCGCGCCGCCGGTGGGGCCGCGGGCGGGGCATCGGCGGGTCCGCCCGCGGGGCGTCCGCTGTGGCAGAATGCCCCGCCCGGCGGGGCGCGCCGGCGGCGTGCCCGGCGAGTCGGGTTGGTGGGGGGGGGCGCGGATCGGCCGTGGGCGGGGCCGGGAGGGCGGGCGATGACAGACGCGGATCGGTTGCTGGGGCTGTTCCGGGCGGGTCACCCGGGGCTGCACATCGCGACGTTTGAGGAGGCCGAGGCCCGGGCGGTGGTGCTGTCGGCCGCGGCCTCGCTGGGCGCCCAGGCGTGGTCGTGGTCGCTGCCGGAGGGCGTGCACGACGTGACGCCCGCCCGCCCCGCCGGCGCCCCCGCGGGCGCGGAGGAGACGACCAACCCCGCCGCGGGGCTTTATTGGCTCGCCCGGCAGCCGCTGCCGGCGGTGCACCTGCTGCTGGACGTGGGCGCGCACGCCGAGGACCCGCACGCGATGCGCGCGCTCCGCGTGCTGCTGGAGCGTGCAGCCGAGGTGGGCTCGCACGTGGTGATGATCGATTGCCGCGACCGCCTGCCCGGCCCCATCGAGGCGATGGCCACGCGGTTTGACCTGAGCCTGCCGAGCGACGACGCGCTCGACGAGATCGTGCGCACGACGCTGAAGAACCTGCACCGCGTGCGGCCCATCGAGATCGCGCTCAGCGGGCGCGACTACGCGCAGATGCTGAAGAACCTGCGGGGCCTGACGCGGCGGCAGGCGGCGCAGGTCGTGCGCGACGTGGTGGCCGACGACCGCCGGCTTGATAGCGCCGACCTGCCGGCGATGGTCGCGCGCAAGCGGCAGATCGTGAGCGTGGGCGGCGCGCTCGAGTTTGTCGAGAGCCCCGCGACCCTCGACGAGGTCGGGGGCCTGGCGCGGCTGAAGTCCTGGCTCGTCGCGCGGCAGCGGTCGTTTGACGACAAGGCCGCCGCGTTCGGCCTGAGCCCGCCGCGGGGCGTGCTGATGCTGGGCGTGCAGGGGGCGGGCAAGAGCCTGTGCGCGAAGGCCATCGCCGCGGCGTGGCAGCGGCCCTTGCTGCGGCTTGACCCCGGCACGCTGTATGACCGCTACGTGGGCGAGAGCGAGCGGCGCCTGCGCGACGCGCTGCGCCAGGCCGAGGCGACCGCCCCCGTCGTGCTCTGGATCGACGAGATCGAGAAGGGCTTCGCCGGCGCGGCGAGCCAGAGCACCGACGGCGGGCTGAGCCAGCGCATGTTCGGCACGCTGCTGACGTGGATGCAGGACCACCGGGCCCCGGTCTTCACCGTCGCCACGGCGAACAACATCGAGGCGCTGCCCCCCGAGCTGCTCCGCAAGGGCCGCTTCGACGAGATCTTTTTCGTGGACCTGCCGGGCGAGGAGGCCCGCCGCGCGATCTTCGCCATTCACCTCCGCAAGCGAGGCCGCGACCCGGCGCGGTTTGACATTGCGCGGCTCGCCGAGGAGTCGGAGGGCTTCAGCGGGTCGGAGATCGAGCAGGCCGTGCTGGCGGCGATGCACGAGGCGTTTCACGCGAACGGCGAGCCGACGACGGAGGCCGTTTCGCGGCACTTGCGCGAGAGCCCGCCGCTGAGCGTCACGATGGCCGAGCGGATCGAGCGGCTCCGCGCCTGGGCCGTGGGGCGGTGCGTGCCGGCGGATTGACCGAACACCGATTGACGGAACACGGATTGACGGAACGCGGCGCCGCCGTGCGCGCCGGCGCGGGGCTTACAGCAGGCCCAGGTACGCGGCCAGGTCGGCGACGTCCCACGCGTTGTCGTTGTTCAGGTCGGCCTCGGGGGCCTGCGCGTCAAGGGCGGCGAGGAAGTCGAACAGGTCAAAGACGGTGACGTCGCCGTCGCCGTCGGTGTCGGCCTGCGCGGGCACCACCTTCACGCGCGGGCCCGGCGTGATCTGCACGGGCCGCACCGCCCCGGCGACGCGGACGACCAGCTCGTCCTCGCCCAACTGGCCCGTGGTGCCCACGATGATGCGCACCACGTCGCTCTGCGGCTGCTCGACGGCGAGCACCTCGACCACGCCCGTCGTGGACTCGGCGGTGATCGCGGGCCCTTCGGTGGAGGCGACGCCCGCGGGCAGGCCCGCGTAGGTGCGCAGGTGGATGTCGATCGCGCCGGTGGTGCCCTCGTTGCGCAGCGGGAGCGTCGTCTGCTCGGGCAGGGCCGTGCTCCGCTCGGCGTCGGGCTCGTTCGCGCGGGCGGCGCGCCACGCGTCGAACATCTCCCGCAGCGTGAAGACCGGGTCGGGGTCGGACCGCGCGGTGTTCGCGACGTTCAGCGTCAGGAAGTAGTCGCCGCCGGCGAAGCCCTCGATCGCGACGAACCGCGCGTCGCCCAGGTTCGCCTGCGCCACCAGGGCCGCGGGCAGCGTGGGGGCGACAAAGTCGGCGAGGCCGTCGGCGTTCAGGTCGGCGACCGAGAGGAAGGCGACGTTGTCCCCCGCCTCAAAGCGGCCCCGGAAGGTGAACGCGCCGAGCCCGTCGTTGGCCCACGCGGCGACGGGCTGCTGCGACTGCACCGCGGCGATCAGGTCGTCGACGCCGTCGCCCGTCAGGTCGGCGAGGTCGACGCGGTTCACGCGGTCGCCCGAGGTGAGGTCGGCCCGGGCGAAGACGCCCGGCGCGGTCTGCGTGATGATCGCGATCTGCCGCGAGGTGCCGCACTCCACGGCAAAGTCGGCGAGGCCGTCGCCGTTCAGGTCGCCGCGGTCGATCTGCCCCGGGTCGGTCGGCAGAGCGAGCAGCGTCTCCACGGCGCCGAACGTGCCGGCGGCGCTCAGGGGCACGCGGTAGAGCGTGCGGGTGGAGTCGCTCGTGGCGTAGACGGCGCCGCTCGCGGGGTCGTACACCGCGCCGCTCGCGTTGCCCGGCAGCGTGGTGGAGGACGCGACGGCGTAGGTGTCGTCGGCCGCGCGGCGGGCGAGGGCGACGATGTTGGGCGAGATGGTGAGCACGTAGGCCGCGGGCTCGCCCGGTGCGAGCGTCACGGCCTCGGCGCTGGCGACGACGGCGGTCGTGGTGAGGAGCGTGCTGATGGGGCCCGCGGTGAGCGCGCCGGCCTCGTTGACGAGGGTTCGGGCGGAGCGGACGCCGAAGGAGACGATGTCCTGGTCGCCGTCGCCGTCCACGTCGGTGGAGACGAGGCGCGTGGGCTGCGTGGCGGCGGTGGTGGCGGGGCCGGGCTCGGCGAAGCGCAGGGGCCCGCCCTGCCGCGTCAGGTTGCGGTAGACGCGGACGGCGCCGGTGTTGGGCTCGAGCACGGTGAGGTCGGGGAGCGTGTCGGCGTCCAGGTCGGTCGCCTGCACCCACGAGGGGCGGGACGTGAAGCCGCGGAGGTAGGGCGAGCCGTCCACGTCGCCGCGCCGGGCGACGACCAAGTAGCCCACGTCGGCCGACTTGGTGAACTCTTCGGGCGGGGCGCCGCACGCCTCGGGCCCGGCGGCGCAGGAGCAGCGGCCGTCGCCGCCGAAGGCCCGCGCGGCCTCCATCGCCGCCATCACGCGGTCGGCGAGGTCGCCCCGCGTGCTGATGAACGCGGCCTCGGCGGCGAGCACCACGGCCTCGCCCGTCAGGATGTTGCCCTGGATGGCGTAGACGATGTCGTCGTCGGGCCCGGGCCGGCCTCGCTCCACGCGGCCGATGACGCCGTCGGACCACTCGGAGGTCTGGTTGCCCGTGAAGGTGGCGGGGCGGCCCAGCACGTCGACGATGCCGTACTGCCGCTCTTGCAGCAGGCCGTCGGGGATGAGGGCGGGCACGGCCTGCGGGTCCACGCCGTCGAGCAGCAGCGTGCGGATGGCCCCGCGGTTGCCGGCGGTGGTGTCCACGCGGGCCTGGGCGGTGGCGGCGCCGACGCCCACCAGCACCACGGGCGTTTCCTGCAGCAGGTCGATGTCGGTGAGGCACGTGGCCGAGGCGGCGGCCACCTCGCCCGTCCGGGTGTCCGCCGCGACGATGGACCACGTGGCCGAGGCGGGGGCGGCGGCGAGGATCGCAACCGCCGCGGCCGAGGCCGCGACGAGCGCCGCCGGGGCGGGGGTGGAGGCGGGCCGCGGGGCGGGCGTGGCGGAGGACGTTGGCATGGCGGGCGTGCCTCTCTGTGGTTTCGGCTCGGGGCTTCGGCGCTGGGTTTCGCCTCTGGGCTTCGTCGGTGCGGGATCGGGTGGACCCGGCGGCGAGAATCACCTGAACAGGTGAAGCCTACCCGCCGACGATCGGTTCCCAAAGGCCTGTGACGCTGGCAAGCAACCCTCGCGGCCGGGGTCTTCATTCCACCGCCGGGGCGTGCCATCGACCGGTCGGGCAGGCGGAACGTCCCGTGGGGCGAGGGGGTCAGGCCCGGCGGAGGGGTTCGGCGCGGCGGTTTCCCCAGATTCGGGCGATTGTCGGTCGACCGCGGGAGGGCCGCAGTTGACCCCTTCGCCCCGACGTGTACCATGCGAGGACCGCCCGACGAGGAATCCTCCTCCCGGGCGGTTATCGTGTCTGGACTCGGCGTCTGGCCGACCAGCACCCGCCGCGGGAGGGACGCGGCGGCCTTAGTCCGCTCGGTCGGCGAGCCCGGCACCGTGCATCGATCGGTGTATGGTTGGGTTCGCGGGCGTGGGGTGGGGCCTTTGGATGAGGCTTTTCGGAAAAACTCGTGGATCGTCGCCGCTGTAGCTCAGTGGTAGAGCGCACCCTTGGTAAGGGTGAGGTCGCGGGTTCAAATCCCGCCAGCGGCTTAGACAATCCTGTCCACTCCGACACCCGGTCGTCGGGCCCTCGGCATGTCTTCGGCATGGCCGGGGCGATCCGCGGGCCGGGGGCGCGAGGGTGGCCAGGGACGGGTGCGGGGGGCGGGCGTTGGGTTCTGTCGGCGTGGTGGGCACGGCCGGCGGGGCGTCTGCACCAATGTGGGTGTTCTCCGGTGCGGCGGCTCTTCGGGAGGGCGGGCTCTTTGGGGCCGGTCGTCTCCGAGGCGCAGGCCGCGGCCGCGGGGGGGGCGACGCAGGGAGGGCGACGCGGGAACGTGTTCCTGGTCGTCGCGGTTCCCGGTGGTCGCGGGTTCGCCGCGGGGGGCTTGCCCACATAGGGTTGGGGCCCTCCTAGTGTTGGGGTCCCGTCCGGCGCGTCGTCGGGGCGCGGGGGCGGGTCGATTCGAAGGATTGCGTCCTTCCCGGCGTGGGTCCGGGGGGGTGGGCCTCTCCGGCGTGGGTCCGGGCGGGCCGAGGGGGCGACGAAGAAAGATCGGTGTTCTCAGCCGCCGCGATCCACGGCCGACGCGGCAGGGCTTGATCGCCGGAAGAACGGGGGCTTCGCCGCGGGGCGGGTCTCCGAGCCCCACCGCCGCGTTCGACGCGGCGGTGACCGCGAAGCGACCCCAGGGTTCACGAGTCAGGCCGCATCGGCCGCGCAGGCCGGCGAGTTCAGCGAGGATCAAGCGATGGCCAAGGGAACGTTCGAGCGGACCAAGCCCCACGTCAACACCGGCACGATCGGGCACATCGACCACGGCAAGAGCACGCTGACGGCGGCGCTCTCGGCGCGTTCGGCGGCCAAGTTCGGCGGCGAGGTGAAGAGCTACGCGGAAATCACCAAGGGCGGCACCGTGCGTGACGCCAACAAGACGGTGACGATCGCGTCCTCGCACACCGAGTACGAGACGACGCTGCGTCACTACGCCCACGTGGACTGCCCGGGCCACGCCGACTTCGTGAAGAACATGATCACCGGCGCCGCCCAGATGGACGGCGCGATCCTGGTCGTGTCGGCCGCCGACGGCCCCATGCCCCAGACCCGCGAGCACGTGCTGCTGGCCCGCCAGGTGGGTGTGCCGCACATCGTCGTCTTCCTGAACAAGGTCGACCTGGTCGACGACCCCGAGCTGCTCGAGCTCGTGGAGATGGAAGTCCGCGACCTGCTCAACAAGTACAACTTCCCCGGCGACGACACCCCGATCGTCCGCGGCCAGGCCAACGTCGCGCTGAACAACCCGCACGACGACGCCGCCTGCAAGCCCATCGACGAGCTGCTCGACGTGCTCGACAAGCACATCCCCGAGCCCGTCCGCGAGATCGATAAGCCCTTCCTCATCAGCGTCGAGGACGTCTTCAGCATCCGCGGCCGCGGCACCGTGGCCACGGGCCGTATCGAGCGCGGCATCGTCAAGGTGGGCGACCCCGCCGAGATCGTCGGCCTCGTGAAGGACAACCTCGCCACCACGGTCACCGGCGTCGAGATGTTCAACAAGACCCTCGACCAGGGCCAGGCCGGCGACAACGTCGGCGTCCTCCTCCGCGGCGTCGAAAAGAACCAGATCGAGCGCGGCCAGGTCATCTGCAAGCCCGGCAGCATCAAGCCCCACACCAAGTTCAAGGGCCAGATCTACGTGCTCAGCAAGGAAGAGGGCGGCCGTCACACCCCGTTCTTCAACGGCTACCGCCCGCAGTTCTACTTCCGCACCACCGACGTGACCGGCAGCATCAAGCTGCTGGGCGGCGCCGAGATGTGCATGCCGGGCGACAACGTCTCGATGGAGATCGACCTGATGGACAAGCCCGTCGCCATGGAGACGGGCCTCCGCTTCGCCGTGCGCGAGGGCGGCCGCACCATCGGCTCGGGCACCGTCACCGAGATCATCGCCTGAAGTGGGCCCGATGCGGGCCTGACCCGGGCCTGACCCGGCGCCCCTGATTGAACCACACGCCGCGGCGGCCAGCGCAGTCGCGGCACTTTGCTCTCCGCCCAATGCCCTGAAAAGGTGACCGACCGATGGCCAAGAAGAAATCCATGGCTCGCGAGTACGTCTGGCTCCAGTGCTCGGAGACCGGCGACCTCAACTACCGCACCACGATCAACGTCAAGGGCGGCATCGACGACAAGCTCAAGGAGGGCTTCAACAAGTATTGCCCCCGCCTCCGCAAGCACACGCTGCACAAGATCAAGCGGAAGTAAGAGACAGGGGATCGGCCATCGGCCATCGGCCACTGGGGAAAGGCATCTGCCCCGATGCCCAGTGGCCAATGGCGAGTCCCCCCTTCGCCCCCCTACGGCAGTAGCTCAGTTGGTAGAGCAGTGGATTCCAAATCCACCGGTCGGGGGTTCGAGTCCCTCCTGCCGTGTTGAACAGCCCTTCCCCGGCCCGGCCCGGGGGCATCGGACGACGCCGGCACCCGATGGATGTGCACGCCGCGGGGCTGTGCGCCGCCTGGCCCTGACGGGCGGCCCAAGGGCCCGGGCCGCGAAAGGCCGCCAAGGCGGGCACGCCTCGGCGGGCTGAGGCCCACACCGGGCCGACTCGGGGGCCCGTTCGGCCGGACTCGGCCCGCTCGGCCCACTCGGCCGCAGCGGACATCTGCCGGGCGTTGTCCGGGCGTTGTGAGTCGCCGACGCCGGGCCTTGCGTTCGCGGGCTCGGCCAAGCGGGGCTCAGCCAAGCGGGGCTCAGCCAAGCCGGGCTCAGGCCGGCCTGTCCCGTCCGGGGCACAACGCCGCCCGTGCGGCCCAATGATCCCCGCGGGTCGTTCCCGTCTGTTCGCTCGCGCGTGACCGTGTTCGGTACGGCGTGTTCGGTCCGGTTTGCCTTGGGAGATGTCCGTCATGTCGCTCGCCATCCGAAAGCCCGGGCAGGGGTATTGGGTCCGCACCCTGACGGCCGTGTGCGCCGGCGTCGTGTTCCTCGCGGCGGCCGCGTGGGCGTGGCAGGAGCTGAGCGCGATCGACCTGCCGGTGCGGGCGTGGCGGGCCGTGGTGGCCGCGTCGCCCGAGGCCCCGGCGTTCACGCCGGGCGAGCGGGTCGAGCTGGTGGGCCAGGGCGATGACGCCGATGCCTCGCCCGTGGTGCTCGGCACCGCGTCGGTGGTGTCGGCCGTGCGCGAGGGCGGCAGCGTCGCGGTCGAGGTTGGCGAGCTGCGGCTGAACGCCGACGTCTTCAGCCCCACGCAGGCGCGGTCGCTCCGCGTCGCGGCGCCCGCGGCCCCGGCTGTGCCCGATCCGGCTATCTCCGACCCGGCTGTGCCCGATGCCTCGGCCCTTCCCCCCGCGCCGCGCGCCGCGGCGGCGGTGGCGAGCGGGTCGTGGAGCTCGGTGCCGATCTTCCCGCTGATCTATCTCCAGGCGGGCGTCGCCGGGCTGCTCATCGCGGCCGGGGCGGTCGTCGTGTTCTGGCTCGTCGGCATGAACGCCCGGAGCGTGGACTTCCTGATCAACACCGACGGCGAGATGCGCAAGGTCAACTGGTCCACCCGCAAGGAGGTCATCGGCTCCACGCAGGTGGTCATCGTCGCGTCGTTCCTCATCGCCGCGGTGCTCTTCGCGGTGGACCTTGGGTTCCAGGAGTTCTTCAAGCTCGTCGGCGTCCTCCAGACATCCTGAGGCCCCGTCCCGCCCTGTTTGTTTCGCCCTCTCCGTCCCGCACCGCCCGCACCGCACCGCACCCCGCGCCCCCGCACCGAGGCCCACCCACCCATGAACGCCCGCAACGACCACGACGCCGCCGCCGCACCCGCCCCCGAGGCCGTCAAGGAGAAGGCCGGCCTGCTCCAGGACACCGACACCGTCCGCCAGGAGGGCATGGACTGGTTCGTGCTCCGCGTCGCGAGCAACAAAGAGTCGAGCGTGCAGCAGACCCTGCTCCGCAAGGTGCAGATCGAGAACATGCAGCACCTCGTGGGCCGCATCCTCGTCCCGACGGAAAAGACCAAGACCATCAAGGGCGGCAAGCAGCGCATCACCGAGACCAAGCTCTACCCCGGCTACGTCTTCGTCGAGATGCGACTCGAGCCCGACGGCCGCATCCCGCAGGACGTCTTCTTCCTCATCAAGGAGACCACGGGCGTGGGCGACTTCGTCGGCACCGCCGGCCGCCCCACGCCCATGGCCCTCCACGAGATCGAGAAGATGCTCATGGACAGCCGCAAGCCCGAGGACCAGCCGGTCATCAAGATGACCTTCGAGAAGGGCGAGCACGTCACGATCAAGGAAGGCCCCTTCGCCAGCTACGAGGGCACCGTCGACGAGCTCCTGCCCGACAAGGGCCTCGTCCGCGTCCTCGTCACCATCTTCGGCCGCCAAGCCCCCATCGAACTCGAAGAGTGGCAGATCGCCAAGGCCGAAGAGGGCTGATCCCGCCACCCGGCCCCGCCTCCCGAAAGGCCCGGTCGCCGGCGACGTCCCGAGCGCCCTCGGCTCCCGCGGCCTTCCATGCCCTGCGGACCGAAGAACCGCGCGGCCGTGCCGCCCGTGCACGCCCAGCCCCCGCGCGCACGCCTCCGCGCAGCACGCGGCCTGCATCCGCAAAGTCTCTCCGCTCCGCCGGCGTACCCTCATCGGGCACGCGCCGGCTGTGCCATGCCCGTTCGCGCCCCACGCGACCGGCCCCCGGCGCCGCCCATTGCTCCGGGAGGACACGCCGTGGCGCCCAACGCGAATCCAGACGCGACCCCTCGCCCCGCTTCCGATGCACCCAAGGCCCGCCGGCCCCGCAAGCACCGCACGCTGGGCGGCACGCTCCTCAAGCTCGCCGTCGTCCTCATCATCGTGCTCGCCGCGATCGTCGCGCTGCTGCCCGCCCTTGCCGGCCCCATCGCCAAGGGCCAGATCGAGCAGATCGCCGCCAAGCAGATCAACGGCTCGCTCACCATCAACACCCTGGGCCTGTCCTGGCTCGGCGAGCAGCGCGTCGACGCCACGCTCGCCGATAACGCCGGCGCCGCCGTCGGCGATGTCCGCATCACCGTCACCCGCGGCCTGCTCGGCATCGCCACCAACCTCTCCGCGCAGACACTCGTGAAGGTCTCGGGCGATCTCTCCCTCACGCGCGACGCCGCCGGCCTCACCAACCTGCAGCGCATCCTGAACCTGCCCGCCCCGTCCGCCGCCGGCTCCCCGGCGCCCCCCGCCACGCCGGGCGACACCGATCCCGCGGCGCCAGGCACCGCCGATCCGGCCTCCCCCTCCTCGCAGCCCGGTTCCCCCGCGCCGCGGGCCGGCGCCTCCGTGCCGCCCGTGCCGCCGCTGAACGTGCGCATCAACATCGAGCGCCTCGCCCTCCGCCTCACCGATGACCAGCTCGCCGCGCAGACCGCGGGCAAGGTCGGCTTCGCGGCCATCGAGATCAAAGACTCCGTCATCGCCGCCTCGACGAACCCCGCCTCCACCGACCCGCAGGTGAACATCACCATCCAGGGCACCGCCGGCTACGGCCCGCAGGGCGCCACGCAGGCCACCAACCCGCGCCCCATCAGCATCAGCCTCACCGTGAACGACGCGCTCTCCCCCGCGGGCCTGCCCGACGGCAAGGCCGCCTCCGCGCAGGGCACCGTCGCGCTGGACGCTGTGCCCATCGCGCTGCTGGACGCGCTCGCCGGCCTTGGGGGCGAGCTCGCCGCCGTGGCCGACACCGCCACGCTCAACATCGCGCTCGACAAGCCCGCGGGCCAGCCCATCGCCACGCTCGACCTCACCGCGAGCAGCACGCCCGCCGAGGCGTTCGCCAGCCGCCTGCGCCTGCAGGCCGACTTTGACGCGAACACCCTCACCCGCGTCGCCGCGCCGGGCGACACCGGCCCCGCCCTCACGCGTGTCAGCTCGCGCCTGCTCGCCGCGCTCATGCCCGCCGAGCAACGCGCAAGCCTGCTGGGCCCCGGCGGCACCGCCGAGATGCGCACCTACCCCGACGTGGAGGTCTGCATCAACACCCTGAGCCTCCCCCTGCCGCCGCAGCAGGGCGCCGGCGCGGCGAAGCCGCTGAGCCTCGCCGCCCTCGCCGCCGACGTCACCCTCCGCCTCACCGAGACCGCCGCCACGCTCCGCGTCCCCACGCAGCCCGGCGTCGCGCCCGTGCCGCAGCAGCTCCGCCTGCCGCCCAGCGAGATCGCGCTCGTGACCCGGGGCCTTGCGCAAGGCGTGCAGCTCACCGCCTCCGCCTCGCCCGAGCTCGACGGCCGCCCCGCCGGCACGCTCGCGGCCAACATCAACGCCGCGAACCTGCTCGACGCCCAGGGCCAGATCAGCCCCGCCGCCCCGAGCGTCGCGGGCGAGATCACCGCGACCGACCTCGCGCTCGCCGTCGTGCAGCCCTTCATCCCCCCGAGCGCCAACATCAACATCATCGAGGCCCTGGGCCCCACGCTCACCCTCGCCGTGCAGGCCGAGACCCTCGCGGCGCCTGCGCCCGCCGCGCCCGCCGCGTCCGCTGCTCCTGCCGCGGCCCCGGCGATCCCCCCCCTGCGCGTCACGCTCGATGCGAAGGCCGACCGTCTCGCCGCCGGCGGCTCGCTCCGCCTCGACAACCAGCGCCTCACGCTCGACGACAACGCCCCCTTCAACATGGAGACCACCGGCCTCACGCCCATCGCCAAGGCCCTGCTGAAGGACAACCCCGCCGCCGCCGTCACCTCCGTGGGCCGCCTCGCCGCGCAGGTCACGACGCTCGACGTCAACCTCGACGATCTCGCCAAGGGCGACCTCCGCGCCCTCGCCGCCGCCGCGACGGTCGACCTCGGCACCACCCGCGGCTCCCTCACCGTCGAGGGCCAGCCGCGGCGCACCTTTGAGACCGCGCCCCTCCGCCTCGCCGTCAACGTCCCGAGCCTCGCGCAGGGGCTCAGCGCCAACGTCACCGGCGGCCTCAGCGTCGACGGCCAGCCCGCCGGCACCCTCAACGCCGACATCAACGCCAAGGGCCTCCTCACCGCCGAGGGCGCCCCGCGCCCGGGCCTGCCCGAGCAGCTCACCGGCGAGGCCACCCTCACCGGCCTCTCCACCATCATCGCCCAGCCCTTCCTCGAGGCCTCGGGCGTCGACGTCGCCAAAGACATCGGCCCCACGCTCGACCTCGCCCTCCGCGCCGCCACCATCGCCGACCCAAAGGGCCCCGCCGCCGACATCACCATCACCGGCACCTCGCAGCAGGTCGCCCTCAACGGCGCCTTCCGCTACACGCCCGACGCCATCACCCTGCAGGGCCAGGGCCTCACGCTCACCCACAAGGCCCCCCTCCCCCTCCTCGCCCGCCTCGCCCCCATGCAGGACGGCAGCACCTGGACCAGCACCAGCGGCGCCGCCGCCACCGGCTCCTTCGCCGCCTCGCTCACCAAGGCCACCGTCCCCCTCGGCAAGGACGGCGCGCCCCTCCTCGCCCGGGCCGACATCGCCGCCACCGTCGCCCTCGCCGGCATCGGCCTCCGCACCGCCGCCGGCGGCACCGTCGCCCTTGACACGCTCGACCTCGCCCTCGCCCTCACGCCCACCGCAGACCCCGCCCTCACCGCCCGCGGCGCCTTCCGCGGCGGTGACGCCCCCGGCGCCGCCGCCGCGCCCGGCTCCCTCGCCGTCGACCTCACCCTCCAAAGCCTCCTCGCCCGCAACGCCGACGGCACCGCCGCCTTCACACCCGACACCGCCCTCCCCGCCGGCTCCATCACCATCGACAACGTCTCCACCGCCCTCATCGAGGCCTTCATCCCCCCCGACGCCAAGCAGCAGCGCCCCCCGGTCCAAGACCTCGTGGGCCCCTCCCTCGCCAGCACCATCAACTTCAAGCCCGCAAGCCGCGGCCGCCTGAACACCAACGCCTCGGTGAAGTCCGAGCGCATCACCCTCACCGCCGCCGCGCAGATCGACCGCGCCGCCCTCACCCCGCCCCCCGCCGCCGCAGACGCCGACACGCCCGCGCCCGCGCCGAGCCCCCTCGCCGCGCTGACGTCGCTCGACGCCTCCGGCTCCGTCGAGCTCACCCCCGCCGCGGTCGATCGTCTGCTCGCCATGTACGCCGCCGACGCCCCCGTCAACACGGGCCTCACCCGCCCCGGCCGCGTCGCCTTCTCCGCCAAGACCGCCGGCGACACCTTCAACGCCGAGCTCACCCGCCTCGCCCTCAACCTCAAGAACATCGCCCTTGAACAGGCCGACGGCTCCGTCCGCTCCCTCGCCGCCGCCACCCTCACCGGCACCGGCACCGCCTCCCTCCCCCTCACCGGCACCGGCCCCGTCGCCGCCACCTTCGCCGGCGTCATCACACCCGCCGACAACAGCGGCCCCATCAACGTGGGCCTGAACGCCTCCACCGCCCTCGCCGCCGCAGACCAGCCCATGCCCGTCGACGTCGCCCTCACCGTCGACGGCCCCATCGTCCGCTACGTCGACCCGCTCGCCGGCGACCCGGGCCTGCTCATCTCCGCCGCCGGCGAGGGCCGCGCCATCGCCGCCGCCTTCAAGGGCTCGCTCACCGACGGCGCCCCCGTCGGCAACGCCAACCTCACCCTCGACACAGGCCTCCTGAAAACCGCCTCCCCCCTCAAGGTCGCGCTCAAGCCCGGCAACGCCCTCTCCCTGCTCGAGCCCACCACCCTCAACTACACCCTCACCGCCGCCTTCGCCAACGCCCAGCTCAACAAACCAGCCAACACGCCCGCACCGGCCACGCCCGGACAGCCCGCCCCCGCCCCCGCCGCCCCCCCGGCTCGGCTGGACCGCGACGTCCCCGTCACCATCAACCTCACCCACCTCATGGTCCCGCCGGGCGACCCCGCCAACGCGCAGGTCAACGCCGCCGTCACCACCGGCCCCGTCCCCCTCGTCCTCCAGGGCAACGTCCCCTACGCCATCGAGCGCATCGCCGCCAGCGCCGCCACCGGCCGAAACAACTCCCGCGTCCTCCGCGCCCAGGTCGTCCGCGCCGGCAAAGACGAGATCGACGCCAACCTCCAGCTCACGCCCAACGCCGACCCAAAGGCCCTCCCCCTCCTCTCCGGCACCGTCAACGTCAACCAGTTCCCCGCCGCCCTGCTCGATGCCCTCGCCGGCAGCGACGTCGCCTCCGCCGTCCTCGGCAACCAGGCCACGCTCAAGCTCACCGCGAAGGACTTCCCCGCCAACGGCTCCACCTTCGGCCTCATCCTCGACGCGCCCCAGACCGACGCCGCCTTCAACGCCCGCGTCGAGAAGGTCAACGGCCAGGACACCATCGTCGCCGTCGGCCAGCCCAGCATCCGCGTCGACCGCATCACCCAGGAGTTCAGCGGAAAGCTCGCCTTCTTCTTCCCCTACTTCGCCGACATCGCCAAAGAGCCCGGCAAAGACCAGCCCGCCACCGTCACCATCACCACCCTCTCCGTCCCCGTCGCCGCCCTCAGCAAGCTCACCGAGGCCGGCCCCGCCCAGAACATCCGCGCCGCCGGCATCATCGACCCCGGCTCCGGCCGCTTCCAGATCGCCGGCCCCGTCGCCTCCGCCGTCAACATCGCCGGCATCAACACCTCAAGCGAGTTCGGCGAGTCCTTCGCAGACATCCGCTTCACCGTCGACAACGGCTACGTCGACATCGACCCCTTCATCATCCCCGTCGGCGGCGGAAGCACCAAGATCGACCTCCCCGTCGACGGACAAACCCGCTTCGCGCCCGGCCCCCTCTGCAACTCCACCTGCCTCAACTTCCCCGTCGGAAGCCTCCTCGGCGGCGGCAAAGACGGCGGCCAGGGCGGCCCCCTCAAAGACATCCTCGGCGACAAAAACCCCCTCGGAGACCTCCTCGGCGGCGGCAACGCCAAACCCGGAGAGCCAAACCCCCTGGGCGACCTCATCAACAAAGGCATCGGCCAAGTCACCGGCAACAAAGGCGAAGGCGCCGCAAACCCCCTCACCGGAGGCCTCGGCGTCCTCGGCATCGAAAAATGCGGCGACGACCCCGTCAAAGTCAAACTCGGCTGCAACTAACCCAAAACCCCCGTGCCCTCCTGGGTGGGGCGGCTCTCCGAGCCGCCTCTCCCGGTGGCCCGCCTGGGTAGGTCGGCTCTCCGAGCCGACCCTTCCCGCTCTCCCCCCGCTCCCCCCGCCTTCCCCCTCGGGGGGATGGGTGTGCCTCCCGTCCTCTATCAACCCTCGGACCTCGACGTTTCACCCACTGCCCTCGCCCAAGGCCGGCTTATCGTCATCGTCCTCCGGGTCCGGCAGGTAGATATCGCCCCCCTTCCGCTTCAGTTCGACAAGCGCCCGAGCAAGCCGCTCCCGCTTCACCTCAAGATTCTGGCGTGCGGTCTGCCTCTCCCGTTCCATCCGTTCCAACTCAAACCGCCCGCGCTCGATCGCGGAACGCTCGTCAATCGCCCGAGCCTCCGCCCGCGTTTTCTCCGCGTTCGCGCGCCGTTCCTCGGCCTCCGACTCAGCCTTCAGGCGCACCGCCAACGCCTCATTGTGTGCCTTCGTGGCGTCCGCAATGTCCTGCGACCGCACCTTCTGCATCTTGCTCTCGGCAAGCTCGTGCAGAGGCCGCGCCACTCGCAACTTGAACATCTCGGCGACCGACGCCGCGAAGGGAAGCGCGAGCGCCGCGGCCGCGGCCCTCGCCCGCCGCGAAGCCCGAATCGGCTGAGCCAGCAGGCCGCCCACGAGGCCCTTTACACTCTCGACCCAGTCGGGCAACGTCATGCCTCGACCTCCTCGGGCACGGCGACCAGCGACCCTTCCTCTTCATACCGCAGCGCATAGCCCGTGTGAGCCTCGTGAAGGTCAGAAAGGGCCGTCAGCACTTCCAGAACTGTCGCCGCGTCGGCCTCGCCCGGGTCGAGGACAAACCGAAACGCCTTCGGCTTTGTCCGCTCATCCTCTGGCCACCCCTCCGGCTCCCCAAACGGCCACAACGCCCCAAGCCGCCCCGCATCCACCGGCGTCTCGTCCGTCCACCCCTCCGTCTCTGCCATCCGTCGCAAGACTTCAAAGTCCCGACGCGCCGAAGACCCGAACCGAAAGCCCTGAGAATCGAGATCGGTCACCGCGTCCGCTGCATCCGAAGTTATGGCGAACGCCATCCCGGCGGCCCGGCGATGGTCGAGTGCAGCGAGCACGACGTCCGCGACGCAAGCGGCTGCGCGACCAGCGAGCAGCGCTCGCATGATGGACCTCGCCTCTCCATCGTGGATCTCGAAGTCCTTCGACCCTGAGCTTTCCTTCGTAGCGATGGCTCGTGTGTACGCGGATTCGCCAGCGGTGAGCGCGGGCGAGACCATCGCTTGAACGGCTCGAAAGTCCGCTGCGTTTGCACCGTCCGGGTTTCGCGCTGCAGACACCGAAAGAAACAGGCAAAGATCGAGCATTTGCCGAACTTCGGGGGATGCACCATCCCAAAGCCGGACATACAGCCGCTGCACACGTTCCGCACACCTCGCCGCAAAAGCAACGAGAGCCCACCGCGGAAGGAGTTCAAGCTCCTCGGTGGTCGGACTCGCATCGGGCTTTCCCCCCGACCCCATCTTCGCCTTCTCCGCCATCCCCCACCCCCAGTCCCAAAACTCTACCCCCCGCCCCCCTCCCGGGTGGGGCGGCTCTCCGAGCCGTCACTCCCCACCTCAATCCCCCGCCCCCAAAGCCCCTCAATGCCTCAATGCCTACCTGCCTCGATGCCTCGATGCCCCCCCTCAAACCTCCCGTATCACCCGCACCGCCCGATACAACCCCGACACCATCTCCCGCGGCAACACCCGCGGCGCATACCGGCTGTTCACCGGCTGCAAACGAATCAACTCCTCCCCATCCGCCCCCTTCTCAAAGTACACACGCTTAAACGTGCTCTCATGGTCCGGCTCCAGCCGCGCGTAGCAGTCGCACCC
>CAZCBN010000018.1:0-38168 GCA_964496975.1 uncultured Phycisphaeraceae bacterium
CGATCTTGATGCGCTCGGCGGTCTGCTCGCCGATCATCAGGTTGTAGGTGCGCTTCATGTGGTTGATGACGGCCTCGTCCATGTCGTCGCCGGCGACGCGGACGGACTGGCACGTCGCGATGTCGGCGAGGGACATGATGGCGACCTCGGTGGTGCCGCCGCCGATGTCGACGATCATGCTGGCCGTGGGGTCGGCCACGGGGAGGCCCGCGCCGATGGCGGCGGCCATGGGCTCTTCGATGAGGTAGGTGCGCCGGGCGCCGGCGCGGTCGGCGGAATCCAGCACGGCACGCTTCTCAACCGCGGTGATGCCGCTGGGGATCGAGATGACCACGCGGGGGCCCAGGATGCGGTAGGAGCCGGTGACCTTGTTGATGAAGTAGGTGAGCATGGCCTCGGTGATCTCAAAGTCGGAGATCACGCCGTCCTTGAGGGGGCGGATGGCCTGGATGCTGCCGGGCGTTTTGCCGAGCATTTCCTTGGCGACCCAGCCGACGGCCTGGCCGTTTTTGAGCACCTGGTTGGTGCCCTTTTTCACAGCGACGACGCTGGGCTCGTTGAGCACGATGCCCTGGCCCCGCACGGCGACGAGCGTGTTGCACGTGCCGAGGTCGATGCCCATGTCAACGCTGAAGAGCCTGCTGAAACGGTCGAGGAACACGCGGGGAGAACCCCTTCGACGCGACGCCGCGCTGGGTGTGGGCCGGGGGAGCCGGCGCTTGCGGGGGAGCCACGGACCGTCCGTAGTCGACTCACCCGTGTAGAAGGTATCGTCCGAGAAGCGTTTCCGCCACCAGGCGGGGATGTGCGCGGCCTGGGGCCCAACCACCAGCGGTGCCCGATGGCCGGGATGAAATGCGAACAAATAACGAACGGCGTGCTTTCCGCGTTTCGACGTGCGGCGGCTCCGCCTCAGCCCTCGCGCGGGGCGACGACGACCCGGCGCGTCAGGTCGGGGACCCAGGTGCCGCCGGGGGCCTCGATGGTGACGGCGAAGAGGGCGACGCGGCGAACGTCGATGCCGGGCTGGATGGGGACGAGAACCTCGCCGTCGGCGGTGGCGTTGAAGACGCCCCCGCTGACTTTCTGCTCCAGGCCCCGGTCGTCGATGATCCAGACCTGGTACTGCTCGACGGCCGGGTCGTTGACGGCGAGGCCCACGAAGCGGAGGTAGCCCGTCTGGAGGTCGTCGTTCCAGGTGACGTCGCCCGTGACCTGCCGCTGCTCGGCGGGGGCGTCGGGTAGGTCAAAGGGGGCCCAGGCGAGGCGGACGGTGCCGGGGGTTTCGAGGAGCTTGCGCCGGTTGGCCTGCAGCTCGGCGGGGTCGACGGGGGCCTCGTAGCGGGCCAGGACGAGGCGGGTCTCGTCGAGCTCGCTGGTCGCCTCGGCGAGTTGGCGGGCGAGGGCCACCTCGCGGGCGGCGGCGTCGGCCAGGCGGCGCTCGGCGTCGCTCGCGGCTTGGTCGCGTTCGGCGAGGCGACGCTGCAGGTCCTCCGCCGCCGCGCCCGCGGCGGCGAGGCGCTGGGCGTTCTGCTCGACGCGCTCGCGGAGGGAGGCGGCGTCGGCCTCCAGGCGGTCGGCCCGCTCGCGCGATCGCGATGCCATGAGGCCCAGCGTCACCGACGCCGCGACAGCGAGCAACGCGGCGAGCGCGAGCCACGGCGTAAGGGTGCCGCGGGGCCTCGCGGCGGGAGCGCTCTCGAACAGAATGCTCTGCGGCCGGGCGAGCAGGCGGTGGCCGTCGGCGACGAGGCGGGCCCGCAGGGCGCTCGGCAGCGCGGGGGCCGCGTCGGTGGCGACGGGCTCGGCGGCCACGGCGGCGAGGGTCTCGCCAAAGGCTGCGTCAAAGGCGTGCTGCGGGCCGTCGTCATCCACGCTCGCGGCGAGGTCGCGGAGGGCCTCAAGCTCGGCCGCGTCCTCGGGGGAGATGGCGCCGAGTGCCTCGTCGGCGAGGAGCTCGTAGAGGCGGGTGCGCTTGGCGGGGTCGAGGGGGCTCACGCGGCACCTCCCGTTCCGGCCGGGGTCGTCCGATCGGCGTCGAAGTGCTCGGCCAGGCGGCTGAACGCCCGGCGGATGCGCGACTTGACGGTGCCGATCGGCGTAGCCGTGACCTCGCTGATCTGATGATGCGTCATCCCGTGACGCAGCGAGAGCCACACGACGCACCGCTCATCCTCCGGCAGACGGTTGAACTCGGCGACCGCGACCTGGGCCTCGGGGCGGTCGGGGCCGGGCGGCGTCAGGACCATGGTGTCCTCGCTCCGCCGCACCAGCGCGTCGCGCCGCCGGCGTGAGGTGACGCGGCGGCGGTAGTCCAGCAGCTTTCGATGGGCGAGGGTCGCGATGAACGCGGCCTCGGAACCGCGAGCCGGATCAAACTTGGACGCCGCGAGCCACACCGCGAGAAACACCTCCTGCACCGCGTCCTCGGCCTCGCCCCCGGCGTTGTCGAGGTACCGCCGCGCGAGCGACCAGACCATCGAGCCGTAGGCGTCGACGCATTCCTGTACCGCCGGCGCGTCGCCCTGGGCGACCCGTTGCAGCAGGCTCATGATGGTCTCACCCCGAACGGCATACACACCCAGCGTACTACGCGGGAGGCGGGCCCGCGGATGACCGGGCGGCGGCGGAATCTCCCCGGTCTTGGGCGAGGCGGCGGGGCCGAGAACAAAAGCCCCTCGCGGCTCCGGGATCGAGCCGCGAGGGGCAGGGGAGTGGAAGGGGATGGGTCGTCAGGGTGGCCCGCACGCCGCGGGGGCGGCATCGCCCGGCGGGCGCGGGGGGCGTTAGTTGTTGGAGACCATCGAGGGCAGGTCGATGACGACGGCCTCGCCCGGGTGCTCGCCCGCCTCGTCGCCCTCAGAGTCGCCCCGGATGATGGTGGGCTGCACGGTGGCGGCGTTGCGGGGCTGCGTGGGCGTGCCGGACTCCACGAGGTACGCGGCCTCGCGCTCGTAGTCGCGGGCGTCGGAGCGTGTGGTGGCGGCGGCCAGGCGGGCCTTCTGCTCGCCGCGGACGCGGTCGAGGCGCTGCGTGAGCTGGTCGACGCTCGCGGCCTGGTAGCGGCTGTGCTCGTCGATGCTGCGCTGGCGGTCCTCGATGAGCGCGATCATGCGGTCGCCGCGGGCGATCGAGTCGATCTGCGCGTCGATCTGGAAGAGCTTGGTCTGGAACTCGGCCTGCTCGAGCTCGAGCTTGGCGAGCAGGGTGGTGAGCTGCTCGCGCTGGTCGCTCAGGTAGCCCATCTCGGTCTGGAGATCGGTCGCGCGGCCCTCGTGCGAGCGGCGGGTCTGGTCGACCTGGTTGCGGCGGGCGGTGGCCTCGTCGATCGGGATGGCCCGGCCTTCGAACGCAACGCGGATGATCGGCCCGCGGCCGGCCTCGGCGGCGGCGTGGGCCCGGTCCACCAGCGCGTTGAGCTGGGTGAGGTCGGCCGTCGTCAGCGCGACGACCTTCTCGCTGATCGCGAGCTCGCGGCCCACCTGGGCGATCTGGTCCTCGACCTCGCCCAGGTCGGCCCGAACGGCGGCGATGCGCTGCGGGTACTCCGCCTGCAACTGCACGAGCTGGGCCCGCAGCGCGGCGGGGTCGTCGATGTTGCGGTCGATGGCCGTCGCGACGGCGTGGCCCGACTGGTGCAGGATGGCGCGGACGCTCCCGGGACGGACGGTCTCGGCGAGAAACGCCGCGCCACCGCCCACCAGGCCGCCGACCACCACGATCCTCACGATGCCCTTCACAACAGCGCCCATGGCCTTCGTCCTTTCCGTGCGCCCGCCGGAGGTCACTTGCCTCGGCGGTGTGGTTGCATTGGGGGGCGGGGGGCGGCGGTTTCGCGCGGCGCGATCGTCGCCTGTGCCCCGGTTCTGTTCCCGGTCCGGCCGGGCAGGGGGCGGGTGGGTGGTCCACCTGCCCCTCGCGTCCTTCCGGGCCCGCTCGGCCCGGCAAGGGAACGGGCGGACGAGGAGTAGTTGGGAAATCCGCGGCCGACATTTCAGGCCGGGTGTGCGGGGCGACGCGGGTACGCTTGGCGTGCGGGCGTCGCGGCGGCCGATGTGCGGGGCCGAGGGCGCGCCGCGGGCCGGCGAGTCTCGCCCGTACCCCCGGGACAACCGAACACCATGCTGCCATCGCCCACCACCGGCTTCCTCCAGCGCTTGCGCAGCGGCGAAGAAGCCGCTTGGTTTGAGCTTTGGCAAACCTTTGGGCCGGTGGTGCGGACGCAGCTCGCCAAGTGGGGGCGGGGGCGGATCAGTCCGGAAACCGTGCAGGATCTGTCGCAGGAGACCCTCGCGGCGCTCTCGGGCTCGATCGATCGCTTTGACCCCTCGCGCGGGGCCCGGTTCAGCACGTGGCTGCTGGCGATCGCCAAGCACGTGCTGGGCGACGCGATGGACAAGAAGAGCGCGCAGAAGCGGGGTGGGGGCAAGGCGGCGTCCGAGCTGGACGAGTCGTGGATGGTGGCGTCGGCCGCCCCCGCGGCGGACGAGGCGTACGAACGGGCGGTGTTTGGGGCGAAGGTGGAGGCGGCGATCCGGGCGGTGGAGGCCGACTGCGACTTTTTGGACTTTTCCATCTATCGCATGCGCGTGCTGGACGGCCTGTCGGGCAAGGACGTGGCCGCCCAGGTCGGCGTGAGCGAGCCGACGGTGAGCCGGCGTTTGGCCCGGGTGCGGGATCTTCTGCGGAGTCGGCTGTTGGAGGTGGTGACCAAGTTCAGCTTCACCGCGGAGGAGGCGGGTGAGCTTGGGCGAAACGGACTCGACCCTTCCCCCAACACCACGGGCGTCTCGGTGGCGGACAAGTCGGCGGACGCGCACTTTGATGAGGCCGTCGGCGAGATCTACCACCGGCACCTGGCCCTGCGTGCCGCGGACGAGCGATGGCTCAGCGGCTCGTGGCCCGGGTGAATCGTCACGCGGGCGGGGCGGCGAGGCCGTGATCGCCGGCCCGGGTTCAGCCCAGGTTCAGCCCCGGTTCGGCCCGGGGCGTTCCGATGGCTTCGAGGGGGTCTGAGCGATGGTCGAGGGCATCGGGGTGCTGCTGATCGCGGTGGCGGTGGCGGTGGCGGCCATCGTCGGCGGGTGGCTGGTCTTTGCCGCGGCCAGGGGCGTCGGGGCGCTGACGATGCACCTGTGGCGCTTCGTCAGCGGCGTCGTGAAGGATCTGCTCCGCTGCGTGGGGGCGCTGGTCGTGGCGTGCGTCGTGGCGCCGCTGATCGTCCTGAGCGTTGTCATCGGCCGGTGGAGCGCCGCGTCGCACTACGGCCGGGCGCTCAGCGCCGAGGTGCGGGCCGCCGCGGCGTGCCTGTACCGCGTCTTCATCGGGCACCCGGCGCGGCTCATCGGGCTGCGCGGCGTGGCGGAGTCGGTCGAGCGGCGCCTCGTGGACGTGGTGGCCGCGGCGCCGACGCGGGACCGACCCGTGGGCGTGCCGGGGAACCGGGCCGTCGCGACGTTTGAGGGGTACGAGATCGTCGGCTCCCTCGCGGGCGGCGGCAGCGGCGGCAAGCTGTACGTCGCGGAGCCGCTGCCGGCGAAGCTCGCCGCGTTCGCGAAGCGCGGCCAGGCCGACGTGGGCCGGGTGGTCATCAAGTCGTTCAGCCTGGCCGACGGGTCAAGCCTGCCGCAGATCGTGCGCGAGAGCCGGGCGCTGGACGCGGCGCGGAACATGGGCCTCGTGCTCGAGCACGAGTTGACGCCCGAGCGGTTCTTCTATGTGACGCGGTTCGTGCCGGGCGACAGCCTGACGGTGGCGACGGGCCGGCTCCACGCGCAGGCGGGGCCCGAGGGGCTGGGCGGGGCGTCGCTCGCCCGGGCGCTGGGCTACGTCGCCGACCTGCTCGCCACGCTGAAGCAGTACCACGAGGGCGGCCTCTGGCACAAGGACGTGAAGCCCGACAACATCATCGTCGACGCCGAGACGGGCCGCGCCCATCTCGTCGATCTGGGCCTCGTCACGCCGCTGCGCTCGGCGATGACGCTGACCACGCACGGCACCGAGTACTTCCGCGACCCCGAGCTGGTGCGGCAGGCCCTGCGCGGCGTGAAGGTGCACCAGATCGACGGCGCACGCTTTGACGTCTACGCGGTCGGCGCGGTGCTCTTCAGCGTCGTCGAGAACTCCTTCCCCGCGCACGGCGGGCTGAGCCGCATCACCAAGCGCTGCCCCGAGGCCCTGCGCTGGATCGTCCGCCGGGCGATGACGGAGTACGACAAGCGCTACGCGACCTGCGCCGAGATGCTCGCCGACGTGGTCGCGCTGCTGTCCGCCAGCGACCCGTTCGCGTTTAAGCCGGCCGAGCTGCCGAGCATGCGCGGCGGCGGCTCGCCGGCAGCGGAGGCCGAGCCGGAATGGACCTCGCCCGCGCCGGCCGCTCGGGCCGCCGCGTTCTCCGCCACGCCGCCGCCGCTGCCCCCCGCCGCGGCAGGGCGTGCTGCTGTGGGTGGTGCTGCCCGCCCGCACATCCGCGTGACGGGGTGGTGGACGGGCCGGTACCGCGTCGCGGGCGGTGCCGCGATGCCCGGGGCCGAGTCGGTCGACCCCGCGATGCGTGCAACGTTCGCCGCGTTCGCCCGCGCTGCGTCCGCCCAGGCCGAGCGTGCCGGCCGGCGTGCCGCGCCCGCGGAACGCGCCCCGCGTCGCACGGCCGCGCAGCAGCTCGCCTCGGCCCGTGAGCGCGTCGCGCGTCGCCGCGCGAATGCGCTGGACCGCATGCGTCGCCGGCAGGGCGTGCTGCGCCGCTCCGGCCCGCCGATGGCGCTGACGCCCGCGGTGGTGTTCGGGCTCGTGTTCGCGATGGCGGTGCTCTTTGCCGCGGGGATGATCATCCTTGCAACGCGGCGTTCACCGAGCGTGGCGGTTTCGGTGTCCGGCGGCGAGGCGACCTGGGAGGCCGCCTGGGCCGAGGCCGAGCGCCAGTGGGCCGCGGCCGAGGAGAAATGGGATCGCGCCGAAGAAGAGATGGCCGCCGCGATTGCCGCGGAGGGCCACGCGGCCGCCCACGCCTCGAGCGGCATCGACACCGGCGACCTTCCCGAGGCTCCCGCGCCCTCGCTCAGCGGCTTTGGACTCTTCGTCGCCGCCCCGGGCCCGCTGTCCGCGGATGTGCGTGATCGGCTCGCGTCAGAGTTTGCCCCGCTCGCCGCCGCGGGCGCCGAGCCGCTGGGCCTGCTCGCCGCGGCTGATGCCCCGGCGTCCATGACCGACACCATCGCCCGCGCGCGGCTGCTGCGGGCCGAGCACGCCGGCGATGACGAGGCCTTTTACTCCGCGCTGCTCGCGATGGACGCGGAGAGCGACGACATCGACGCCGTGCTGTGGATCGCGCCGGGCGATTCCATTGAAAACCCCGTGGCGATGCTCAGCAACGACCCGGACGGCACGGACTCGCGGCTGACCATGACCACCGCGGCGAGCGTTGACGCGGGCTGGATGATGCGATTCGTCGCCCACCAGCTGAGGCGTTCGGCGGAGTTCTCGCCGGCGGCGAGCCGTTGAAGGCGCGTGTAGATCGCGTGCCATCGGCCACGTGGCCGTTGAGAGGATGAACATCGCTCAACGGCCGCCCGATCGCGTCGGCGGCTTCCGGGCGGCACGATCCCGTGAACCGCGCCGGCTCAACCGCAAGGCCCCACCGCCGGACGCGGATCGCTTGAAGCTGATCACTTCGCCTGGAAGAACTTGCCGATCGAGTGCAGCACCACGGCCCGGCCCATCGCGGCGATGGACTCGGTCAGCGGGATGCCCTTGGGGCAGACCTTCACGCAGTTCTGGGCGTTGCCGCAGTCGGAGACGCCGCCGGGGCCCATGAGGGCGTCGAGACGGTCCTTCTTCAGGGCCTTACCGGTTTCGTGGGCGTTGAAGAGCCGGGCCTGGCTGATAGCGTGGGCCCCGATGAACGAGGTGTCCCACGACTTCGCGTCCTCTTCGAGGTTGAACTGCGGGCACGCCTCCAGGCAGCAGCCGCAGGACATGCAGGTGGAGAGGTCGTACCGCACGCCCTGCGTGTCGGGCAGCTCGGCGGGGCCGGGGCCGAAGTTGAACGTGCTGTCGATCGGGACCCAGGCCTTCACGCGCTTGAGGTTGTGGAAGAGCCGCTCGCGGTCCACCCACAG
This sequence comes from uncultured Phycisphaeraceae bacterium, assembly GCA_964496975.1. Taxonomy (GTDB): domain Bacteria; phylum Planctomycetota; class Phycisphaerae; order Phycisphaerales; family UBA1924; genus CAZCBN01. Next base: position 8,118 of record CAZCBN010000018.1, read on the forward strand.
GTCACGGATGACCGGGAACTTGCTCATCGGCTCCAGCGTGACGACATCGCCCGCAAGCGGGGCGTACTCGTCGATGAGGCACGAGCACGACTGCCGCACGCCGCCGTTGATGACCATCGTGCAGGCGCCGCAGACTTCCTCAAGACAGCCCGAGTCCCAGACCACGGGCGTCGTCTTCTTGCCGGTGCGGGTCACCGGGTTGGACGCGATCGTCCGCAAACACGAGATCACGTTCGCACCGTTGCTCACCGGCACGTCGAACTCTTCCCAATAAAAGGGCTTGCCCGGGCCGTCGCACCGCTTGATGCGGAAGACGACGGTGCGCTTGCCGGCGGCGCGGGCGCGGTTCGCGTCGCGCTCGGCCTTCGTCGGGACGCGTGCGCGGGTGCTGGAAGAGGCGGCGTGAGCGGTCATCGTGGCCATGGGTGGTCGCCCTCAGATCATCCGTCGGGCCGAGGCCGGCCCGAGGTGCAAGCGGTCAGACGGTTCCGGGCCGAGGGCCCGGTCGGCGCTCGGCGGTCGGCGGTTGGCTCCTCGTGCGGGGCGATGGCCCCGCACGTTCCGGCGCGGTCAGGTCGCCGCGGCGGCCAGTTCGGGGGACTTCGTCGGCGTCGGGCCGGCGTCCTTCTTGCCATAGGTCCGCTTGCGCGGCTCCACCAGCCCGGCGCGGACCGGCTGGAACCACAGGCGGTGGTCGGCCGACGCGGGCTGGTACTCGCTCACCGAGTGGGCCATGAAACGCTCGTCGTTCCGCTCCTCGTGGTCGGTGCGGAAGTGGGCGCCGCGGCTCTCACGCCGCTCCAGGCCGCCCAGCAGCACGACCTCGGCGAGGATCAGCATGTCGCCGACGGCCCGGGCGAACGAGAGGCTCTGGTTGGTCCACATCGCCGCGTCGCCGAGCTGCACGCGGCGGTAGCGGTCGCGGAGCTCGGACACCTTGCCCAGCGCCTGCCGCAGGCGGGCCTCGCTCTTGACGACGGTGCTCGCCGCCGTCATCTCCTCGCCCAGCTCGTTCGCGATGATGTAGGGGTTCAGCTTCGGGTCGCCCGCGGCGTCGCCCGCCGTGGCGAGCAGGCGCTGGTGCTTGTCTGCCTCCATCTGCGTGGCACCGTCAAACACCGACTGCGGCAGCTTGTCGACAGGCGCTTCCGCCGACGACTGCGCCACGTAGTTCGCGACGCTGGGGCCGCAGAAGAGGCCGTCGAACACGCACGAGAGCAGCGCGTTCGCCCCGAGGCGGTTGGCCCCGTGGTACGCGAAGTTGACCTCGCCGAAGGCGTACAGCCCGCGGATGTTGGTCATCATGTTGTTCACCGCGCCGGGCTGCATGCCGTGGCCGGGCGTCGCGTCGATGGGCGGGCGCATGCCGGTCTTGTGGCCCTTGGCCGGCGTCTGCGGGCGGTACGCGCCATCGGTGTACGTGGTCCAGAGGCCGCCCATGGTGTAGTGAACGGCGGGGAAGATCTTCATCGGGACGTGCCGCGGGTCGTCGCCCACGAACTTCTCATAGATCTCCATGATGCCGCCGAGCTTGCGGGTCAGGTAGTCGGCGTCCTTGTGCGTCAGGTCGAGATAGACCTGGTTCTGCCCATCGACGCCCATGCCCAGGCTGACGCACACCTCAAAGATCTCGCGGGTCGCGATGTCGCGCGGCACCAAGTTGCCGTAGGAGGGATACTTCTCCTCGAGGAAGTACCAGCGCTCGGCCTCGGGGATCTGCTGCGGCGGGCGGGTGTCGCCCTTCTTCCGCGGCACCCAGACCCGGCCGCCCTCGCCGCGGGCCGACTCGCTCATCAGGCGGCACTTGTCGGCGCCCGGGATGGCCGTGGGGTGCACCTGGATCATCTCGGCGTTGGCGTACCAAGCGCCGGCCTGGTAGCAGCGGCTCGCGGCGCCGCCGGTGCAGATCACGCTGTTCGTGCTCTTGCCGAAGATCAGGCCGTTGCCGCCCGTCGCCATCACCACGGCCCCGCCGCGGAAGGAGCGGATCTGCATCGTGCGCATGTCCTGCGCCACCACACCGACGCAGCGGCGGTCGTCGCCCGAACCGGTGACGATCGGCCACAAAAACTCCCAGAACTCGTACTTGCGGATCTTCCCCTCGGCCTCGTAGCGCCGGGTTTGCTCGTCGAGGGCATAGAGCAGCTGCTGACCGGTTGTGGCTCCCGCAAAGTGGGTGCGCTTCACGAGGCTTCCGCCGAAGAGCCGCAGGTCCCGGCGGCCCTCGCTGGTGCGGTTGAACGGAACGCCCATGCGGTCCAGCAGGTCGATGATCTTGGGGGCCATGTTGGCCATCTCCAAGACCGGTCCTTGGTCGGCGAGGAAGTCACCCCCGTAAATGGTCTCGTCGAAGTGCTCGTACTCGGAGTAGCCCTGTTGCCGGGCGACCTCGTTGCAGGCGTTGATGCCGCCCTGCGCGCACACCGAGTGGCTTCGCTTCACGGGCACCATGCTGAAGAGATCCACCGACATGCCCTGCTCGGCGAGGCGCACGGCCGCGGCGAGGCCTGCGAGCCCGCCGCCGACGACGATGACGCGATGGTCCTGCATGCCTGGGTTCTCCGACGCGGGCGGGGGCTGTTCTGTGGCAGCCCAGAGACCCGCGGTGTCTGTTTGGATTCGGCCGGGGGGCGGTGGTCGATGCGGGGAAATGCTTGCCGGACGGTGGAGATTCTTGCCTGTCTGGAAGAGCAGCCTATTCGGGGGTGGTGGCGGCCGCGTTCACCGCCTCGGCGGGGTTGTTTGCGGAGGGCTGCATCTTGTATTTCTCGATGAGTTCGTGGTAGGTCTCGATGCCGTGCTCCTCGACGATGAGGTCTTTCTCCACGGCGTGGGCGACGTCGTAGTCCAGGGCGAGCGCCCCGCCGAGGGCGGACCAGGCGGCGAGCATGAGGGCGGCGCCGATGCCGGCGCAGGCGTAGCCCCAGCGGCGCTGGGCTGCGGCGGAGATGGTGAGGCCCCAGGTGATGGCGGCGGTCCACAGGCCGTTGGCGAAGTGGAAGACGAGGGCGGTGATGCCGGCAAAGTAGAGGCCGGCCACGACGAAGCCGGCGGGGGTGATGGTGGAGGTGGAGCCCTTGATGGCGGCGGCGAGGGTGCTCGCGGCGAAGTGGTGGCTCCAGTGGGTGCCGCCGGGGACGAGGAAGCTCCACCCCCAACGCAGGGTGGCGACATGGTAGAAGATGAAGAGGATGCCGAGGTAGCCGGTCCAGCGCTGCGCGGTGTAGCGCCAATTGTCCTGGTAGGCGTAGCGCTGGAGGTTGGACTTGCCCGAGACGGCGTAGACGACGCCCAGCGCCGAGTGGAAGAAGATGGACGCCCAGAGGGTGATTTCGATCAGGATGAGGTGGGGGATGGACGTGTTGATCCACGTCACCTCGTGCTGGAAGTAGCGGGCGCCGCCCTCGGCGATGGAGAGGTCCGCGCCCTGGCCGCGGAGGCCGAAGCGGCCCCAGGCGAGGGAGGAGTTGGTGACGAGGTGGGCGAGCAGGAAGACGCCGATGGGGACGATGCCGGTGAGGGAGTGAAGCCGGCGGAGCAGGAAGTGGTGCTGTTCGAAGAACGAGGGCTTTGCGGTTGTGACGCTCGGTGATTCGTGGGCCATGGGGCTGGATTCCGATGCGGGCGAACGTCCGATGCGGGTGCGGGCGTCTGGCCCGAGCTTCTCGTGGACGTGTCCCGGGGCGGCCGATCGATCGATGGTACCGGCGGCGGGGGATCTCGGTGCGCGTGCCTTCGTGCGCTTCAGCGCGTGTGGGTCAGCCGCGGAGCGGGGGCATGGGGCCGCGGGGCTCGGCGCCGCGGGGTCCGCTGCCGGGGATTCCCGGCTGCCCGGGGGCCGGCCCGGCGGGACGGATGGTTCCGTCGGCCCCGAGGCGGCCCTCGGCGACGGCGCGTTGGATGGCGCGGGCCACCTCGACGTACTGCATGCGCAGCTCGTGCGAGGTGCCTTTCAGGACGGCGGCTTCATCTTCGGTCAGGTTGCCCTTGGTCTTTTCCTCGAGGATGGCGAGGAGGTCAATGTTGACCTTGGCGACATCCAGCGCGACGACGGCCCGGCCGGTCTGGGGATCGGGGAAGGCCCCGAGGTACATGAGCGCCTGCGTCGCGAGGAGCCGGATGAGGTCGTCGAACTGGACAGGGCCGGCGTCTTCGTCGTCGCCCTCAACGCCCGCGGGCGGGGCCTCGGCGGCACGCGGGGCGGAGGGCTTGGCGCCCGGGGGCGAGGCGGCGGCGGGCGGGGCGCCGAAGGGGGCGGGGCGGGTGGCCTTTTCGGCGGCCTGCTTGGCGAGGCGTTCCTTCTCCGCCCGGGCCTGCGACTTCCAATCGTCGTCCACGATAATCTTCGGGGTGTGGTCGTCGCTCATGGGGCGGGTTCCGTGGTCGGGGTGGTGCGGGGAGGGTGTGCGGGGCGAGGCGTGGAGACTCTAGCCGGTGCGAGGCGGGACGCTGCACCGTGAAGGAAGACCTGATGCGGCACGGGTGGATGGACGGTCGGCGGCGTTGGTCGGCGGTCGCGGTCGCGGCGCGCGTGCGGGCGGGGCTTGCGGTCTCGGCGTGTGTGTCGCTGCTGGGGTGCTCTGTTGGTGGACAGAAGGGTCCTGCGGAGGAGTTGGACGCGGGCGTGCGGACCACGCTCGCGGCGACGGACTTTGTCTCGTCGGACGTGCCGGCGGCGGAGGGCGATGGCACGGTCGTCGCGCCGGCGACGGCGGATGGCGCCGCGGGCGTGGGCGCTGCCGACGGGTCGTGGAGCGGTGTGGGGGCCGGGCTTGCGGCGGGGGGCGATGGCCTTGGCGCGGAGGTGGGCGATGCGCCGTCGTACGGGGTGCAGCCCGGGCCGCCGCTGCTGACCGGGGCGGCGTCGCCCTCGGGCGATCCGGTGCTGCTCGAGGCGAAGGTGGGGGATGTGAACGGGCGGCCGGTGTTTGCCGGGGAGTTTTTGGAGCCGCTGGAGGGCCGGCTTCGCGCCGAGGCGCGGCGGCGGAACCGCTCGGAGTGGCTCGCGTTTGCCAGCAAGGAGATCGACCAGCAGCTTGAGGGGTTGATCACGGACGAGCTGCTGCGTGCCGAGGCGATCTCTCGTCTGACAGAAGAGGAAAAGGCCGGGTTCCGGGCGTTCGCGGACATCGTGCTGCGGCAGAACCTGGTGAGCAACAGCCGGGGCAGCCGGGCGCTGGCGGAGCGGAGGCTCCGCGAGGAGTCGGGGCTGACAGAGCAGGAGTTTTTGCGACGGCGCGAGGAGGCGCTGCTGGTGCGCCGGTCGATCGAGCTGCAGATCAAGCAGCGGGTGAACGTGAGCTGGCGCGACATCGTGCAGCGGTACGAGCGGGACGCGGTGAAGTACAACCCCCCGCCGACGGTGAACCTGCGGGTGCTGAGCGTTTCAAAGCGGGACGCGGCGGCGGTGGCGGCGGTGACCGAGGCGCTCGCGGCGGGCAGGACGTTCGACGAGGTGTCGTCGGCGGAGGGGCCGGGGAAGGACGCGAGCGTTGTCGCGGCGAGCAAGGTGCTCGAGGGGGCGTGGAACGAGGCGGAGTTTTTCCCGGTCGCGGGGCTGAACGAGGCGGTGCACCGCCTCGAGGGGCGCCCGGCGGGGAGCGTCGAGGGGCCCGTTGAAACGGCGACGGCGGTGCGGTGGGTGGAGCTCGCGGGCGTGGAGCAGGAGTCGCGGTCGCTGTACGAGGCGCAGCTCGGGATCGAGCGTGAAATCCTCGGCGAGCGGCTCGCGGACGAGGTGAAGCGCACGACCGACCTGCTGGTGGAGCGGGCGAGCATCACGGACGTGCAGCAGATGGGCGTGTCGCTGCTGCGGATCGCGGACCAGCGGTACGGGCCCAAGGCGGGCGCCGGGCGGTGAGGGACGGGTCGGTGAGGGACGGGGCGGGGTGGGTCGCGCGGGTGCTTCGCCGGCTCGTTGGGGCCGGGGGGGTGGCGGGCGGCGAGGCCACGCGGCGGCGGCGCGGGGCGCGGGCGGAGGCGGTCGCGGCCCGGTGGCTTCGGGGTGAGGGGTATCGCGTCATCGGCCGGAATGTGGTGACGGCCGCGGGGGAAGCGGACGTGGTGGCGTTGACGCCGGACCGCGGGACGCTGGTGGTGGTTGAGGTGAAGTCGCGATCTGAGGGGGCACGGGCGCGGCCCGAGGAGCAGGTGACGGCCGCGAAGGCGGCGCGGCTTGTGCGCGTGGCGACGCTGCTGGGACGGGCGGCGCGGCCGCCGGTGCGGCGGGTGCGGGTGGACGTGTTCGCGGTGGAGTGGGGGGCCGATGGTCGCGCGTCGGCGGTGCGTCACCATGCGGGCGCGATCGGGTCGGCGGGGGAGCGCGTGTAGTTGGGGCGGGGTGGGTGGGCCGGGAGGGAAGTGGCTTAGCCCGGCGCGGGGCGTCCGGCGAGGGAGACGCGGAAGCGGGCCTCGAGTTGGGCCTCGGTGGCGGCGGCGTCGTCGAGGCGGAGCGGGATGACGACGGAGAACATGGAGCCGACGCCGGGCTCGCTGACGAGCTGGAGGTCGCAGCGGAGGAGCGCGGAGAGCTCCTTGCAGATGGCAAGGCCGAGCCCTGTGCCGCCGTGGGAACGGGTGTGGGCGTCGCCGAGCTGGTGGAAGCTCTCGAAGACGGCTTCCTGGTGCTCGGGTGCGATGCCGGGGCCGTTGTCGATGACGCTAACGCGGACGCTGGGGTCGGGGTCGTCGGCGGCCGGGGCGAGGCGCTCGACGCGGACCTCGACCTGGCCCGGGCGTCCGCGCTCGCTGGTCGGGTTGGTGAACTTGACGGCGTTGGAGATGAGGTTGAAGAGGACCTGCTGGAGCTTGCGTGAGTCGGTCCGGACGGAGGGGATGGGGCCGTCGGCGCGGAGGGTGACGGCGACGCCCTTCTTCGCGGCCAGGGGCTCAACGAGGCCCACAAGGCCCCGGGCGAGAGCGACGACGTCGACGGCGCCGATGCGGAGCTCGACCTTGCCGGCTTCGATGCGGGCCATCTCGAGGAGGCCCTCGATGAGCTCGAGCAGCCCGCGGGACGCGTCGACGATGTTGTCGAGGTAGCGGAGGCGGCGGGTGAGCTCGGCGGGGGCCTGGATGTCGGGGGGAAGGCTGTTCCGCTCGGCGCGGGCGATCTCGGTGAGCAGCTCGGCGAAGCCGATGATGGCGTTGAGCGGCGTGCGCAGCTCGTGGCTGACCCGGGCGAGGAACTCGCCCTTCAGGCGGGCGGATCGGTCGAGGGACTCGTTGGCCTCGCTGAGCTCGTTGAGCTTGACGTCGAGCGCGGCGTTGATGGCGCTGAGGCGGCGCTGGCGGTCGCGCAGCTCGGCGAGCATCAGGTTGCAGGTGGCGGCGAGCTGCTCGAACTCGTCGCCGGTGGAGATGTCGGCGGTGGCGTCCAGGTCGCCCTCGCGTACGTGCTCGGCCCAGTCGCGGAGCGTGCGGACGGGGCGGAGCACGAGCCTTGAGACGATGAAGCCGAAGACGGTGAGGGCGAGGGCGAGGACGACGAGCGCGGCGCCGGTGATGGTGAGGGTGTTGACGGCGAGGAGGACGCCGGCGCGGGTGCTGCGGCGCTCAAGGAGGACGACGAGCTCGGGGCCGCCGTCGGGGTCGCGGCGGGGGATGGCGAGGACGTAGCGCCGCGACCAGCCCTCCCAGGTGCCGCGGAAGTGCTCGGTCGCGTCCGGGTCGTCGCGGAAGGCCCGGGCCGCGGCGCCGGCGTCGGGAAAAAGCTCGGGCGAGGCGAGGACGGTGTCGGCGCTGCGGACGACGATGCGGGCCTCGCCAACGGCGAAGGCGCCGGCGCGGGGCTCCTTGACCTGGTCGAGCCAGACGGTCAGGAGTTCTCGGGCCGTCTCGCGCTGGCCCGCCTCGACGAGCTCTCGCATGCGGAGCCAAGGGGGGACGAGGGCGGCGAAGCCGATCAGGGTGACGGCGGCCCCGAACATCATCAGGAGTTTGACGGAGAGCGGCAGCGATGCGGCCCACGGCGGGAGGTTCACGCGGGGCATGGTACGTTCTGCGGGGTCTGGTCGCGGGGGCGGCTTGGCTAGAGTTGGCGTTCGCCGGGGGGCGGGAGGCGTGTGCGTGGCCCTCACGCCCGGGCCCGGCGACCGCGACAGGCATCGGCACCGCATGACGACGCGACAGGTCTATCTCGAGACGTTCGGGTGCCAGATGAACGAGCTGGACAGCGAGCTCGTCGCGGGCAAGCTGCGCACGCTCGGGTACGTCTTCACGCCCGAGAGCGAGCGGGCGGACGTGGTACTCTACAACACGTGCTCGGTGCGCGAGCACGCCGAGCAGAAGGTGTGGAGCCGGCTCGGCGAGATGAAGCGGGAGAAGGAGTCGCGGCCGGGCCTGGTGGTCGGGGTGCTCGGCTGCATGGCGGAGCGGGACGGCGCGGGGCTGGTGGACCGCATGCCCGTGGTGGACGTGCTGTGCGGGCCGGGCGAGCTGGACAAGCTGCCCGCGCTGCTCGACAACGCGGTGCGGACGCGCGAGGCGATGCTGGCGGACGGGGCGCGCGGGGCCGCGGGTCGGTCGGCCCGGCAGATCGCGCTGCAGGGCGACACCTCCAGGCGCAGCGCGACGCTCGCGGCAGCGCAGGACGATCTTGAGCTGCTCGACCTGAGCCGGTCCATCTCGGCTGTGGACCCGGCCGGGGGGCGGACGGCCTATGTCCGCATCACGCGGGGGTGCAACAAGTTCTGCACCTACTGCGTGGTGCCCTTCACGCGAGGGGCCGAGGTGCACCGCCCGCCGGAGCACATCGTCGAGGAGTGCCGACGCCTGGCCGACGCGGGGGTGATCGAGATCACGCTGCTCGGGCAGACGGTGAACCACTACCGATTCGAGCACGGCGCGTCGGTGACGGTGAACGGCGTGACGCAGCCGCAGAAGGGGCGGACATACCGCGGCCTGATGGAAGAGGGCGTGCGCCGCGACGCCTACGCCGGCGAGCGGGTGACGACGTTCGCCGACTTGCTCTCGATGATCCACGAGCGGGTGCCGGAGATCCAGCGGCTGCGGTTTGTGACGAGCTATCCGCGTGACTTCGGTGACGACGTGCTCTCCGTGATCCGCGACCATCCGCGGATCTGCCGGTACCTGCACGCGCCGGCGCAATCGGGCTCGGACACGGTGCTGAAGCGGATGAACCGGGGGTACACGATCGGCGAGTACGACGAGTTCATCTCGCGGGCGCGGGCGTTTCTTGATCAGCCGGAGATCGGGCGGCCGCTGATGCTCAGCGGGGACATCATCGTGGGCTTCCCCGGGGAGACGGACGAGGACTTTGAGGCGACGGTGGCGCTCGTCGAACGGTCGCGGTACAAAAACTGCTTCATCTTCAAGTACTCCCCGAGGCCGGGCACCACGGCGTTCGACAAGCTGGTAGACGACGTGCCCGAGGGCGTGAAGCGGACGCGGAACAACCGCCTGCTGGCGGTGCAGGCCGCGATCAGCGACTCGATCGCCCGCGAGCAGATCGGGCGTTCGTTCGACGTGCTGGTCGAGGGCCTGAGCCGGCGCGAGCGGAAGCGGCGCGGGGTTGATGTCAAGCCCGGGGGAGGCATGGTGCACCTCACGGTGAGCGCAGGCGGCGCGGCGGCGCCAGACGCCGGCGTCGCGACAGCCGTCGCGGACGAGAGCGCGGCAGGGGACACAGTGCAGCTCGCCGCGCGGACGGACGGGGACCTGATCGTGCACATCGACGTCCCGTCGACGGGTGTGGCGGGTGTCGCCGGGGCGCCGGGGGCGTCGGCCGAGTCGCTCGTCGGCACGATCCGGCGTTGCAGGATCGTCGGCGGGTCCGGGCTTTCGCTTCGGGGCGAGCTCGTGGCCGACGGATTGCGCGACGGACATCCGCGTCCCCGTTGAGGGCGTCGGGCGCGGTCGCGCCTTCTCCGGCGACGCTGGCCGTCGATCGCCTTCAAATCAGGGAGCGGTCGGCTCGGCGGCCCGCGTCAACCCCTCCGCGGCGAGCTGCTCGCGCAGCGCGACGAGCAGGCTCTCGTGCAGGCTCGGGCCCTCGGATGCCGCGGCCGCGGCGTGCTGGGCGAGCCACTCTGCACGCTGGGTCGTCGTGGCGAGAATCTCCTGCCGCACGGCCTCGCGGCGCCGCGACATCTCGGCCACCGCCTCGGCGCGCTCGGCGACGGACTTGCCGCGCAGCGCCTCGGGAAGTTGCTCCTCAGGGATCTCGGCGATCGCGACGCTCTCGGTTCGCACGGCGTCGACCAGGTCCCACTCGCGGTTGTCGTAGAGCGTGCCCGCCTTGGCCTCGTACCGGGAAGCGGCGACGCCCGCGGAGGCGTTCAACGCGTCCTGCGTGCTCTGCCGTGCGAGGGCGTGCTCGCGGAGGGACTGATCGCCGAACGCGAGGTAGGTGGCGTTAAGCTGCGTGTTCAGCTCGCCGAGTCGGTCGTCGTAGGGCGTCGGCGGCTCGGTCACGGAGCGGTGTGAATCGATGCAGGCATACACACCGCCGCCGAGGCGGGCGCCGTCCTTCCACCCGGCGTCGCTGCCGTCGCCCCCGTCGCGGCAGTAGATGGTGTTCACGGTGATGCCGGCGGCGCGGGCCGCGGCGATGCTCTCCGCGTACGGCTCGCTTCCCTGGGAGAAGGGCTCGTTACCCGCGATCACGATGATGCGGACGACCGGGCCGCGCGGACGGGCCGCGTCGATCGGCGTTGTAGCGTGGCCTCGGACGGCCGCCTGAACCGCGGCGGCGGCCGACTCTTCGAGCGACGCCGGCCTGCCGCTGGGGGACGGGGCCGGGTCCCCGGGACGGGGGATCCAGTTCAGTTCGCGCGTGGCGACGCTGATCGCGAGGCCGCAGTACTCCTCGCCGCCGTGGGTCTGCAGGCTGAAGAGCTGCTCGCTGAGCATGTCGAGGTTCGCGGTGAAGGGCGTGCGCAGGCGCACGTGCCCCTGCTCGGCCGGCACCCAGTCGTTGCCGTACTCGTACAGCGCGACCTGCAGCCTGGCGGGCGTGCCGCGGTGGCTCGCGTGGCGGACCTCGTTCACGACGGCCCAGAGCGCCGCCTTGGCCTGCTGGATGAGGCCGTCCATGGAGTTTGACGTGTCGAGCAGCAGCGCGAGCTGCACGACGGGGCCCTCGTCGTGCGTGTGGCGTGGGTCGTGCGCGGCGGGGGCGACGTGGTGCGGGCTTGGCTTCATCGCGCTGCCGGTGGCGACGGCCGCGGCAAGCCCCGCGGCGGCGAAGAGCCACGCGGGGAGCCGCGCGATGCGACGTGCGGAGGTGTGCGGGCGGGTGAGCATGCTCATGTCGGGTTCTCCTTGTTCGGGTCGCGTGGCGGCGTCGAGGGCTGAGGCCGCGGCGCCGGGCGCGTCCCATGACGTGGAGTGTGCGGCGTCCGCCCGGCGCGCGGGCACGCCGTGTCGCGGTGTGTGACCGCCGCGTGACACCGTGTCACAGGGGTGTCAGGCCCGTGGGTCGCGAGCGTGCGGCGTGGGCGGCGAATGGTCAGGTGGCGTCGGGGTCGCCTTCGTCAAAGCGGCGTGCCGCCCGACGTTTGGCGGCCAGCAGGTCGGCGATGTTTGCGGGCTGTTGGTCTTCAGCGGGCGCGTCGACTGTCGGCGGCGCGGCGCTCGGCGGAGCGGACGGCGACGCGGCGGGGCGCGCGGCCCCCCGCTGCAGCCGTTCGAGCGCTCGCTCGCGGCGTTGCCGCAGGTCTGCGTCCAGCGCGGCCGCCCGCCGCCGTTGCTGCGCTTCGGCGAGGGCGTCCGCGTCGGCGCTCGTGAGCGGGGGCGCGGGTGGCGCAGGTCGCTGCGTCGCGACCGTTTCGCTCGCCTGGGCGGGTGAAGGCGCCGGCCCGGTCACGCGGGTCCGCGGCATGACGGGGCGAGCGCCGGGCTCCGCGGCTGCCGCGGCGACAGCGGCCTGCTCGCGGCTCGGCAGGAGCCGCTCCCACGCGACGCGGCGCGACGCGAGGTCCATCAGAAACGCCGCGAGCGCCCCCGCGAGCAACGCGGGCCACAGCGGCGTCGTCGCCTCCCGCGGCTCAACGTCCGCGCGGTCGAATAGCGCGGCCGCCTCCGGATCGGAGAGGCTCAGCACCCGGCCCCCGCCCGCCTCGGCGATGCGGGCGAGCGCGGCGCGGTCGGAGGTGAGCGCGTCAAACTCCCGGCCCTCGCTCACGGTCGCGCCGGCGACGTGGGCCGGGAGCGGCTCGCCGGATTGCGTCGGCGACGCCACGACGAGGTGCACGCCCGCGCCCGCGACGCGAACATCTCCCTCGTATCGGCCTGGCCCGGTCTGCCGCAGGACGCCGCGCTGCGACGAGCCCTGCGGGTCGTAGACCACGATCGGGACGGCGAGGCCGTCGGCGGGGGAGCCGCGATCGTCGGCGATGTCGAGGCGGACTGCGAGCCCGTCGTCGCTTGGCTCGACGCGCAGCACGCCGCGGTCGGACTGAGGCACGCGGGCGAGCGAGCGTGCAATCTGCGACCACAGCGCCTCGTACCCCGGCCACGAGAGCCAGGGCGTGGCCCACCGCGACGCGTCCGACGTGAAGGCCGCGACCTGCCCGAGCCCGACCTGCCAATGCGCAAGCAGGGGCTCGCCCGTCTCCGTCGCGAGGGCGTGGGTGATGCCGGCCTCGGGGCGGGTGGACGTGAGGTCGAACCCGAGCAGCGGGGGCGGCGCGTCGATGCCGCTCGTCAGCGGGGAGCCGGTCGGCAGCGTGACCACGCCGATGCGCCCCTCGCGGTAGAGCGGCTTTCGCACGACGCGCACCGCCCGGAGGAAGACCCGCGGCAGCACGTTCGCGTTCACCACGTTGTAAAACTGCCCGCCCCCGGCCGTCGCGACCGACTGCATGCCCGCGATGTCGGCGTCGTCGCCCACGGCAATCGCCGACACGACGATGCCCTCGGCCCGCATCTGCTCCGCAAGCGTCGGCAGCGTCTCCGGGTCCTGGCTCTGACCATCAGAGAGAACTATGACATGCTTCAGCGTCGCCCGGACCGCGTTGAGCCGGTCGCGGGCCACGCGGAGCGCCGGGCCGACGTTCGTGCCGCCCTCGGGCGTGATGCCGCGGACGTTCCGCGCGGCCTCTCCCGGCGCGGTGTTGGGCCCGAGCCGCACAACTTCGAGCGGGGCGTTGTCAAATGCGACGACGCCGACCAGGTCCGACTCCTCCAACGAGGCGATCGCGCGGACCACCGACTCGTTCGCGATCTCCTGCTGCGTGCGTGCCGAGCCGAGCACGCCCTGACGCATGGATCCCGATTTGTCGATCACAAAGACGATCGCGGCCTCGGGCTGGACGACGTCGTCGGGCACGTCGAGCGAGACGGGCAGCGCCGCGGCGAGCGGGCTGCCCTTCCAACCACCCGCCGCGAAGCCCTCCTCGCCGCCGATCATGATGAGCCCGACGCCCAGCTGCTCGACGGCGTCGATCAGCAGGGCCTGCGTCGCATCGTCCATGTCGTCGGCGGGCACGTCCTGCAGCACGATCAGGTCGAACGCCGAGAGGGCGAGCAGCGACCGCGGCGTGCCCGAAGAGGGCACGGTCTGCACGGCAAAGCCGGCCCGCTCCAGCGTCTGCCCAAGCTGGCCGCCGGCCCCGCCCGGCTGCGCATCGGAGACACCGTCGACGACGAGCACCGAGCTGCCCGACGGCGCGAGCGTGAAGGCGGTCGCGGCGTTGTTCACCGCGAACGTGTCGCCTACGGGGGCCCCCGCCGGCGAGAGGTCGGGCTCGAACACGGCTTCAAACCGGTGAAGCCGCCCCGCGCCGATCGGCACTTCGATCACCCGGACGTTCGCCCCGGGGGCAAGCGAGATGCGCAGACCGTTGCCCGGCAGCTCGCCGTTCAGGTCCACCGGCTCGCCCTCCGCGCTGAGCCGCAGCGTGCCCGAGGCGTCGCTCGCCGCACGCAGCACGGCCCGCAGGCGGACGGGCGACTCGCGGTTCGCGGTGGGCGGCGCGTCGAGCCGCTCGAAGACCACTTCGTTCTGAACGTCGTACTCGATCGGGAGGACGTCGACCCGGACGCCGCCCCCGCCCGGTCTGGAGCGGAGCGAGCCGGCGACGTACGCCGCGTCGCCCGCCGTCTCCCGGCCGTCCGAGACCAGCACCACACGGCCCGATGCGTCAGCGGGCAGCAGCGCCGCGGCCAGGCGCAACGCCGAGGCCGCATCGGTCCCGGGCAGGCCCCGGGCGGCGATCTCGCCCGGCCACGAAGGCTTCAGTGACGGCGCGACCACGGCGGCCGCGGCACCGTCAAACGCGACGACGCCGAGCCGGTCTGTCGAGCGCTTGCCCCGCGTGGCCCGCACGAAGAACTCGCGCGCGGCTTCTTCGAGCGAGCGCACACCGCCGTCCGGGCTCGCGCCGAAGCCGGCGTAACGACGCACCGAGCCGGAGACGTCGATCGCCGCGACGACGGCGATGTTGTCCCGTTCCCGGCGTGAGGCCGCCCCGGCGAGCGCCGCGGCCAGCAACGCAAAGGCCACCGCCCTTGCGGCGATCGCGAGCCCTCGCCGCCACGCCGCGGCGACGATGAGCCACCGCCACGCGAGCACCGCGAGCGGGATCGCCGCCGCCGCGAGCCAGAGCCAAGCCACCTGTTCGAATCGCACGTCCAAAGCGTCTGCTGCCCCCGCGGTCCCGCCGCCTCATCGACCCCCGGGCGACGCCGCCCCGCCGTCGCCGGCGGGACGGGCCGAGCCCGCGTCGTCCGCCGGACGCGCGGGCGCGCCGTCACCCTCGGCCCGCTGCGAATATCGCTCAAAGACACGCCGAACGAGGTCCTGGTACCTCGGCGGCACGGCCCGCCGCTCGATCGCCCGCTGCGCCCCGCGCGCCGCCTCGCGGAGCGCCTCGGGCGTTCGCGCCGGCGCGTTGCGGGCCGCCTCGCCCTCCGACCTCGGCCGCTGCCCGGCGAAACGCGACGGCCCCTCCCCCGCCCCGTCGCCCTGGCCCGCCCCACGCAGGTCCACGGTCTCCTCGCGGATCGGCCACGCGGCGTCGCCAGGCCGGCCCGACACCCCGGCGTTGTCGCCGCCGACCGGCCGATCCCCGTCGGCCCCGCGCGTGCCCGCGGGACCTGATCGCTCCGACAACGCGCCCGGCGTCGACGGTTCGCCATCGCGCCCCGCCGCTGGGTCGGGCCGCTCGGCGGTCGACGCATCTGTACTGCGCGGCTCCGCATTCGGCCCATCCGTGTTCGGCGCATCCGAGCGCGGCTGATCCGGGCCCCCTGCTTCGCCGTCGCCGTCCGGCGGGCGAGACTCTCGGTTCGCGTCCGCCATCTCACGGGCGAGCCGCTCCATCCGCTCCCGCTGCTCGGGCGAGGCCCGCTCCAGCAGGCGTTCCGCTTGCTCGCGCAGCGACCCGGCGTCGCGGGAGAGTTCGCGCGCGAGCGACCGGTTTCGCTCCAACGCATCAAGGGCCCGATCGATCGCCTCGGGCGAGATCCCGTCCGTCGGCAGATCGCCCGGCCGCGCGCCCGCGGGCGTGGCGTCGGGAGGCGTCTGTTCCCCAGCGGGCGCTTCCCGCGACTCTTCCCCCGATGTCGAGTCGGGCCGTTCGCCGCCGCCGCTGGTCGGACGCGGCGTGCCCCTTTCGGCCGGCTCGCCTGGGGGCGACGTGCCCGGCTGCGGCGAGCGCTCGCCCGCGTCGCCCGGCCCACGTTCTTCGCCGGAGGTCTCGCCCCGCTCACCCTGCTCACTCCGCTCGGCCTGCTCAGTCCGCTCAGTCCGCTGGGCCTCGCGCGGCGACTCGGCTCCCGCCTCCCCGCCCTGCGCCGCAGGATCGTTCTGCTCGCCGTTCGCGGCGTCCCTCTCCCCGGCCCCCTCTTCGCCCGAAGGCGACGGACGAGGCTGCGGAGCGGCCTGCGATTCCGTCCCCGGTTCGCCGGGCGCCTCGCCGGGCTGCTCCCGCGCGTCCGACGGCCTCGCGTTGTTCGGCGCGCCGCCGTCCAACGCATCCGCAAGACGCCGCAGGTCGTCCGCGGCCTCTCGCGCCGCCCGGCGCTCCGCGGGCTCACGCGGATCCGGCTGGTTCGGTGCCGCGCCCGACGCATCGCGCCTCGGGTCCGCCCCGGCCCCGTCGTCCGACGGCGACGCCGACGTCGCGGGCTCGGCCGGAGTTTCGGTGGACGCCGCATCAGCCTGATCGCGCGGCTTCTCCGTCTCGCTCCTACCCCCGCCTGCGTCGTCGGTGCTCCGAGACTCATCCCCCCGCGGCTCGCCCGTCGTGTCGCCCTTCGTGTCGCCCGGTCGCACGTCCGATGGCTGCGGCGCGTCGGACGTCGGCGGCGGCGTCTCGCCCGCGGCGCGTCCGCGCTCCAACTCTTCCGCAAGCCGACGCAGCGACTCCGCCACGCTCGCCGCTTCATCCGGCGAGGCAGCAGGCACGTCACGCGGCCCGACATCATCGTCACCCGCAGCAGCCCCCGGGTCGCCCTCTGGGCCGCCGTTGCTTGGCGCGTCCGCGGTTGCATCGCCCGGAACCGCCGTGTCCACCGGTTGGGCGGTGGGGGGGGTGCTCGCGATTGCGCCGTCGCTTGTCGATTCCACCGCATCCGCGGTCGTGCCCGCGTCAGCCGCCTGCGGCTCCGCCGAAGCCGTCGAGCCGCCCGAAAGCAACCGCTTCGCCGCCGCACGTGCCGCGGCCAAGTCGCCCGTGCGGAACGCCTCCGCGAGCCGCTCCGCCTCCGCCGACGCCTGAGGCGGCAGACGGCTCAACGCCTCGCGCACCGCGTCGTCCCTCGCCAGGGCCCGCTCCGCCTCTTCGGCATGCGCAGAGGCCGCGCGTTGCAGCGCTTCCGCGGCGAGGGCCGCCGCCTCGGCGGGGTCGGTCTGCCGCTCGGCCAACTGCCGCTCAATCTCCGCCACCGCCTCGGCCGCCTCCGCCGCCGCGCGGCGTGCCGCCAGCGCACCCGGGTCATCCGTGGCCTCGCCGGTCGCACCCGCCGCCGCGTCCGTCTCAGACGCCGCGGCGACATCCGCCTCTTCCGATGCCGTCTCCGCGGCCGCCGCGAGCTCGCGCGTCACATCCGCGAGCGCCCCCGCCACGCCCGCCCGGGCTTCGTCCTGAGCTGCCGCAGCGCCCGCCCCGCGCGGCGGAACCCACGTAGCCACCGCCGCGCACGCCGCCGCCGTCGCCGGCCACACCAGCCACAACCGCCCGAACCGCACCGGCACCGCCCGCGAAACGCCCGCGAGCGCGCGCTCCGCCGCCGCTTCGCCGTCCCGAACCGCGAGCCTCGAAAACGCGCCCGGGTCGTCGGCGAGCGACAGCGCGCTCCCCATGCGGTCGCTCAGCCCGAGCGCCACGTCCAGCGTCTCCGCGCCCCGGAGCCTGAGCCGCGCGGCCTGCTCACGAGCGTCGTGAAGGCCGGCCACCGCGCGGGACACCACGGGCGCGGTCCACGCCAGCGACACCGCCGGCCATACCGCCCACGCCATCACCCCGGGCCAACCCAGCGGCGAGACGCCCCACCACACGAGCCCCAGCAAGGCCGCGAGGGATACACCCCATCCCAAGGCCAGCGCGACCCCGCCCACCCGCACCAGCTGCGCGAGCCACAGCCGCTGCGCACATTTCACCGCCGCACGGCGGACGCCCGGGGCATGAGCCATGCAACGATGGTACGTTCCGCCGCCCGGCCGGGCCCCGTCCCGTCGATCCGCACCCACGCGGCCGCCCCGCCGCTCGCGTCGAACCAAAGAGCCCGCCGCGCCCCATGACCGCACCACCCGACCACGCCGTTCCCGCCCCCGCCCCGGCCGGTGCCACGCCGCCGCCCCCGCCCCCGCCGGAGCTCGCCCGCCTCGTCGCCGACGAGCGGCTCGACGAGGTCGCCGCCGAGGCGTTGTTCGAACGCGTGCTTCGCGGCCACCTGGTCGATGCGCAGATCGCCGCGGTCCTCGCCCTGCTCGCCCGTCGCGGGCCGGGCGTGGCCGAGCTCGCGGGCGCGGCGCGTGCCATGCGCCGCCACGTCGAGCCCGTCCCCTTCACGCCAGCGAACGACGAGGCCCTCATCGACACCTGCGGCACCGGCGGGGCCGCCAAAACCTTCAACGTCTCGACCGCCGCCGCGATCGTCGCCGCTAGCGCAAGGCCCGCCCCGACGCGCGGCATCGCGCGCGTCGTCGTCGCCAAGCACGGCAACCGGAGCCGCACCGGCCGCGGCTCCGCCGAGGTGCTCGCCGAGATCGGCGTCAACATCGACGCCCCGCCCGCGGTACAGGCCCGTTGCCTCACCGACTGCGGCGTCTGCTTCTGCTTCGCGATGCACCACCACCCGGCGATGCGGCACGCGGCCGCCGCCCGCCGCGCCCTCGGCTTCCCCACCATTTTCAACGTTCTGGGCCCGCTCACCAACCCCGCCCGCGCCGCCCGACAGCTCATCGGCGTCTGGTCCGCCGACCTCGTCGAGCCCGTCGCCGGTGCGCTCGCCCGGCTCGGCGCACAGCACGCGCTCGTCGTGCACGGCACCGCCCCCGCCGCCGAGGGCCCGGGCCACGTGGGCCTTGATGAACTCAGCACGCTGGGCCCGTCCCGCGCCGTCGAGATCGCGCGACGCTCCGCCCGGGAAATCCTTGTGAACCCCGCCGCCTTGGGTTTCGCCCCCGCACGCCTCGCCGAGCTTCAGGCCGCCGACGTCCGCCACGCCGCGCAGATCATCCGCGACGTGCTGGACCGCGCCCCCGGCCCCGCACGTGACATGACGCTCCTGAACGCCGCCGCCGCCCTCGCCGTGGCCGACGCCGTGGAAACCCTCGCCGAAGGCATAGAGCTTGCCCGCGACGCGATCGACTCGGGCCGCGCCCGCGCCACGCTCGACGGCCTCATCCAAGCATCGCGGCGTTCGTAAAGGTGCCTCGGGCCGGCATGCGTCCCGTCGCCCGCTTGGGCCGGGGCGTTCACGCCTCCAGGTCGAGCTTGGGCCGCGCCGCGTCCTCGTGCGCCGGCGAGTAGCCGTCGTGCTCCTCGCGGTCTTCGCGGGTCTCTTCCTGGCTGTTGTCCTTCATGGAGCGGACCGCGTCCGACTTCTCCGTCGCCGTTGGTTCGGCGAGCGGGTCGAAGCGATCGCGAATGTCACGCCGCCGCGGACGCTCCGCCGCCGGCTTGGCGTCCTTCTTCACGACCTGCTCGGCCTGCTGATGCACGCCCGCAAGCCCCGCCGCGGTGTTGGTGACAGCCCAACTCATGTCCGTCGTATCGGCCCGCCCCCGCAGCCCGCGCCAGCCGCCAGGGCAAACCAGCACCCAAACGCACCCACAATCGGGCAGGAAATCCGCCCAACTGCCACAACCCCACCGCGATCACCCGCCAGCCCAGCGACGCAGCTTCGCCAAACTCCCCCGATTCACACCCCGATGCTGCTCACCCCGCAATCGACGTAGATCGTCTCCGCCGTCACGCCGCGCGACAGGTCGCTCACCAGCCACGCCGCCGTCCCGCCCACGTCCTCGCCTTCCACGGGCCGACGCAGCGGTGCGCGCGTCGCCGCGTGCTCCAGCATCTCGTCCGTCCCGCCGACGGCTGAGCTTGCAAGCGTCCGCAAATACCCGCCCGAGATCGTGTTCACCCGGATCTTGTCCGCGCCGAGCTCGCTCGCCAGGTACCGCGCCGTGCACTCGAGCGCCGCTTTCGCCACGCCCATCACGTTGTACCCCGGCACCACCTTCTCGCCGCCGTAGTAGCTCATGCACAGCACGCTGCCGCCGCCGCTCGCCGCCATCAGCGGCCGCGCCCGATGCGCCATCGCCAGGAGCGTGTACGCCGAGATATCAACCGCCTGCAGGTACGCCGCCCGAGGCGTCTGCGCGAACTTGCCCGGCTGCAGCCAGTCCCGCTCCGCGAACGCGATCGAGTGCACCAAAAAGTCCATCCGCCCGTGGTCCGCCGCGTAGGCCGCGAACACCGCGTCCAGGTCCGCGTCGCTCCCCGCGTCCAGCGGGCGAAGCCACGCCGGCCCGCCCCCGGGCAACGCCCCGAGCGCCTCGACCGCCCGCGCCGTCCGCCGCTCGTTCTTCTCGCCCGGAAGGTGCGTGAACGCGCACCGCGCCCCGTGCTCCGTCAGCGACTTCGCGATGTGCCACGCGTACGAACGCTCGTTCGCCACGCCGACAACCAGCCCGACCTTCCCGCTCAGCATCGCCTTGCCGTCCGACATCGCGCTCGCTCCACGCTGCGACAAGACCACGCCGCGCCCGGGCCGGGCGCCCCTACCGTTTCCCGGCGTGGCGTCGCAGGCGTCCCACGCCGCAAGGAATCTTCAGCGTATGCCCCCACCCGGCGCAGGCCCACACGCGACGCCCCCCCGCCCGCCGCTCGAGGCCCTCGCCCGCGATCTGCTCGCGACCGGCCTGCCGCAGCGGCTCTTCGCCCTCGCACGCGACGAGGACCTCGGCCCCGGCCTGCTCGACATGACCGCCCGCGTCTGCCCGTCGGACGCCGGCCCCTCAACCTTTCACGCCCGCGTCATGGCGCGAGCCGCCGGCGTCGCCGCGGGGCTCGCGTTCGTGCCCGCGCTGCTCGAGACCTTTGCCCCCGCCGCCCCGGGCCTCATCGCAACCCCGCGCGCGCAGGACGGCGAACGCATGCACCCCGGGCAGCCGCTGCTTCACCTGCAAGGCCCCGCCGCCTCGGTCGTCATCGTCGAGCGAACGCTGCTCAACCTCCTCGCGCGGCTGTCGGGCGTCGCCACGCTCACCGACACATTCGTCGCCGCAGCCCACGCCGGGGCGACCGCCGCCCAACTCCCTCCGCCCGTCGTCCTCGACACGCGAAAGACCACGCCGGGCCTGCGCACTCTGGAGAAATACGCTGTCGCCTGCGGAGGCGGAACGCCCCATCGCATGGGCCTGCACGACGCCGTGCTGATCAAGGACAACCACCTCGCCGCCGCGGGCGTCGCCGCCGACCCCGCTCGCCTGCAGCACTGGCTCGCCGAGGCCGCCGCCCGCGCCAGAGCCCTTCGCCCCGCGCCCGCGTTTGTCGAGGTGGAGGTCGACACAATCGAGCAGTTCGACGCCGTGCTCGGGCTCCCGGCGGGCACCGTGGACATCGCCCTGCTCGACAACATGCCCGCCCACGTCATGCAGCAGGCCGCGCAGCAGCGAAACGCCCGTGCCCCGCGGTTGCGGTTGGAAGCCAGCGGCGGCGTCTCCCTCGCCACCATCGCCGACATCGCGGCGACCGGCGTCGATCGCATCAGCGTCGGCCGCCTCACCCACCACGCCGCCTCGCTCGATCTGGGCCTGGACGAAGCCCCGGCCATCGACGCGGCCCCATAGCCACGCCGGCACGTCGCACAAGCCCCATGCCTCGACCGCGGCGCAGCTCGCGCCGGGCCTACCCGCCAAACGCCTCGGCGGGCGCCGACGCGGGCCGCTCCACCGTCACGCTCCGCGTCTGGAGCCACCGGTCCAGCGCCATCACCACGTCCTCATGCAGGTCGCGCGCCGCCGCGTCGGCCTTGCCCGTGTTCAGGTTGTTGCACAGCACGCTGAACACCACCGCCTGCCCGCCCTCGCCCACCACATACCCAGAGAGCGCGCGCACGCCGTTCAGGTACCCGCTCTTCGCGTGCAGGCTGCTCGAAAGCGGCGGCTTCTCGAACCGGTTGCGCAGCGTCCCCGTGCCGGGCCGTGCGAGCGACGCGACGTACGCCTGGCGCACCGTCTCGTCCCGGTACATCGCGCCGAGCCACGCCGTGATCGTCGCCGGCGCCACCCGGTTCTCCCGGCTCATCCCCGACCCATCCGCGACCACCGTCCCCGCCGCGGCCTCGGGGCCCACGCGTTGCGACAGCAGCATCCGCACCACCGCCGCGCCGTTGTCCCAACTCCCCGGCTCGCCGGTCACCGCGTGGCCGGCGGCCTTGAGCAGCGCCTCGCTGTACAGGTTCTGGCTGTCGTTGTTCGCCCGCCTCAACGCGTCGATCAGCGACGTGTGAACGACGGCCGCCGCCGGAACGCCATCAAAGCGTTCCTCCGCCTCAACAAGCCGCGTCGCGCGCACCGCGGTCGACATGTCCGCCGCCTCGCCGCCCACCGCAACACCCTTGGCGGCGAGCGCCGCCGCGAGCAACTGCCCCATCGTCAGCGCCGGGTCGTGCAGCGTCACGTCCACCGCGGCCGAGCCACCGAGCCGCACGTCGCCGTACATCGTGTACCGGTTCTCCGGCGCGGGCCGCGCGAGCCACACCGTGTGCGGGCCGCTCGCCACCGTCTTCGCCCGGTTGGCCACCTCGACCCACGGTGCCGCCGGCTGCATCGTCCACGAGGGCGTCGCCCCCGCCGTGCGACCGGGGTCGATGAACACCGTGAACACGTTGGTGTGGAAGTTGACGCCCGACACCTCGGCGCAGTACCACCGGTTCAACTGCTCCGCGGGCCACGTCGGGTGAACCGCCGTCCGCTCAAAAACGCGGTCGTCGACCACCACCTCCCGCACCCGCGTCACGCCCGTCTTGGCCACCGCCGCCGCGAGCCGCTCGAGCAACTGCTCCGCGCTCATCGAGGGCGAGCCCGCCTCCAGCAGCGCCGGGTCGCCGAGCCCCGGGTCGCCCGAACCGACCACGACGACCGGGCCGTCCTGCGAGGCTCGGACCTCCGTCCGGAAACCGCCCTCGGGCCCCATCACCAGCAGCGCGGCGCCCGTGCTCAGCAGCTTCATGTTCGACGCGGGGATCAGGCTTCGCTCGCCCCCGCGGCTGTAAAGCGTCCGGCCCGACGCCGCGTCCAGCACATGAACGCCCACCGCCGCCGTCGCCAGGTCATGCCGACCGTTCAACGCCCGATCAAGCGACGCACGCAGCGCGTCATCCCCGGACGCTGTCGCGTTCAGGACGCCGAACGCCAACGCCACGCACGCCCGCAACGCGGCCGACGCCGCACCACGCATCATCTGGGTCAACACAGCCTCCCCATGCCGTCGCGGCTCTTGTGTCGCGAACCGCGACACGCGCCGCGCTCAGGCCGCGACGTGCCGATCCAATCGGCCAATCCCGCGCCGTCACTCCACTCCCTCCGCCGCTCGCCCGCACCTTCCGCGTCCGGCAACAGAAATCAGCCCGCCGGCCCGGTCCCGCCCGAGGCTCCCGCCCCACGGCGGCCCAAAACCCCCTCAGCCGCGCCCGGGGACCACGTCGACCACCACCCCCACGCGGGCCCGCCCCAGGGCGAGCAGGTCCTCCAGCGCCGCGTCCGATCCCAGCTCCCACTCGGCCCACGCCACGTCGTGCACCACCTTCGCCGCCGCGATGCCCTCCCGGACGACCCGTCCCATCTTGCTCGCCTTCGCAAGCTCCAGTTCCGCGCTCGTCAACGCCACGCACACCGCGGGCCGCGTCGGGCACGGCACCAGGAAGGCGCATTCCCGATCCCCCGCCCCCGGACGGCCGAGGCGGAGCGTCCACCGCATCGGGAGCCCCCGCCACACCACCTCTTCAATCACCCCGGGCACCGACAGCAGCCCCTCGCGGAGCCGACGCATCCGCTCCCCCGCCACGGGCTCCACCCCGTCCAAAAGCGCCGACGCGCTCGGGCGCGCAAACCGATCCTGCCAACACGCAACGGTCACGGGCGTCATAGCGGACAAGTCCTCCCAGCCGAACCGAGCAACTCTAGAACCCTCCGAGGCCCCCGTGCCCGCGCCATCCACGCACCCCACGACGGCCCACAGGGGCCCGCGACGCCCCACCCCCGCCGACGTATCCTCTTTCGGACCGGCCGTCGCCCGCCGCGGCGGCGTCGCTCCCAAGGAGCCCGCCATGTCCACGACGCCCGGCCCCGAGCCCGCGAGCCGACCCTACGTCCTCATCTGCGACGACAACGCCCACAACGCCGAGCTCCTCGCCGCCTTCCTCGAACCCCTCGGCGTCGAAACCTCGGTCGCCTGGGACGGCGAGCACGCCCTCCGCGCCGTCGCCCAGCGACAGCCCGACCTCATCCTGCTCGACGTCATGATGCCCCGCGTCAGCGGCTACCAGGTCTGCCGCCGCCTCAAAGAGGCCGAGCCCACCCGCCGCATCCCCGTGATCATTGTTACCGCCCTCGACGCCGTCGCCGACGTGGAGCACGCCCGCGAGCTCGGCGCCGACGCTTTCCTCACCAAACCGGTCGACCGCGAGACCCTCATCGAGGCCGTCCGCGCCCGCCTCCCCAAGTAACGCCCCGCGGCCCCCGCGAGCAACTCAGGGGCACCCGGCGTCCAGCACGGCCAGAAAGTCAAACAAGTCAAAGATGTCCGCGGGTGTCGTGTCGCCGTTGAAGTCCAGCCCGCCGTCGAGCGCAGCCAGGAAGTCGAACAGGTCGAAGATGTCCCCCGGCGCCGTGTCCCCGTTGAAGTCCGCCGGGCACGCCGGCGGCTCCGCCCGCGCCATCACAAAGTCGATCACGACCGGCAAGTGGTCCGACGCCAGGCTCGACACGCTCAGCGGCTGCGTCGGGTACCGCGAAATCGGGAACGGCAGGAACGACGCGTTCCCCGCCGACGAATACACAAACTGCCTCCGCACGCCGAGCACTCGGCTGTCCATCCAGGCCATGTAGTCGAGCTTGCTCCCGCCCCGCGTGTTCCGGCTCCCCGTCTGCACGTTCGTCGCCGAGTCGAACACCGCGTCCGTCCGGTCCAGGTCCAGCCCGTCCGTCCCGCCCGCCGTCAGGCCCTGCGTCATCAGCAGCGCCGGCCCGACGCGCCCGTTCGTGTTCTCGTCCTCGTTCCAGTCCCCGCCCCACGCGATCACCGTCTCGGCCGGGATCACCACGCCCGTCGTCGGCCCCGGCGCCAGCAGGCGGTCCGTCGGGTCGACCATCCCCGACCCCGCCCCGTTCCAGTAGTGGTCAATGAAGAACGCCGCGTTCTCCGCCGCGTTGAGCCGATCCGCCAGATCGCCCGACGTGCTCCCCGCCTTCAGGTGCGCGTTCCCAACGATGAAGTCCCCCGCGTACACATCATCCGGAAGATCGATCTCCGCCCACATGAAGCCGCGGATCCCCGACGACCCACCGAACACGTCCGTCCCCGGCCGGATCACATATTGATCAAAGAACGCCACGCCGTCCCCGCTCAGGTCCGCGAAGGGATACCGCGACAGAATCACGTTGCGGTTGAAGTTGTCCGTCACGCTCGAGGCGTGCACGAACGGCAGGTTGTACCCCGGCGCCCACACCTGCACGTTCGCCGTGGCCCCGCCAACCCCCGTCAAGAAATCACGCGCCGTCGCCTCAAGCACCGCCACCGAGTCCACGCCCGACCCCGTCGCGTTCGGCTGGCCGTCCCGGTCCCCGGCCTCCTGCAGAATCAGCACGTCCGGCTGCAGCGCCGCGATCACGTGCACGCACGCGTTCCAGTCGCTCGCGAACGTGTCCACCTTCAGCGTGTGCGTGCTGACCAGCATGTCCTCGACGTTCCACGTCATCACGCGCAGGTCGGTCGGGTCTTCCTTCCCCCATTGCCGCTGGCTCGGGTTCCACTGCCCCATCGCAACGCCGCACCCGACCGAAATCACCAGGCCCGCGCTGACCCACGACATCGCCGACTTCGCCGTCTTCGCCATGGCCGTTCACTCCCGCACGCCGGCTGACCATCCGCGTGCACCCGACCCTCGCGGCCCCCGCCGCACAACGTCGAACCAAACCCCGCAACGCCGCCAACGCGGCCCCGCTGAGCTTCATTCCACCCCGCCCCCGCCGCCGGGGGCCCGTCCCCTCGAAAACACAGGCCGCCCCGACTCCGGAGCGGCCTGCACGTGTCAAGTTGCCCGCGGCCCGGGCATTTCCCCGATCACCGCGTCGTCGTCACCACACGCCCGCTCAAGGGCAGCCGGCGTCGAGCACCGCGAGGAAGTCAAACAGGTCGAAGATGTCCGCCGGGCTCGTGTCCCCGTTGAAGTCCAGCCCGCCGTCCAGCGCGGCCAGGAAGTCGAACAGGTCGAAGATGTCCCCCGGCACGGTGTCCCCGTTGAAGTCCGCCGGGCACATCGGAGCGGCTTCCTGGAAGTAGCCGACGTACAGCAGGGCCTGGTAGCTCTCGTCCCGCGTCGTCGCGTCCGTGTTGTTGCCGCTGGTGGGGTCGTTGAAGTCGTTGTCCTGGTCCGCGTCGTAGGTAATGTCCGCCGCGATCACCACGCCGCCGTTGGTGATCGGGTCCGCCGGGTCGAGGCCCGCGACCGACGTGTTGTTCCACGCCGCCCGGCTCGCGTTCGCGCTGAAGAGCGAGCCCGAGCTCGCCGAGTTCGCGTCCGCGATCGACAGGAAGTCGATGCGGTACTCGCGGCCGCTGGTCAGGCCGTCGATCTGCTGGCCCAGCTCGAGCACCAGCTCCAGCTCGTACGAGAACGTCGTCGGGTTGAACACCGCGCGGATCAGCGCGCTGTCAAAGTCCGACGCGTCGCCCACCGTGTCCTGGTCCGTGTCGATGCGGTTGAACAGCTCCACGCCGCCGATGAACCACACGTTGCCCACCGAGTCAAACGCCGGCGCCGAGAGCGACGGGCCGAGCGGGGCACCGCCCGTGACGTTGAACAGGGGCGTCAGACGGCCAATCGCCGCGCCGCCCGGGCCGTCGAGAATCGGCTTGCCGCCGTTGGCCCCGGCGTCGATGTACGCCGCGATGGTCCAGTCCGTCGTCGTCCCCACGCGGCGGCCGACGAAGATCTGGTTGTTGAAATCATCGTTGAACCCGCCGTCGAACCAAGTGGCCGCCACCATCAGGTTGCCGCCCTGGTCCTCGTGCACCGCGACCTGGCCGCTGCCGCCGCGGAAGCCGACCTGATCCGTGTAGTTCCGGTACTCGCCCGCCGCGCTCGGGGAGAACACGAACCCGGTGGTCGGATCCGTGATCGTCAGCGGAGCGAGCGGCGTGAAGAAGTCCACACGCGTGCCCACCGCGCCCGTCGTCGTGTACGACCACGCCGAGATCGTGTTGGTCGGGTCGCTCGTGGCGTTCGGCTTCACGAGGATCGCGGCCGTGCCCACGCCACCCAGCGGGTTCGCCGTCGTCACGCCGATCGAGCCGCGGTGGTCGGGCCGCGCGCCGCGGTGGGCCGTCGTCGTCGTCGTCGCGCCGAAGTCCGCGCCGAACACGTAGTTGGTCGCAAAGTTCGGGCCGGCGTAGATCCCGTTCCCGCCCGTCACGCTCTGCGGGTACATGCTGGGCGGGTTGTGCGCCGTGCCGCTGTTGCGCACGATCCACTCGGTCGCGTTCGCGCTCGTCAGGCTGTTCGTGATCACGTTCAGCGTGCCAGTCGCCCGCGCATCCAGGTTCGTGCGGAAGATGTTGACGCCCGACAGAGCCGTGAACCCACCCGCCGACGACGTCCCGAACGCGTCCGCACGGAAGTACAGGTTGCCGTTCGCGTCCACCTGGCCCAGGCCGAACTGCGACAGGTTCTGCGCCAGGTTGTTCGTGTTCACCGCGCCCTGCACGCGGGTGACATAGAGCCGGTTCGCCGCGTTCGGGTCATAGTTCACGATCGCGCCGACCATGCCGTTGTACGACTGGCCGCCGTTCGTCGTCCCGAACTCCGACACCGCCGCCGCGAACTGCGCCGCGGCGGAGGGGCCCGAAACCATCATGCCCGCCGCGTTCGCCGTCGGGTTCACGCCCCAGCCCGACTGCCCCGCCATCGGCGCCGCGAACTGGAACTGCGACGCGTTCACGCCGCCGATCACGTCCGGGCTGATCGCCTGCGCGCTCGCCAGGCTGTTGAAGAACGTGCTGCCGCTGAAGCTCGTCTTCACGATCGGCGCCACGCCGAACGTCGTGCCCCACGACGTCGCCACCGGCGCCAGATCCACCACATACCGCGTCACCTGCGACGCCGAGGCCGTCGGGTTGAGCGCGTCACCCGGCAGGCCACCGGCCACCGAGACGCTGTCCTGCGCAAACGCCGGCGCCGCAAGCCCGGCGACCAGAGCGACAACAAGCACACGGTTCTGCATCATCTCGAAATCTCCTTCAACAAGGCCTTCTCACGATCCGCGTTGGTCTTCAGTCCACGCCGCCCGCCCCGCGCCCGCCGGCGGCGGCCGAGCCCGTCGCCGCGACCAAAGGCCGCCCGACGTTCCCCCCACCCGCCATCCCGCCGAAACGCCCCCCGCCCGCGGCCGTCACGCCCGCCCGCGATCGCGCCGATCCGCAATCCCGCGGCTCAGCCCGGCACGGCACCCGCTGCCGCAACGTCACAAGCGTCAAAATGGGGGAACTGGGCTCTCTGGGCGATACATCGCCCGTCTCTTCCAACGTAGACTGTAGACTCTACCGCCTCACGGACCACCGTTCCAAACCCACGCAACAAAGAAGGTTGTGTCAAGAAGGTCTTTTCCATCAACCCGCGTCCACGCTCAAGAAACCGCGGCACCCCCAACCCGCATCGCCCCCGCAATTCCCCCTGCCAGACGCGCGTTGTTCACCGCCAACGCCACGTTCCCTTCCAGCGTCCGCCCCCCGGACACCTCGTGCAACCCCCCCCGCACCCGCGGCGTCACGCCGCGCCCCACCGTCCCCGCCGCCCGTCGCTCCGCCTCCGCAAGCCACCCCGCCCACTCCCGCGCGCTCACCGACTGCCCCTGCGGCACCGGGTTCACGACAAGCACGCCGCGCCCCGTGCGTGAGAGCTCCTGCCGCACATACCCCGCCAGGTCCCGCACATCATCAAACCGCCCGTCCACCCCAGCCTCTGACTCCCGCAGATAAAACGCCGGGAACACGTCCGTCCGATACCCCACCACCGGCACCCCGAGCGTTTCGAGCGCCTCCCGCGTCGCCTCCACATCCAGCAGCGACTTCACCCCGCTCGCCACCACCGCCACCGGAAACCGCGCCAGCGCCGCCAAGTCGCTGCTGATGTCAAGCCGCGTCCCATAGCCGCGGTGCACCCCGCCAAGCCCACCCGTCGCAAACACGCAGAGCCCCGCCGCCGCCGCGATCTCCATCGTCGCCGACACCGTCGTCGCGCCCCACCCGCCCCGGTGCAGCAGAAGCCCGAGGTTTGAGGTGTTCACCTTCGTCACCCCGCCGCCCACCCCGCCGCCCGGCTCGTCGCCCGGCTCGTCGCCCGGGCCGGCGCCCGCAAGGTCCGCCCGCGTCAGCATCTCCCCCAGCTCCGCCTCGTTCATCCCAACCACCGCCCGCCCGCCGCACACCCCGACAAGCGCCGCCCCCGCATCTCCCCCGGCCCGCACCGCCGCAGAAAGCTCCCGCGCCACACCCATCGCGCTCGCCCGCGGCACGCCGTGCACCACGAGCGTCGTCTCGAGCGCCACCTCCCCGGAACCCGCCCGCCGTTCAACGCGCATCGCCTCATCTCCGCCTACGCCGCCGCCCCAAGCCCGCACCCGCCCGAAAACGACAGCACGCCGGGTGTCCCGGCGTGCCGCGTATCAAGGTCTCTCAGTCCGGTCGACACCCGGGCCGACTCAGGCCACCATGTCCTTCAGCGCCTTCAGCGGGCGCACCCGCACGACGTTCCGTGCCGGCTTGGCCTTCACGGTCATCATCTGGCCCTTGTTGAACGGGTCGGGCTTCGTCGTGGCCTTGGTCGCCGGCTTGCGAACCACGCCCACGCGCATCAGGCCGGGCACGTTCAGCTTGCCCACGCCGTTCTTCCCGCAGTCCGCCGCGATCATGGTGCCCAGCACCTCAAACACCTGCGACGCCTGCTTCCGCGTGATCCCCACGTGGTCCGCGATCGTCGTGTAAATCTCGCCCTTCGTCCGCGGCTTCTCCTTCGCCGGCGTGATCTTCGCCGGAGCCGCCGGCTTCGCCGTCGCGGTCTTCACAGCGGTCTTCTTCGCCACCTTCTTGCTCGCTTTCTTCGCCATCTCCGGCTCCGTCGAGGGGTTTGTGGAAACGCGGACGCTCCGCCCGCGTCCCCGCTCATCGGACCGAGCCGCCGATTTCTGCGAGTTTTTCGGCATTTTTCGCGCCGCCCCCGCCACCCGACCGCAAAAAACGCCACATTTCCCGCCCCCTTCACCCCGCCGGGGCCAGCTCAACCCCCACCGGCACGTGGTCCGACGGCCCAAAACCCCCGAAAAACCCCGCCGATTCGCCCCCGCCCCCCTCCCCCGCC
>CAZCBN010000019.1:0-7488 GCA_964496975.1 uncultured Phycisphaeraceae bacterium
TCTTCGCCGCCGGCGCCCGCGGCGTCGCCGTCAGCAGCGCCGTCTGCTCCGCCCGGCACCCGGGCGAGATCTGTGCGATGCTGATCGCCACCGCCCGCCGCACGCACCCCGCCACACACACACAGCCCAGCGCCCGCCCATGAGAGACCAACCCATGACCACACCACGCCCGCACGCACCCACCCGCGCACACAACCGTCTCTCCCGCCGCGGCGTCGTCGCCGCCTTCGCCGTCGCGTGCGTCGCCGGCGCAGTCGCCACCCTCCCCGCCGCCGCACAATCCGCGCCGCCCCAGCCCGCCGCTTCAGCAGCAGCCGCCCCGCCCGCCCAGGCCGACCTCCCGCGCGGCGATCTCCTCCGCATGCCGCGGGAGGAGCGCGAGGCCCTCGAAAAGCGACTCGGCGCCAGCATCGCGACGATCATCCCCCCGGCCGCCGACAGCCCCGGCTTCGGCCTCGCCGACCTGCGCGGCGACCCCATCGTCATCCAGGCGTGGAACGCCCGCCGCGGCGCATCGCGCAAAAACCTGCAGACCGTCGCCGACGCGCTCGCCGCCCAAAAGGTCCCCGTCGCCCTCGTCGCCCTGCACGTGGGCGAGTCCCGCGGCGACACCGACCCGGGCCTCAACGTCCCGGGCCTGACATTCCGCGCCGTTGCCGACGAGAACGGCGGCATCGCCCTCGCCCTCGCCCTCCGCGAGGGCGTCGGCAACCTCATCGCCGACAAGGCCGGCGTCGTCCGCTACGCCGGCGTGCGGGCCGAGGCCGTGCCCGCCCTCGTCGCGGCCCTCGCCGCCGAGGAGTCGCCCAAGCCCGCCGAGACCGACATCGCCGCCATCGCCGCCGCCGCGGCCCCCGCCGCGGGCGCCGACGTCTCCGGCCTGCTCCGCGACGCGGGCGAGGCCATCGCCTCGGGCCGCGGGGCCCAGGCCGAGGCGTTGCTCATCCAGGCCGTCCGCGCCAACGCCGCCCGGGGCGTCGCCGCCGCGGCCGACCTTGCGATCGCACGCGACCGCTCGCACCGCCCAATCGGCGTCTCGGTGCTCATGCAGCACGCCGACGGCCCCGCCGTCCTCCGCGTCATCGACGCCATGCACCCGGGCCGCAACGGCGACAGCCGCCGCTTCCTCGTCCGCTCCCTGGGCCGCAAGGACCTGCCCGACAAGGTCCGCGTGCTCGGCGCGCTGACGCGCGACGCCGACCGCGAGGTGCAGATCGCCGCCGTCTACGCCCTCGCCGACCACCGCGACGCCGCCGCGATGGAGTTCCTGCTCCCCATCATGGACCGCCCGCCGCTGGAGATCCCCTCCTGGGACGGCAACGAGCAGGAGCGGCTCGACATGGCCGTCTTCGGCACCGCCCGCGTCATCACGGGCCTGCGCTCGGGGCAGCGGAAGGACTTCGAGGCCTGGTTTGATCTCTACCGCCGCGACCCCGCTGCCGCCCAGCGTGCCGCCGCAGAGTCCGCCCGCGCCGTCGGCACGCTCTCGCCCCCCGTGCAGCGGTACGGCGAGACGTGGACCCAGCTCGCCGACGTCGACGTCGCCGTCCGCGCCGCGTCCCCCATGCCGCTGGACTTCAACGCCCTCTCCGCCGAGTTCGCGCGCAGCATCGCCGCCGCCCAGCGGGCGTCCGAGCCCTTCTTCGGCGTGGTCCACCTCCCGCCCTACCGCGTGTACGTGACGGACAAGGGCCGCTTCACCTCCACCGCCGGCGGCAACAGCGACTACCCCGGCGCCTCCCGCGGCAACGAGCTCACGCTCCGGGGCGACACCGAACCCGGCTCTTCGCTCGCCCAGATCATGTACCACGAGCACCTGAACGTCATGCAGGCCGCGCTCTTCGAGGACCAGCCCCGCTGGCTGCTCGAGGGCTTCGCCAGCAGCCTGCAGAACTCCCCCGAGGGCACCGTCTGGACGCCCGCGACACTGCAGGACGCCGGCATCGCCGACGCGCTGAACACGCCCGGCCTCTTCTCCTCCGCCATGTCGTGGGAGAGCGCCTCCTCCACGGGCCAGCAGGAAGCCCGCCAGTACGCCACCGCCCACGCCGCGGTCGACGTCCTCCGCTTCGGCGGCTTCGGGGCCGAGCCCGTGCGGCTCGCGTTCCTCATGAACGCCATCTCCCGAGGCGAGGGCGACCCGCAGGCGCTCGAGGCCGTCTACGGCCTGCGCATCGCCGACCTCGACCGCCGCGCGGCCCAGGTCCTCCTGCGCGTCGCGCCCTAACGGCAACGCTCCCGAAACCCGTCGGCGGCCCGCCCCCAGCCCGGCCTCATCCCGGCGGCGTCCGCTACCATCGCCGCATGGGTGTCACGTACCGCCATCACCGGCTCTCCAACGGCCTCGTCGTGCTGGGCGAGATCGACCCCGCGGCCCACTCCGCCGCAGCGGGTTTCTTTGTGCGCACCGGCGCCCGCGACGAGGACACGCGCCTGATGGGCGTGAGCCATTTCCTTGAACACATGATGTTCAAGGGCACCGCCCGCCTCACCGCCGAGGACATCAACCGCGGCTTTGACGACATGGGCGCCCGCAACAACGCCTACACCAGCAGCGAGGTGACCTGCTTCTACGCCCACGTGCTGCCCGAGAAGCTCGACCACGCCGTCGGCCTGCTCGCCGAAATGCTGCGACCCGCCCTGCGGCAGGACGACTTCGACACCGAGAAGAAGGTGATCCTCGAAGAAATCGCGATGTACAAGGACAACCCCTTCTGGGTCCTGTACGAGGAGGCCGTGCAGCGCCACTACGCCGCGCACGGCATGGGCCACCGCGTGCTCGGCACCGCCGAGAGCGTGGGCGCGATGCAGCGCGACGAGATGGCCGCGTACTTCGAGTCGCGCTATGCCGCCGACAACACCGTGCTGAGCGTCGCCGGCCGGGTGGACTTTGACGCCGTGTGCGCCCGGGCCGAGGGGCTGTGCGGCTCGTGGCGTCCGCAGCGGCCGGCGCGCGACACGTCGCGCCCCCCGGTCGGCGCGGGCGGCTTTGAAATGCGCGACGAGAAGGTGAGCCGGGCGTACCTCATCGGCCTCGCCCCCGCGCCGAGCTCGCAGGACGACCGCCGCTACGCCGCCGCCCTCGCCGCGAGCGTGCTCGGCGCGAGCGACAACAGCCGCCTGCACTGGACGCTGATCGAGACCGGCCTCGCCGAAGAGGCCCAGGCCGCCTACGACCCGCACGACGGCACGGGCGACTACTTCGTCTACGCCAGCGGCGAGCCCGATCGGGCCGACGAGATCTGGCAGGCCGTGCTGAAGGAGTGCGAGAACCTCGCCGCGTCGGTCGTGGACGATGACCTCGCCCGGCTCAAGACCAAGCTCGAAACGTCCGTCACCCTCAGCGGCGAGCGGCCCGCGGACCGCATGCAGCGGCTCGGGCGCGTGTGGACGACGCTGGGCGTCTACGCCCCGCTGGAAGACGAGCTGGAGCGCATCCGCGCCGTCCGCGTGCAGGACGTGCGGGAGGTGCTGGAAGAGTTCGCGGTGCGGCCCGTGACGTGGGGCCGCCTGCTGCCGGCGTGAGGCCCGCGCCGCCACACCGCGGCGGCGCCGGTCACGCGCGGTCCATCGAGCGTCGGAGCCCGTGCAGCGCGGCCAGCAGGTCGCGCGTGATGCCGTCGGCAAAGAGCAGGCCCGCGGGCGTCAGACGGAGCCGTCCCGCCGCGAGGGCGCCCTCATCAAGCCGCCGAAGCGAGCGGTGGGGGGCCAGTGCCGCGTCGAGTGCCGCCGGCGCGGCGGGGTGCAGCGACGCGGCGCGGGCCCGCAGCCGCGCGGCGTCGAGGCCCTCGTCCAGCCGCAGGCCCGCGAGCAGCACCTCGGCAAGGGCCCGCCACGCGTCGGGCGGCTCGTGGTCCACCACGGCGGGCAGGCCCGCGGTGTCGGTGTCCAGATACGTGTCGAGCCGGGGCGTGTTCTTCCAGCGGTGGCCCGCGAGGTGCGCCGAGGCGCTGGGCCCCGCGGCGAGCCACGCCTCCTGACGCCAGTACGCCAGATTGTGCCGGCACTCGCGCCCCGGCCTCGCGTAGTTGCTCACCTCGTAGCGGCGCAGGCCCGCGGCCTGCATCGCCGACGCGGCCAGCTCGAACATGTCGGCCTCCAGATCATCGTCCAGCGGCGTGAACTCACCCCGCTGCAGGCGAGCCGTCATCGCGGTGTTAGGCTCGTAGGTCAGGTTGTACGCCGAGAGGTGATCGGTGCCCAGCGCGAGGGCCGTTGCCAGGTCGTCCTCCCACTCGGCGAGCGTCTGCCCCGGCACGGCGTAGATCAGATCGAGCGACAGGTTGGTGATGCCCGCCTCGCGCGCGCGCCGGAAGGCGACGGCGACGTTCGCCGGGTTGTGCCACCGCTCGAGCGTCTTCAGGTGCCGCTCGTTGAACGACTGGGCGCCGACGCTCAGCCGGTTTACCCCGCCCGCGGCGAGCGTCGCGAGCAGCGGCGGGCCGCCCTCGTCGGCGACCGTCTCCGGGTTGCACTCCACGGTGAACTCGCCGGTACCGCCGGTGATCGCCGAAAGGTCAAAGTGCTCGTGCAGCGCGGCGAGCACGACGCGCCAGTGCGGCTCGGCCAGCAGCGTGGGCGTTCCGCCGCCGACGAAGATGGTGCGGAGCGGCCGCGCCGCAAACGGGGCGAGGGCCACGAGTTCTCGGACCAAGCGACGGGTGAAGTCGGCCTGCCGGTCCCGCTTATCCACGATCGAGTAGAAGTCGCAGTAGTGGCACTTGTGCACGCAGAAGGGGATGTGCACGTACAGCGAGGCGGCCCGGGCCGCCGGGTCGGTGGCGGCGGGCCCCGCCAACGCCAGCGGGTGGGCCGGCGGCGGGGCGGGCACACTTGAACCGGGGGCAGGCCCGGCGGGGCGTTGCCCGAGGAGGTCGATGGTCTTACCCTTTTCCACGGGGAATCGTTGGCGGGGGCGGGGCTGTGTGGAAGGCGTGCCGCTGTGAACGTTGAACTTGTCCGTGTGCTGTCGAACGGGAAGTCGATGCCCATGCCCCTCCGGCAGGGCACGACGGTGATGGGTCGCCAGACCGATTGCCAGGTCCGCATCCCGGCGGCCGACGTGTCGCGGCATCATTGCCAGGTCGAAAACGTCGGCAGCGTGCTGCGGGTCGCGGACCTCGGCTCCCGCAACGGCACCCTCGTCAACGGCGAGCGGGTCGACAAGCGCGACCTCACCGCGGGCGACGTCCTGACGGTCGGGCCTCTGGTGTTCGTCGTGCGCATCGCGGGGGTGCCGGAGCGGATCGACGCGGCCGCGTCCTACGCAAAGGGCCGCGCGGCGGCGGTGGGCGCCGAGGCCCGCGTCGAGCCGGGCGGCGTGACCAAAACGGTCACGTCCATGCCGCGTCCCGCCGCGGCCGCCGCGATGGACGACGCCGACAGCAGCAGCGTGATCGACTTCGACTTTGACTTTGACGACGACGAAGCGCCGAAGCTGTGACCGCCGCGGGTCGGCGCGTCCGCGTCGCCGGCCGGCCCAGACGGGGCGAAGACCGCTTCAGGCCGCGCTTCAGGCCGCGTTGGTGTCGCGGTTGGGAGGCGTCGGCCGCTCGGTATGCCGGATGGGGACCCGCACCACGGTGCCGCAGTTTTTGCACTTTACCGTCCGGCCCCGGGCCCGCTCGGGCACCGCAAGCACCTTGCGGCACGAGAGGTTGGGGCACATGAGCCTGACTGAATCTTGCGACATGGGCCGGACTCACCTCGTGATTGCCACCGATATCGGCGGAACCGCGGGCGGCCTTCAGTCCCGGGCGAAACGGAGTGACGCATCCGATCTCTCGCCCGCCCCCTCCGCCCGCGCCGGCACCCCCGCCGCGGCCCACGCCCCGGGCGGTCTCGGCTAACCTCACCCTTCCCCCTCGGTCGGTCACCCGGTCGGCCACGCGGCCGGCCAAACGGGGGGCAACGCTTTGTTCGGGAGTGATCTGGTGGCTGAACGCAGCGGGACAGGTATCGCGGGCGGCGGGGGCACCGCTGTGGTCGGCCTGCAGTGGGGCGACGAGGGCAAGGGCAAAATCGTCGACATGCTCGCCGTCGAGCACGACGCCGTGGTCCGATACAACGGCGGCGCCAACGCGGGCCACTCCGTCGTCGTGAAGGGCGAGCGGTACGCCCTGCACCTCGTCCCCAGCGGCATCCTCTACCCGGGCAAGGCCGCCGTCATCGGCAACGGCGTGGTCGTCGACCCCGGGCGGCTCCGCGAAGAACTCGCCGGCCTTGAGCAGCGCGGCGTCGACACCGCGGGCCTCATGCTCTCCACCCGTGCGCACGTCGTGCTCGAGTACCACAAGGCCGAGGACGGCCTGCGCGAGGAGCTCCTGAAGGCGGGCAAGGCCGGCGAGCGCGTCGGCGCCGGCACAAGCCAGGAGATCGGCACCACCCGCCGCGGCATCGGCCCCGCCTACGCCGACAAGGTGACCCGTGCGACCGGCGTGCGCGTGGGCGACCTGCTGCGCCCCGACGTGCTTCGGCGAAAGGTCGAAACGGCCTGCGAGATCAAAAACGCCCTGTTCGCAGGCCTCGCCGCCCGGGCCGGCATCGCCTGGACCCCCTTCGCCCCCGACGCGATTGTCGCCGAGATGCTCGCCCACGGCGAGGCCCTCCGCCCCCGAGTCCGTGACACCGTCTACCTCCTGAACGCGATGCTGTCCGACGGCAAGCGGCTGCTCTTTGAGGGCGCCAACGGCACCCTGCTCGACGTGGACCACGGCACCTACCCCTTCGTCACGAGCAGCAACGCGAGCGTGCTGGGCCTGGGGCCGGGCTCGGGCGTCGCGGGCCACCGCGTGCACCGGGTGATCGGGGTGATGAAGGCGTACAGCTCCCGCGTCGGCGGCGGGCCCATGCCGACGGAGCTGTTCGACGCCGTGGGCGAGGACATCCGCCAGCGGGGCCGGGAGTTTGGCACCACCACCGGCCGCCCGCGCCGCGTGGGCTGGCTAGATCTGGTGGCCGTGCGGTACGCCGCGATGATCAACGGCTGCACGGAGCTGGCCGTGACGCTGCTGGACGTGCTGGGCTCCATGGACGCCCTGCAGGTCTGCACGCGGTACCGCCTGGCGAACGGGGAGGAGACGGACCACTTCCCGGCCGACGCCGCCGACCTGGCGGGGGCGAAGCCCGTGTACGAGGCGTGCCCGGCGTTCGGCGGCCAAGCCGACGCGGCCCGGTCGCTGCGCGAACTCCCGGCCGGGGCGCGGGCGTACCTTGATCGCGTGGAATCGTTTGTCGGGGTTCCCATCAAGTTGGTGAGCGTGGGGCCCGAACGGGAAAAGACGATCGTCGTGTAGCGCCCGGCCCCGGGCGCGCCCCGCGCGGGGCGCCGACGGGCCGGCCGCGTGTGGGGGGTTCACCGTGACGGCGATGCGGCTGGCGGCCCAACGGCCCGAGTCCGAGTCGGCGACGCTCGACGCCGCCGCCGAGGCCGCGCTGACGCAGATGCGGCGTCGCGAGCCCCGCGCCGACCCCCTCGCCCGCCTGCCC
>CAZCBN010000019.1:7498-14760 GCA_964496975.1 uncultured Phycisphaeraceae bacterium
CTGCCCGATGTCCACCCCGCCGCCATCCCCCGGCACATCGCGATCATCATGGACGGCAACGGCCGCTGGGCCGCCCGGCGCGGCTTCCCCCGCGTCTTCGGCCACCGCAGCGGCGCCGCGTCCGTCCGCGCCGTCCTCACCGAGGCCCGCCTCCTGGGCGTCGAGTGCCTCACCCTCTAC
The DNA here is from genome assembly GCA_964496975.1 of uncultured Phycisphaeraceae bacterium. Lineage (GTDB taxonomy): Bacteria > Planctomycetota > Phycisphaerae > Phycisphaerales > UBA1924 > CAZCBN01. Next base: position 7,679 of record CAZCBN010000019.1, read on the forward strand.
TCCTTCAGCAGCGAAAACTGGAAGCGCCCCGACGACGAGGTCCGCGGCCTTATGCAGCTCTGCGTCGACTACTGCGAGGGCGAGCGGGCCGAGCTGCGGCGGGAGAACACCCGCGTCCGCGTCATCGGCCGCCGCGAGGGGCTGCCGGCCGAGGTGCTCGCCGCGATCGACGCCCTTGAGGGCGCCACACGCGACTGCACCGGCACCACGCTCTGCCTCGCCATCAACTACGGCTCACGGGCCGAACTCGCGGACGCGGCCCGGGCGATCGCACGCGACGTCGCCGCGGGGCGGCTCTCGCCCGAAGACGTCGACGAGCGGGCGATCGAAGCGCGGCTGAACACCGTGGGCCTGCCCGACCCCGACCTGCTGATCCGCACCGGCGGCGACCTGCGGGTGAGCAACTTCCTGCTGTGGCAGATCAGCTACGCCGAGCTCTACGTGACCGAGACGCTGTGGCCCGACTTTGACGCCGGCGCGCTGCGCGAGGCGGTGCGGGCCTTCGCGGGCCGGTCTCGCCGGTTTGGCGGCTTGGGCTGAAGGCGCGGCGGGCCGCTTGCCCAGGCGGTAAGCCTGGGCCATCGAACACAAGTCCTGCCGTCATTGTGGCGCAGCCGTCATGGCGCCCCAGCCGTCACGGTGGCCCAGCCTTGCAGGCTGGGCCGAGCGGCGTCAGCTCCCCGCCGGGCCCGGCGTGTGGGCCTTCAGCGGGGTGTTGGGGTCCGGGAACCGGCCCCGCTCGCGCGCCTCGATCACGTCGGCAAACTCACGCTCCAGCGTCGTCGCGCCGCCGTCGAACAGCGAGTACAGCTCGGGGTTCTCGTGCACGAGGACGCGCACATCGCCCCGCTGCGTGCGCATGACGAGGGCGTCTTGCCCGTTGTTGTACGTCGCCTCGTAGCGGCCCAGGCCCGCCTGCACGCGGCCGGTCTCACCGTACTTGGTCGAGAAGGCGGCGACGCCCTCGTCGGTCCGAAGGTCGGCCGCGAAGCGGCTCGTTGGCGGGACGACCGCCGCGACGCGGCCCCGCGTGGTGAGCAGCGCGACCGGGCCCTCGACGGGCTTGTTGGTCCGCACCTCGATGCGGCCGCCCGGGCCGAAGCCGCGGCCGTTGTCGATCGTGATCGCCCCGGCCACGCCGACGGCGACCACGGGGCCGCCGTCCGATTCGATCTCGAGCCCGTCGCACGTGGGCGTTTCGATGACCAGGTCCACCGCGGTGTCGGCGGGAGCGCCCTCGCGCGGGGCGGCGGTGATGGTGAGCACGGCGAAACCCGACTCATCGCGGGTGATCGCGGCGCGCACATCGGCGGGCGGTGTGGCGCGGTTCCAGACCGGTCCGGCCTTGTCGGCCGTCCAGCGATAGGTCGCCGCAACGATCGGCGCCGGGTGGCGGCCCGGGTGGACCTCAACGGTCACCGAGCCGAACGCGTTGTCCACATCGACGGCAAGGGGCCCGCCCGTCCAGGGGACGGCGGCGCCGTCGGCCGCCGGAGCGGGGAGTCCGTCGATGGCGATGTCCTGTTGGACGGCTGTCTGGTGGAACGCCTGTTCGACCGACTGCCGCTGGCAGCCGGCAAAGACGGCGGCGAAGAGGGCGAGCGCGAAGGTGGGGAAGAGAGAGGGCTTTGCGTGTGTCATACCAGATTCCACCCCATGACTTCTGTCCCGCGACCCGGTGGGGCTGTTGATCGCGGCGCGGCTCGGCCGGCGCCCGCTCGCCACGATCGGGAGCGGCAAGCCTAACATCGGCACCGGGGGCGAGCGCCCCCGACGGGAAGTTCTGGCTTGCGTCTCGGTCGGCTGACCGGGGGCGCGGCTCGTGCCATGCAACTCGCTGTGCGCCACACGTTGGCCCACGGTTGACCACACACGTTCGGTGGAGTCCTCGCCTGTTGTGGGGGATGTTCCGCGAGAACCCTGGGCGGCCTTTGCCGGCGGCCCACTGATATCGGGTGCTGTGGCCAACCCGCGGCCTGCGACGCCTTGTGTGCCGGCGTGGTTGTTTGGATTGCGTGAAGCCGCCGGTCCCCCCGGGTGCCGTCACCGGGCCGCGTGATGTTCCAGGGCCGCGAGGCCCTGGTCGAGGGGGCCGCAATGGACGCGATGCTTGCCGCAGCGGTTGGGGGCGGGGGGAGTGGGTCGTCGCCGATGGGGACGATCGTGGTGTCGTTGCTGTGTCTGGCGTTCGGGGTGTTCTGCGGGCTGCTGCTCGGGCGGTTGCTGACGGGCAAGACGCTGGCGGGCGCGCGGCTTGAGGCGGAGCAGATCCGTGAGCGGGCGCGGGCGGAGGCGTCGACGGAGGTTGAGCGCACGCGGCTGGAGGCGGAGAAGCAGGCGATTGCGCGGAAGGAAAAGGCGGACCAGGAGGCCGAGGCCGTGCGCGCGGAGCTGCGCGAGACGGAGCGGCGGCTGAGCAAACGCGAGGATTTGTTCGACCGGAAAGAGGAGATGCTGTCGCTGAAGGAGCGGGGGCTGAGCGAGCAGACGCGGGAGGTTGAGCGTCGGTCGGCGGAGGTTGACCGGCGGGAGGCCGAGGTGAAGGCCCTGCGCGAGCAGCAGGAGGCGAAGCTGCAAGAGGTGGCGGGGCTGACGCGGGACCAGGCGCGGGAAGAGTTGCTGTCGCGGGTGGAGGAGAAGAGCCGGCTCGAGGTGGCGCGGGTGGTGCGGCGGATCAACGAGGAGGCGGAGGAGCGGGCGAAGGAGAAGGCCCGCGAGATCACGCTGATGGCGATCCAGCGGTATGCGACGGAGCACACGTCGGACGGGACGGTGCGGACCGTGGCGATCCCCAGCGACGACATGAAGGGCCGGATCATCGGGCGCGAGGGGCGGAACATCCGTGCGTTCGAGAAGGCGGCGGGCGTGGACGTGATCGTCGACGACACGCCGGGCGTGATCGTGGTGTCGTGCTTCGACAAGGTGCGGCAGGCGGTGGCGGTGGAGTCGCTGGAGAAGCTGATCGCCGACGGGCGGATGCACCCGACGCGGATCGAGGAGATCATCGCGAAGACGCGCGAGGACATCGAGAAGCGGGTGGTGCAGTACGGCAAGGACGCGGCGCTCGAGGTGAACCTGGGGCGGATGAGCCCCAAGGTGATCGAGGCGATGGGCAAGCTGCACTACCGGACGAGCTACGGGCAGAACGTGCTGCGGCACTCGGTGGAGGTGGCGTACCTGAGCCAGGTGATCGCGGACCAGCTGGGCCTGGATGGGACGCTGGCGCGGCGGTGCGGGTTTTTGCACGACATCGGCAAGGCGATGGACCACGAGATGGAGGGGGGCCACCCCAAGATCGGGATGGACTTCGCCAAGGCGAACGGCGAGCGGGACGAGGCGGTGCTGAACGCCATCGGCGGGCACCACGCCGACATCCCGGCGACGACGTTTTACACCCCGATCGTGATGGCGGCCGACGCGGTGAGCAGCGCGAGGCCCGGGGCCCGCCGGGAGAGCATGGAGCGGTATGTCCAGCGGCTGAACCACCTGCAGGACATCGCGATGGGCTTTGGCGGCGTGACGGAGGCGTACGCGATCCAGGCGGGCCGCGAGGTGCGGGTGATGGTGGACGCGGAGCGGGTGGGGGACGACGAGGCGTACCTGATCGCGCACGAGATCGCGAAGCGGGTGAGCGACGAGATGACCTTCCCGGGCGAGATCCGGGTGACGGTGCTGCGGGAGACGCGGGCGGTGGAGGTGGCGCGGTGACGGGGGCGGCTTTGGCGCGTCGGTGTTCCTAACCTCTGGCCGTGCTGCGATACCGACTTTTGCTGGGGCCTGTGCTGATCGCGTTGCTCCTGGCCGGGTGCTGGCTGGATGACTGGCTCGCCGGGCGGCGGCTTTCGGCCGGCGGGGTCGTGCTGCCGCCGGGGGTGGTGGTGCTGCCCGTGGTGTGCGCGGTGGCGGGGATGGCGGGGCGGGAACTCGCGCGGCTGCTGCGGGGCGCGGGGACGGAGGCCTCGACGTTTTTGACGGCGGGGCTCGCGGTGATCGGCGTGCTGCTGGTGGGGCTGGCGCCGCCGGCGCGGGACCCGTTTACCGGCGGGGTGCTCATCAGCACGGCGGTGGGGCTGGCGGTGGCGGGGTCGCTCACGTACTACGGGCGGGCGCGGCGGGTGAAGGGGCTCATCGGGTCGATGGGCGGGGCGTTGCTGTCGCTGGGGCTGGTGGGGCTGCTGCTGGGCTTTTTGCCGGCGCTCAACCGGGAGCACTCGGCGTGGGTGCTGCTGTGGGTGCTGGTGGTGACGAAGTCGTCGGACATCGGGGCGTACGCGGCGGGGCACGCGGTGGGGCGGCACAAGCTGATCGCGTGGCTCAGCCCGGGAAAGACGTGGGAGGGGGCGGTCGGGGGCGCGGTGCTGGCGGCGGTGGTGGGGGGCGTTTTGGCGATGCTGGTGCCGATGTCGGTGCGGGAGGGCGTGCCGCGGTGGGCGTTCGGCGCGGTGGTGGGGGCGTGCCTCGCGGTGATCGGGCAGGGGAGCGACCTGATCGTGAGCGCGTTGAAGCGGGACGCGGGGCTGAAGGACGCGGGGCGGAGCCTGCCGGGGTTCGGGGGCGTGCTGGACGTGGTGGACTCGCTGCTGCTGGCGGCGCCGGCGGCGTTCTGGGCGCTTCGGTGGGCCGCGGGGGGCGGGGCGTCCGGGGCCTGAGGCGCGTGGACGCATCGCTCGGCGTGCCCGCTTGACTACACTGCCGCGGGGTGAGTCGTGGGCTGGAGGCGCGGATGACGACGACGGAAAAGCTGCTCCGTGTTCACCGGGTTGACAAGATGCTCCGCAGCCTGACCGGGCGGCTGGCGGGGGCCGAGCGATTCCTGGCCGAGCAGGTGCGGGCGCTGGGCGACCTTGAGGCGAAGGACCGGGCGCTCGACCAGCAGCTTCGGCAGCTGCAGGCGCCGGCGGCGGACGCGGAGGGCGAGGCGGCCCGGGTGGGGGCGCGGATCGAGGCCCTGCGGGAGCAGATGAACACCGCGACGTCGAACAAGGAATACAAGGCCTTCCTCACCGAGCTCGCGACCTACAAGGACCAGAAGGGTGCCCAGGAGACGCGGGCGCTGGAGCTGATGGAGCAGGCGGAGAAGGTGAAGGCCCAGCGCGGCGAGGTCGCCGCGGGCGTGGCGGAGCGGCGGGCCCTGCGCGACCGGGCGGCGGCGGAGCGTGCGGAGCGCGAGGCGGAGATCGCCGGGCGGCTCAGCGAGCTTCAGGCCGAGCGGGCGACGCTGGCGCAGCAGGTGCCGGCGGAAGCGATGCGGACGTACGCCGAGCTGGTGGCGCGGCTGGACGAGGAGGCGATGGCGCCGATCGAGATCCAGGACCGCAAGCGGCACGAGTTCACGTGCGGGTCGTGCATGATGAGCCTGCCGGTGGAGAGCATGAGCGCGCTGCTGAGCCACGGGAGCATCACGCGGTGCGTGAGCTGCGGGTGCATTCTGTACCTGGAGGAGACGAGCCGGGAGGCGATGTCGGCGAAGAAGTGAGTGGGGGGTCGACAGGGATCGAGGCAGACAGGCATTTAGGCAGACGGGCATCGAGGCCGTTTGGTAGCGGGCGGGTTGGCCGCGATGGGGCGGGGTGAGGTGGCGTCGGGCGGATGAGGCATCGGGTGGCCGCGGGCTTTGGGAGGTCGGGAGCGGCAACGCGAGGGCCCGAGGGTGGTGAAGGGGCTTTGGGGACGCGTGTGGGCTCGGTGGCGGGTGTACCTGCTGCCGGTGGTGGTGGTCTTGTGCCTCACGGTGCCGCATCTGGACCAGGGTGATGTGCGGCGCGACACGGCGCGGTACGCGGCGGTGGGGCTCTCGGCGTGGCAGCGCGGGGACCTCGCGGACCTGCGGATGCACCCCGATCAGCCGTATTGGAAGAAGCCGCCGCTGGCGATGGTGATCCACGGGGTCGTGCTGTGGGCGGCGGGGATTGGCGAGGCGGCGGACTTCACCGGCGACGGGCGGCGGGCGCTCGTGCTGTCGCGGTTGCCGAGCGTCGCGGCGGCGTGCGGGTGCGTGGCGGCATTGGTGTGGCTGGTGCGCGGGATGCACACGCGTGCGGTGGCGCTGACGGCGGGGCTCGTGCTTGCGCTGACGGTTGAGTTTTTTCGGCGCACGCGCGAGGTGAGCCTGGACCTGTGGCAGGTGATGTTCATGCTGCTCGCGGCGGGGTGCGCCGTGCGCGGCGTGCGGCGGGCGCTGGCGGCCGGTGAGGTGGACGAGCGGGGGGTAGTTCGAAGCTTCCGGGGTCTTCCGTGGTGGGCGGCGGCCGGAGTGGCCACCGGGCTTTCGCTGCTGGTGAAGCCGCTGGTGGGCGTGGGCGGGCTGGTGGTCGTGGGGGCGTGGGGGCTTGTGGCGGCGGTGTGGAGCGGCGGCCGACACGGCCGGGTCGGGCGTTCCGTGGGGCGCGTGGTGGCGGGGTGCGGGGCGGCGCTGGGGATGGCGTTGGCGGTCGCGGGGCCCTGGCATCTCTGGATGTGGGCGCGGCACGGGGGGGCCTTTGTTGCCGAATACTTCGGCGGCGAGGTCGCGGCGCGAGCGGCGGGGCGGATCGGCGGGGAGCCTTGGTGGTACTACGGGGCGGAGCTGACGCGGGCGTATTGGCCCTGGCTTGCGGTCGTTGGGGTCGGGGCGGTGTGGGCGGTGCGGGGGCGGCTGGGCGGGCGACGCACGCGCGTCGCGGGACCAACGGCGGGGATCGGAACGGGCATCGGCGGCGGGGCGCTCGCGTGGGGATGGCTTTCGGCGTGGCTTGCGGCGCTGTCCGCGTTTGGGGGGAAGGCGCCGCAGTACGCGGTGGTGCTCTACCCGGCCGGGGCGTGGGTGTGCGGGCTGGTGCTCTCGGCGACGCCGGCGTTCGCGGGTGGGCGGCGGATCGCCCGGCGGGCGCTCGTGCCGGCGGTGGCGGTGCTGGCGGTGGGCAGCGCGGTGTTCGCGGCGTTGCCGGTGCGGGTGCAGCGCGGGCCGGAGGCGGGGTGGGCGGAGCTGTTCGCGGCGCTGGGGGAGCGGTCGGGGCGGGGTGAGGGGATCGAGGTGGTGGCGGTCGGGGTGGACAGCAACGAGCTGGGGCGGTTCGTGCTGCGGGGCCTGCCGTGGCCGCGGG
>CAZCBN010000019.1:14770-27415 GCA_964496975.1 uncultured Phycisphaeraceae bacterium
GGCGGTGAGCGAGGCCGAGGCGGCGTCGAGCCCCGCGGGGACGCTGGTGCTGCGGATGGCGGAGGCACGGTCCGCCGGCGAGGGCGAGGCGGTGGTGTCGCACGTCGGCCGGGTGCGGCTGTCGATTCGGACGCCGATCGAGGGCACGCCGGGCCAGGCGGCGGGCGCTGGCGAGTGATCGTCGGCGGGGCGATTCCGAACAAAAAGCATGTGTCACGCTGACAAAATGCTATCAATCGGCTACGATTCGGCCAGAGCGCCGAGGCGGGCTTGCTCCCGACCGTCTGGACGGTAGACTTCAACATGCTGCAGTCCCGACACGCCGCCCATGTTCCCGACCGGCCGGACGGTCGAACCGAGGCCGCGTCCGCGGTCGGTTCGACGATCGCCGCGGCGTCGGGAACCCCGGGAGCCGTGGGGGCTGAGCCTCGCGCGGCGGATGCGCGGCCGATGCGCGACCGCTTGCTCGACGCGGCGGAGGACGTCCTCAGCACGGGCGGGGCAACGACGCTGACGCTGGAGGCGGTCGCCACGGCGGCGGGCGTGAGCAAGGGCGGGCTGCTGCACCACTTTGGGACCAAGGACCTGCTTGTCATCGCGATGGCGCAGCGTGCGGCGGCGGAGTGGCACGCCGAGGTGTGTGCCGCGATTGAGCGCGTGCCGCCGGGGCCGGGGCGCGTGTCGCGGGCGCTGCTGCAGACGTGCGCGGCGTCGAGCGAGGCGTGGAACGAGCGGATCCGGCGGCGGTCGGCGGCGCTGTTCGCGGTGCTGCTGCACCGTCCCGAGCTGATCGCGGAGTTGAAGTCGCCCTGCGAAGAGGTCCGGTCGTGGCTCGCGAGCGACGGGCTCGCGGAGGGCGTGGCGGACGCGGTGATGGCGGCGATCGACGGTCTCTGGATGTATTGGGTAACGGGCTTGGTGTCGCTGGACGAGGCGCTGCTGCGGCGCGTGCGGCTCGGGCTTGAGCGGTTGATCGCGGCGGGCGGGGGTGGGGGCGGCGTGGAGGCTTCGGGCGGGCTCGGGTGACCGCCGCTGTCGGGCTCGGCGGCGCGTGGCGTTTGGGCAGGCAACACGGGGGTGTGTGTATGGCGCAGGGTGCATCATCGGGCGCGGAGCGTGCGGGGGGTCGCGGGGCGCGGGGCGAGCGGGCCGCGGCGGGCCGTCGCGGCGGGTGGGTGTGGCCCACGCTCGGATCGCTCGCGGTCATCGCGGCGACGGGGGGCGTGCTGTTTGTGCTGGCCGTGGTGAAGAAGCGGCAGTTTGACGCGCTCGCGGCGCAGTCGTACGCCGAGCCGGTGGAGAGCGTGGAGGCCGCGCGGGCGGAGGCGTGGGAGTTTCAGCCGACGCTGACGGCGATCGGCACGGTGCAGGCGCAGCGGTGGATCACGCTGCGGAACGAGATGGCGGGCGTGGTGGAGCGGGTGAACCTGGTGCCCGGCGCGGTGGTGGAGCGGGGTGAGCTGCTGGTGCAGCAGGACGTCTCGGTGGAGCAGGCGGAGCTGCGTCGGGCCGAGGCGAACGCGAAGCTGGCCGAGCTGACGCTTGCTCGGGTGCAGTCCGCGGTGGAGCGTTCGGCGGCGAGCGAGCCGGAGCTGGAGCGTGCGGACGCCGAGCGTGACGCGGCGCAGGCGGCGGTGGACGAGATCCGGGCGATGATCGATCGCAAGACGATCGTGGCGCCGTTCCGGGCGCGGGTGGGGCTGTCGGACGTTCACGAGGGGCAGTACCTGGGCGAGGGCGTGGAGCTGACGACGCTGCAGGGCGTGAGCGACGCGGTGTACGTGGACGTGCCGGTGCCGCAAGAGGCGGCGGTTCGGCTGCCGCCGGTGGTTGAGATCATCCCGCCGCGGGGCGAGGCGGTGCAGGGCCGGGTGATGGCGCGGGACGCGGTCACGAACCGGGAGACGCGGAACACGATGTTGCGCGTCGAGGTGAACCTGCCGGAAACGTCGGCGCAGCCGGGGATGTCGGTGCGGGTGCGCGTGCCGACGGGGGAGATGGTGCCGGTGGCGACGCTGCCGGCGACGGCGATCCGCCGCGGCCCGCTGGGCGACTTTGTGTGGCTGCTCTCGCCCGATGCGAAGGGGCAGTTGCGGGCGCGCGAGCAGCGGGTGCAGGTGGGGGGCGCGGTGCCGGGGGGGACGAAGTCGTTCCTGCTGGCGGGGGTGAAGCCGGGCGACCTTGTGGCGTCGAGCGGGTCGTTCAAGCTTCGCGAGGGGTCGGCGGTGTCGATCTCCGAGGGCGCCGGCACGGCCGCGGGCGGGCCCGGCGCGGCGGATGGGGCCGGCGAAGCGGCGGCCGTCGCGGCGCGGTCGGGGACGTAAGGGCTGGGCTTTGTGCTGGTGGGCGGGGCGGGGCGGCGTTGGGCCGGGGCGGGCACGCGGAGGAGGACGGCTTCATGCGGGCGATCACCGACGTGTTTATCAAGCAGCCGGTGCTGGCGATCGTAGTGAACGTGATCATCGCGCTCGTGGGGCTTCGGGCGATTCTGTCGCTGCCGGTGCAGCAGTTCCCGCAGATGGAGAACACGTCGATCATCGTGACGACGGTGTACATCGGCGCGACGGCGGACACGGTGCGCGGCTTTTTGACGACGCCCATCGAGCGGGCGGTGTCGTCGATCGCGGGCGTGGACTATGTGCAGTCGCAGAGCATCGCGGGTGTGAGCACGGTGACGGTGCGGCTGAACCTGAACCACGACGCGACGCGGGGCCTCGCGGAGGTGACGGCGCGGCTTCAGCAGGTGCGGAGCGAGCTGCCGGCGGACGCGGAGCCGCCGCGGGTGGAGATCCAGCGGGCGGACCGGCCCTACGCATCGTTCTACCTGAGCTTTTACAGCGACGGGATGTCGCTGCCGGAGCTGACGGACTACCTCGACCGGGAGGTGCGGCCGCAGCTCGCGACGATCTCGGGCGTGCAGCGGGTGGGTGTCGAGGGCGGGCAGGGGCTGGCGATGCGGGTGTGGATCGACCCCGAGAAGCTGGCGTCGCTCGGGCTGACGGCGGGGGACGTGTCGGAAGCGCTCGCGCGGAACAACTTCCTGGCGGCCGTGGGGCGGGCGAAGAGCGACACGGTGCAGATGGACCTGCTGGCGAACACGGACCTGCGGAACGCGGGGGAGTTCGCGAACCTGGTGGTGATGGAGCGGGGCGACTCGGTGGTGCGGCTTCGGGACGTAGCGCGGATCGAGCTGGGCGGCGAAGAGGCCGAGATGACGGCGATGCACAACGGGAAGGAGGCCGTGTACCTCTCGGTGTGGCCGGCGATAGGGGTGAACGAGATCAGCCTGTCGCACGCGCTGCGCGAGGAGATGGCGCGGCTTGAGCCGACGCTGGCGCCGGGTGTTCACATGGCGATGGCGTACGACGCGACCATGTTCATGGAGAACGCGCTGAAGGAGATCAGCAAGACGCTGCTGGAGACGGTGGCGATCGTGGGGCTGGTGGTCTTCCTGTTCATGGGGTCGATCCGCACGGCGCTGGTGCCGCTGGTGGCGATGCCGGTGTCGCTGGTGGGCGCGGGCGTGCTGATGCTGGCGATGGGCTTCAGCCTGAACCTGCTCACGATCCTGGCGATCGTGCTGGCGGTGGGGCTGGTGGTGGACGACGCGATCGTCGTGGTGGAGAACGTGGAGCGGCACGTGCGGGAGGGCAAGACCAGGCTGGACGCGGCGCTGGTGGGGGCGCGGGAGCTGGTGGGGCCGGTGATCGCGATGACGATCACGCTGGCGGCGGTCTACGCGCCGCTGGGCATCCAGGGCGGGCTGACGGGCCAGCTCTTCCGCGAGTTCGCGTTCACGCTCACGGCGGCGGTGATCATCTCGGGCGTGGTGGCGGTCACGCTGTCGCCCGTGATGAGCATGGCGATGGTGCGCGAGGGGGGGAAGCAGGGGGCGCTCACGCGGTTTGTCAACGGCGTGTTCGACCGCGTGCGCGGTGTCTACTCGGGCGTGCTCTCCGCGGCGATCTCGCTGCGGTGGGGGCTCGCGGTGTCCACGCTCGTGTTCGCGCTGGCGGCGGTGCCGCTCTACATGTTCTCTCGGCCCGAGCTGGCGCCGGTTGAGGACGAGCGGATGATCAACCTGTTCTACGAGGGCTCGCCCGACAACACGCTGTCGGCGACGAAGGGGCACGTGACGGGGCTGGTGGACGCGATGCGGTCGCTCGAGCACTACGAGCAGGCGTGGGCGATCGTGATGCCTTCGAGCGGGTTCGGCGGCATCGGCGTGACGGACTGGCACGATCGCACCACGACGACCGCCGAGATGATGGACCGCGTGAACGCGATCGCCGGGAGCATCCCCGGGCTTCGCGTGTACCCGGGCCTGCAGGCGCCGCTGCCTGGGGCGGGGCAGTTTGACGTGCAGCTCGTGCTGCGCAGCGGCGCGCCGCCCGAGGTGCTGCGGCCCATGGTGCAGCAGATCATCGACGAGGCGATGGCGACGGGGCAGTTCTTCTTTCTCGACACCGACCTGAAGCTCGACCTGCCGCTCGCCCGGGTGGAGGTGGACCGCGAGCGCGTCGCCGACCTGGGGCTGGACCTCGCGTCGGTGGGCCGGGAGCTCGGCACGCTGCTGGGCGGCGACTACGTGAACCGGTTCAACTTTTACGACCGCAGCTACAAGGTCATTCCCCAGCTCGCGGCCGACGACCGGGCGACGCTCGGGCCCTTGCTCGACACGAAGATCCGCACGCCCAGCGGCGAGATGGTTCCTGTGCGGTCGTTCGTCCGCATCTCCACCGAGACGACGCCCCGCTCGCTGAACCGCATGCAGCAGCAGGACGCGATCGAGATCCGCGGCGGCGTGCCGCCGGGTATGAAGGCGGCGGCGCTGGACACGCTGGAGCAGATCGCGCAGCGGGTGACGGCGGGCGTCGCCACGACGGACTACCTGGGCGAGAGCCGGCAGATCCGCCGCGAGGGCTCGTCGCTCCTGGCGACGCTGGCGTTCGCGCTCGTCCTGATTTACCTGGTGCTCGCGGCGCAGTTCCGCAGCTTCCGCGACCCGCTCGTGGTGCTGCTGGGCTCGGTGCCGCTGGCGATCTCGGGGGCGCTCGTCTTTACGTTCATCGACCTGACGTCGATCAACATCTACTCGCAGGTCGGGCTCATCACGCTCGTGGGGCTCGTCGCGAAGAACGGCATCCTGATCGTGGAGTTCGCCAATCACCTGCAGGAGCAGGGGCGGGCGAAGCTCGACGCCGTGCGCGAGGCGGCGCTCACGCGGCTGCGGCCCGTGCTGATGACGAGCGCCGCGACGGTGTTCGGGCACCTGCCGCTGGTGTTTGTGACGGGGCCCGGGGCGGAGGCGCGGAACAGCATCGGCATCATCCTCGTCGCGGGGATGTGCATCGGCACGGTGTTCACGCTGCTCGTGGTGCCGGCGTTCTATGTGCTGGTGTCACGCAATCACGCGAAGCACGCCACGCGGGCGGGGACCTCCGAGAACCCGGGGGCCGACGCGATCCACGGCGCAGGACACCCCCAGCCGGCGCTGGCCTGATCGGCCGGCGCCCGCGGGTGGGAAGCCTTGCGTGCTGCGGGGGGAAATGGGCGCAACAGGGGTCGAACCTGTGACCTCAGCTATGTGACAGCTGCGCTCTAGCCAACTGAGCTATGCGCCCCGCGTGGCGACAGTGTAGCCGCGGTGGCGGCGGCAATCGAGCGGGCGGCGGGCCCCCTCCCGCGTGCCGGCGCCGGGGCGGTTTTCGGGGGCCGCGGGGCCGGGATCGGGGTCGGGGGCGGCGTCCCGCCTAGCGGAGCGCGGCCGGCTCATAGTCGGCCGGCGGGCCGAGGCGAAGGTCGTAGAGCCGGTTGTCCGGGCTCAGGAAGCCGGCATCGCGGCCCAGCAGCGGGGCGGCGGTGGTGTACGTCTGCGTGTGCCGCTCGCGGAAGGCGGCGGCGTGGCCGTCGAGCAGTGCGGCCTGGGTGAAGGGCGCGGCCCGCCCGCCGTGGCGGAAGGCCTGGGCCCCCGCGCCGTGGGCCTGGCGGCCGATGTCGCTGTCGCGCAACCCGCGGCGGGGGCCCCGCATGAACTTGTTGGCGCCGCTGCGGTAGCCGCCGTCGCCGAAGGCCGCGGTCGCGGCGGGGTCTTCGGCGTCGCTGGTGCGGGCGGCGGGGGAGACGGGCCGGCCCAGCGCGTCGACGCGGGGGGCGAGTCCGCCGGCGTCGGTGGGCCCGCCGACGAAGCTGGTGTTGTAGTTGAAGCCGGTAAACGGGTCGTCCGTGCCGGCGACGGCCGCGTTCGCGGGGCCGTCGTAGGCGGGGCACTGCAGCACCTCGGTGATGCCCTCGCCCCAGAGCGAGCCGGCGAGGCGCTGCGTGCCGCCGGCGAAGGGCGAGACGACGGTGAAGTCCCACGCCACCTGCAGCACCCGGTCGGGCAGCACCTGCACCACGAGCGCGGGCGGGGCGTGGTCGTCATGGTCGGCGGCGAAGGCGCCGAGGGCCCCGCCCAGCTCGCGCTGCCGCGCGAGGCAGAGCAGCGAGCGGCCCGCGTCGCGGGCCCCGGCGAGCGCCGGCAGCAGCGCCGCGACAAGCAGCGCGATGATCGCGATGACGACGAGCAGCTCCACCAGTGTGAAGCCGGGGCGGAGCCGATGGGGTGCGTGGCGCGGCGTGCGGCTCATGGGCAGGGGGTGTCCAGCACGGCGAGGAAGTCGAACAGGTCGAAGATGTCGGCGGGGCTGGTGTCGGCGTTGAAATCAAGCCCGCCGTCGAGCGCGGCGAGGAAGTCGAAGAGATCAAAGATGTCGCCGGGCGAGGTGTCGCCGTTGAAGTCGGCGGGGCACACGGGCGCCGGCGGGCCGGGGGCCACGTCCACGAACGCGCAGACCTCGCCCGATTCGCCGCGGTCGGCCCGCACGCGGACGAACGCGATCCACGGCAGCGACGCCGGCATGCCCGACTCGTCGATGAGGCGGTCCAGGTCCACGCCCGCGCCGCCCGCCGATCCGGCGTACCGCTCCACGGCCTGCGCGATGGTGAGGCCCGCAAAGTCGGCCGCGGTGAGCGCGGGGTTCACGGGCTTGGTGAAGCTCTGCGGCGCGTCGGTCAGGGCCTGCGCGTCGGCGTCCCACGCCCAGGGCTGAGTGGGGAAGAGCCCGTCCGCCGTGACGTCGGCCGTGAACCACGGGCCCGCGGCGGACTGCGCGACGGCGATCGAGAGCGGCTCGGCCAGCACGTCGCCGGTGAGCGTGGCCGCGTCGAGCGGCGTGTCGCTCGTGACAAAGCCGTCGGCGAGGAAGAAGCCGTTGCCGTGCACCAGCAGGTCAACGCCCCAGTGAAAGGGGCCGCCGGGCGCGGCGTCGTCGGGCGGGTTGTTCTCGACGGGCTCGTCAAACTGCACGACGAGTTGCGCCCCCGGGGCCAGCGTCAGCCCGTTGAGCCGCCCGCGGCCCGCAAAGGGAAAGACCTCGCCGAGGAGCGTCGGCTCTTGCATGCCGTATCGCCAGGCGGGCCACGCCAAATGCACGCGGCGCATCGGGAGCGGCGTGAAGGTGCAGGCGAGGGCGACGCCCGCCGTGTCGTCGTCGTCCAGCGTGTTGGGCGGGCCCAGCGTGGCGGCGGGGTCGGCCCAGAGCGAGCACGGGCCGAAGGGGCCGAACGTGAGCGGGTGGTCGCCGGCGCTGTCGTAGGTGGGCAGGCCCGAGGCGTGGCCCCAGATAACGCGGTCGGCGAAGGGTGTTGGTTCGCTGGCGTGCGCGGCGTGCACGGTCGCAGCCAGCGCAACGGCGGCTGCGGCGGCGCAGCGGCCGCGGGCCCTTCGGCGGGAGAGGATCACGGCGGCACTTCCCGCTCCGAATCGCGCGGAGCGCCCCCGAGGGACCGAGCCGGTGGGGCCCATCGCGGGGGGTGTGCGCGGAGAGTCGGGCCGCGCCGGGGGTGCGTCGGCCTCGCTCGCCGCGCCCCAGATCGCGAGGGCACGCAAGCCGACGAGGGGCAGGTCTTCCGGCTCGGGGTGTCCCGACCGCTCGCCTTCCCCCGGAACGGGCCCCGCCCGGGCGGGCGAGGCGGCGTTCGGAGTGGCGTGTGAGCGGCCGGGGCCTTCGCCCGCGACGAATCGCGAGCGGGGCGGCCCCATACGGCGGCGCGTCCGCGGTGGCTTGACCGGCGGGTCGCGGCGGGTGGCCGCGGGCCGGGGGTACCACACTTCCCTTTTCACCCCATCCGCCGGTGGGAGACCGGCGGGCGGGGACCCAACGTCTTGGGGCAGTGTAGCGGGTTGCGGTGGGCGGTGGCCGTTGGGTGTTTCGGGGGCCTGGGGCGTGCGTCGGGCCGGCCGGCAGTTACCATGGGGCGTGTTTGACAGCGGTTGCAGGCGCGGCGTTTGGTCCGCCGCGATGCCCCGCGACCGGCCCGGAGTGGAACAGATGCTTGATGCACGGAACGCGCGCGCGGCGGCGATGGCCGCGACGGCTTGGCTCTTCGCGGCGGGGGGGGTGGCCACCGCCCAAAAGATGGTCCGGCCCGAGACCTACCCCGAGGGGTTCGTGATCGTGGTGGAGGACCAGAGCAAGACGGCGAACCAGGACAAGCCCATCTACTTCGCCGGCGCCGTGAACGCGTGGAACCCGGGGGACGCGCAGTATGTGCTGACGCCCCGGTCCGACCTGCGGTGGCAGATCATCTTCCCGGCGAACAAGCTCTCGCCCGGGTCGGAGTTCAAGTTCACGCTCGGCGCGTGGAACAGCGTGGAGCTGGACCCCGAGGGCCAGGAGATCGCCAACCGCCAGTTGCCCGAGGTGGACGTGAGCCGGCTCGGGCCGGGGGAGCGGCCCATCATCGAGCTGAGCGTTCCGCGGTTCCGCAGCGGGGCGACGAGCTTTGTGATCGCGGAGGAGTATCGGCCGCTGAGCGCCGGATCGGGGACGCTGAAGCGGATGCAGGTGGCGGGGGGCGCGGGGCGCGCGGCGGGCGCGATGCGCGACCTGCTGGTGTGGCTGCCGCCGGGGTATGAGTCGAGCGGCGCGCGCACGTACCCGGTGCTCTACATGATGGACGGCCAGAACCTGTTCGGCACAGCGCACGGGGCCGCGGCGGAGTGGCGGCTTGACGAGACGGCGGGGGCGCTGGTGTCGGCCGGGGTGATCGAGCCGGTGGTGGTGGTCGGGGTGCCGTCGATCGCGGCGGCGCGGGCGGACGAGTACACGCCGCCGGGGGCGCGGCTTCCCGCCGGGATGGACGCGGAGCCGGCGGCGGACGCGCAGCTCGCGTGGCTGAACTCGCAGGTCATCCCGCGGGTGGAGCGGGCCTTCCGCGTACGCACGGACCGGGAGGGTGTGGCGATCGGCGGGGCGAGCCTTGGGGGTTCGTTCGCGCTGTACGCGGCGGCGAAGATGCCGCAGACCTTTGGCAAGGTGCTGGCGGAGAGCCCGGCGCTGTCGGTGCTGCCGCGGAACTTTGACCGGGTGCTGGTGGGGGTGGCGCGGGAGGCGGGGCTGCGGACGCGCATTTTCGTGGGGATGGGCGGCGCGGAGCAGATCGACGGGAGCGATTTCTTTGACGCCGCGAGCGGGAAGCACGTGAAGGCGGTGCGGGAGTTTGAGCGCGAGGTGTCGGGCCACCACGAGGTGAGCGCGGTGGTGGTGCCGCGGCACGGGCACGACGAGCGGGCGTGGGCGGAGCGGCTGCCCGGGGCGCTGTCGTTCCTGTTCCCCGCGGGGGGCGGGGAGGACGCGGGGGCGGCGGCGGCGCCGAGCAACCCGGCGATGGCGGAGGGCGTGCGGCCGGAGAGCCTGGAGCAGGGGTTCACGCTGGTGGTTGAGGATGCGTCGGGCAAGGCCTCGGCGGAGCGGCCGGTGTACCTGGCGAGCAACCACGGCGGATGGAACGCGCAGGACGCCTCGACGGTGTTGACGCGGCGCGCGGACGGGCTCTGGGCGATCACGCTGAAGAAGCCGACGGACGCGAACCCGCTGGAGTTCAAGTTCACGCTCGGCGGGTGGGAGCGGGCGGAGCTGTCGCCCAATGGGGAGAACGTGGAGAACCGGAGGCTTCCGCTGGTGCCGGCGACGGCGGTGACGAGCGGGGAGCCGCCGGAGATTCGCTTTGTGGTGCCGCGGTTTGGTGAGCCGGAGGCGGCGACGCTGCGCCGCGATTGGCGGCCCGACGCGGGGCCGGGGGTCGTGGGGCGGATTGAGCGGCTGGAAGTGCGGGGCGGCGGGGCTGATGTGGGGGTTGGCGCGGGGATGACGCGGGAGCTTTTGGTGTGGCTGCCGGAGGGGTACGGCGAGGGGGCGAACGCGGGGCGTCGGTACCCGGTGGTGTACCTGATGGACGGGCAGAACCTGTTTCGTGCGCCGCCGGGTGGGGGTGGGGAGTGGCGTGTGGATGAGACGGCGACGCGGCTGATCGCGACGGGGGAGATCCCGCCGACGGTGATTGTGGGGGTGCCTCACAGCGGGCGGGGGCGGATGTCGGAGTATCTGCCGTTTGCGGCGATTCCTGGGGTGGAGCCGACGGGCGATGCGTTCGCGGCGTGGTTCGTGTCGGTGGTGATGCCGGCGGTGGAAGAGGCGTTTGCCGTGAGCACGGCGCCGGCGGAGACGGTGGTGGGGGGAGCGTCGCTGGGGGCGGTGATCAGCGCACGGATTGTGGCGGAAGCGCCGGGGCGGTTTGGGGGGGTGATTCTGGAGAGCGTGGGCATGCTGGGGGAGGAGGGGGCGGAGATGGGGGCGCACCGCCGGTCGGTGCGGGCGGGGCCGGCACGGGTGTGGGTTGGGATGGGCGGGCGCGAGGTGATGGCGGGCGACGGGGGGCACGCGCGGAACGCGGCGTACCGGGCGTGGGCGCGGCGCATCGCGGCGGTGATCGGGGATGGGCGCACGGCGGAGGGTGGTTCGCCGGAGGTGGCGCTGCGGGTGGACGCGATGGCGACGCACCATGAGCGGGCGTGGGCGGAGCGGTTTGGGGGGGCGCTGGGGTTTGTGGTTGGGGGGTAGGGGGGGAGTACGGCCTGGAAGGCCGTGGCAGCCGGGAGGAGAGGAGGGGAGCGGAGAGATGGAGCACGGCCTGGAAGGCCGTGGCACCCGGGAGGGGAGGAGGGACGCGGAGAGACGGAGCACGGCCTGGAAGGCCGTGGCACCCGGGAGGAGAGGAGGGAAGCGGAGAGACGGAGCACGGCCTAGAAGGCCGTGGCACCCGGGAGGGGAGGAGGGGAGCGGAGAGACGGAGCACGGCCTGGGAGGCCGTGGCACCCGGGAGGAGAGGAGGGGAGCGGAGAGACGGAGCACGGCCTGGAAGGCCGTGGCACCCGGGAGGGGAGGGAGGGAGAGCGGAGGACGTGCGGAGCTAGGGCGGAGGGAGTGCGGAGAGGTGGGTTAGGGGGCGCGGTGGTAGACGCGTTCGCCTTCGATGTAGGTGGCGAGGATGTGGGCGGTGGGGATGGCGGGGGCGGGGCAGGTCATGATGTCGGTGTTGAGGATGATGAAGTCGGCGCGCTTGCCGGGGGTGATGCTGCCGGTTTCGGCTTCGGCGAAGGCGGCGAAGGCGGCGTCGAGGGTGAACGCTCGCAGGGCCTGCGCGCGGGTGAGGCGTTCTTCGGGGCGCCAGCCGGCGGGGGGCTGGCCCTCGGCGGTTTGCCGTGTGACGGCGGCGTGCAGGCCCAGCATGGGGTTCGCGCTTTCGACGGGGAAGTCGCTGCCGGCGGCGAGGGTGGCGCCGGCCTTGAGCAGGGATTGCCAGGCGTAGGCGCCCGCGACGCGGGCCTTGCCGACGCGGTCTTGGACCCAGCGCATGTCGCTCGTGGCGTGGGTGGGTTGCATGCTGGCGATGACGCCGAGCTCGGCGAAGCGGGGGATGTCATCGGGGCTCAGGATCTGGGCGTGCTCGACGCGGAAGCGGGCCTCGGCGAGGGGAAGGCCGGCGGTGCGCGCGGCTTGCTCGAAGGCGTTGAGGGTTTCGCGGTTGCCGCGGTCGCCGATGGCGTGGACGAAGAGCTGGTAGCGTCGCGCGAGGGCGTGCTCGGCGGCGGCTTGGATGAAGTCTGGCTGGTTGACGGCGAGGCCGGTGTAAGGGGAGCCGTCGTCGGCGGTGGGGCGGTCTTCGTAGGGCTCGAGGAGCCAGGCGCCGCGGGAGCCGAGGGCGCCGTCGATGTAGAACTTTGCGGCGGCGATGGAGAGGCGGGGGGAGCGGTGGGGTTCGTGCTCGTTGAAGTAGCGGAGGGCGAAGGGGCCGGCGATGGCGGCGTGGACGCGGAGCTTCAGCGTGCCGTCGCTTGCGAGTTGCTGGAGGAGGGCGGCGGCGTCGGGCGTGACGCCCATGTCGTGCACGGAGGTGAGGCCCAGGGAGAGGCAGTGGTCTTGCGCGGCGAGGAGAAGGGAGCGGGTGTCTGGCGTGGCGGTTGAGGGGATGAGGCGGGCGACGAGTTCTTCGGCGTTGTCGACCAGCACTCCGGTGGGGGAGCCGTCGGGGCGGCGGAGGATGTCGCCGCCGGGGGGCGGGGTGGTGTGGGCGGTGATGCCGGCGGCGTCGAGCGCGGGTTGGTTGACGAGGACGGCGTGGCCGTCGACGCGGGCGAGGATGACGGGGTGGCTTGGGACGGCGGCGGTGAGGGGGGCGTGGTCGAGGAGGGCGGTGTTGGGCCAGGACTCGTTGTCCCAGCCGCGGCCGATGATCCAGGTGTGTGGCGGTGCGGCGGCGGCG
>CAZCBN010000019.1:27515-37077 GCA_964496975.1 uncultured Phycisphaeraceae bacterium
CGGCGGCGGCGGGGGTGGAGGCGGGGTCTGGCGTGTAGACGCGGGCGTTGAGGTAGACGGCGTCGGGGGCGGCGTGGGCGAGCGAGAAGATGGGGAAGAGAAGGGACGCGGCGAGGATGGCTGCGGCGGGCGCGGTTCGCATGGAGGACGGTAGGAGGCGAGCGGTTCGATCGGTGCGCAGAAAATTTCGGGGGGGTGGTGGCGGATGTGCTGTTTGTGCGGCACCTTGCTGCGGGTCTGTCTATGTCATTCGTTGCGGGGGAAACTGTCGATGCGGACGGCGTCTTTGTGCGTTGCGCTGGCGTTGTCGGGGGTGGCGAGCGGGACGGTGCTGACGTTTGATGGCACGGGCGTGCTGTTGAACAACCCGCTGTCACAGGCGTACGGCGATCGGGTGACGGCGACCGCGGATCTTGTGAACGGGTTCGGGTACGGCGTTGGCAACGGGTTTACGCCCAACGTCGTCGTGAACTACATCGGCGGGATGGATGTTTGGAACGGGTACTCGACGCTGGACCGGGCGCTCGGCGATAACGCGTTCAGCGTGCTGGGCGAGGTCGTGCTGACGGCGGACGAGGGGTGGCTCGTTCGGTTGAACTCGCTGGACATCGCGCCGTGGACACCCGGGCAGCCGGACGTGCGGCTCACGGTCATCAATGAGTCGGGCGAGGTGCTGTTCGACCAGACCTACTCGGGGCGGCAGGAGATCGTGACGGCGGTGACCTTCGGGCGCACGCTCGTGGGCCAGAGCCTGCGGATCCGCTTCGAGGACTTCGGCGACTGGGCGATGGACAACGTGAACTTTGACCAGGTGACTGTGCCGGGGCCGGCGGCCTTTGCGGCGGTGCTGGTTGGGGTCGCCGCGGGAACGGGGCGTCGGCGGCGGTAAGGCCTGCCAGCGCGGAAGCGATGAAGAGGGCCGGCGCGGACGCGTCGGCCCCTTTGCGTTTTGGGCGTGCAAGCGGGCGGGTGAGGGGGCGAGGTGAGTTCGGTGTGATCGCGGGTGTCTTGGCCGGAACGGGTGGGCGGGGCGCAGCTTTGTCCGAAGCGACGCGCGGCGGTATCAGGCAGGATTGGGGCAGGGCGATTCGAGGGCGGCGAGGTAGTCGAAGAGGTCGAAGATGTCGACGGCGTGGTCCTGGTTGATGTCGGCGGAGGGGGTGTTGGCGTCGAGGAGGGCGAGGTAGTCGTAGAGGTCGAAGATGTCCTGGGTGCCGTCGCGGTTGAGGTCTGCGGGGCAAGTGGAGCAGCCGGTGGACATGAGGGCGTCGAGGTCTTCGATGGCGGCGGTGATGTCGGGGAGAAGTTGCTGGCGGATGCCCCGGACCATGATGATGAAGAAGTAGTTGTCGGCGAGGTCGATGGTCGGTGTGAAGCCGAAGGCGCCGGGGCTTGTGACGACGGTGGGGTTGCCGGCGGTGTCGCGTTCGGCGACCCACATGCCGAAGGCGTAGCCGTAGCCCTCTTCGAAGACGTCGGGCGGGGCGTCGATGATGGGGAGGCCGGCGGTTCGCTCGGTGAACATGGAGTTGACGGCGGCCTCGGAGAGGAGCCGGGTGCCGTCGAGTTCGCCGCGGCGGAGGAGGAGGCGGAGGACTTTGGCATAGTCGCGGAGGTTGCTCTCGGCGGCGCCGGAGGGGCGGAAGTTCTCGGTTTCGCCCAGGCCGTCCCATTCGATGCTCGGGGTGTTGAGGGGTCGGGCGAGGGCGTCGTCGAAGAAGATGTCCCAGGGCTTGGCGGTGATGACCTCGCAGATGCGGCCGACGATGTGCATGCCGACGCCGGAGTAGAGGAGGCCGGTGTTCGGCGCCGCATCGAGCGCGACGCAGCAGGCGATCTGCTCGACGGCCTGGTCGTTGGTGATCGTGAGGTTGCCCAGGAGCTGCTGGGTGGCCTGCTCGCTCGGGTAGCCGCTGGTCATGCTATAGCACTGGTCGATGGTGATGAAGGGCTTGACGAGGCCGGCGTTGGCGGTGGTGAACTCGGTGGGGAGGTAGCGGCGGACGGGGGCGTTCCGCAAGAGCTGGCCCGAGTCGATGAGGGTCATGACGGCGGTGGCGCTGACGAGTTTGCTGGCGCTCGCGATGGGGACGACGGTGGTGGGGGTGTAGTCGCCGAAGTAGGCCTCGTGGATGAGGCCGTTGCGGTCGCCGACGGCGATGGCGGCGCCTTCGAGGATGGGGAATCGGGCGAGGAGGGTTTGGACGCGTGCGTCGACTTGGGAGAAGTCGCAGGGGAGGGCGTGGGCCGCGGCGGCGAGGACGGCGAGCTGGGTGATCGCGAGCGGGGTCGATGTCGTCATGGCGACATCAAAACGTCGAACGCGGGGGGTGATTGCCGGTGTGACGTGAAAATCACGGGGTCGGCGGGATCGGCGTTGTGGAGGGGTTGCTGGGCGGGTGAAGGCCGCACTCGGGGCAGGGTTGGTTCGCGATCGTGGTGAGGGGGTAGCCGCAGCGGATGCAGCGGCCTTGGCGGCGTCGGCGGGCGGGGATGGTGTGATCTCGGACCCAGAGGAACGGGGTGGTGGACAGGAGGTACCCGGCGAGGAAGAGGGCGATGATGAAGGCGGTGTTCCAGAGGTAGCCGGAGAGGAGGATGACCTTTTCTGGCTGTTGATCGATGAGGAGTCGGCGGAGCGTGGGCTGATGCTCTTCGGGCTCGGAGGCGATCCAGGTCAGGAGCGCGGCTTGTTCGTTCTCGGTGAGTTGCGCCCTCCAGTTGGCTGGCGAGCCGCGGTCGATGGCGCTCCAGTTGAAGATGTCTCCCCATGCATTCTCGCGTGTAGTCGGCGCCATGCGGCCGTAGTATCGCGGATTGAAGGAGAACACTGCGATCAACAAACGGCGTGGTTCTTGGAGGTCGGCAGTCGGCGTGGGCGGGTCTTCGCTGACGATGGGGCTCTCGTCTCGGTTGGTGGAGATCCAGATTTCGCGGGGAGCCTGGGTCTCTCTTGCCATGCTGTGGGTTGGGTGAATCGCTACAAGGAGAGATCCGACCGAGCCGCCGAACGACGGCCGCTCCCAGCTCTTCACGCACCCCATCGCGAAGATGAGTGCGGAGAGGCCGATGGCGGCTCGGATCGCGAGGGCGCGCCGCGATCGGGGCGTTGTGTTGCGGTGCGTGGGCGGGGTGCGGGTCATTTGCCATCGAACCAGTTTGGGGCGATGGTGCTGTCAACGAGGACGGGGACGCGGAGGGGGAGGGCGCGTTGCATGCGGTCGACGATGATGGCGCGGGCGGCCTCGGCCTGGTCGACGGGGGACTCGAAGACGAGTTCGTCGTGGATTTGCAGGAGCATGAGGACGTTGTGGAGGGGGTTGGAGGGGGGAGAGGGAGAGGTGGGGAGAGGCGGCTCGGAGAGCCGCCCCACGCGAGACGGGGACTCGGCGGATTGGATGCGATGGTGCAGGTCGATCATGGCGAGTTTGATGAGGTCGGCGGCGCTGCCTTGGACGACGCTGTTGATCGCGATGCGTTCGGCGAGGGCGCGGCGGTTGGGCTGGTTGCTGTCGATGTCGGGGATGGGGCGGCGGCGTTTGAGCATGGTTTCGACGTAGCCGTGGCGCTGGGCGTGGGCGACGCACTCGCTCAGGAAGGTGGTGATGCGGGCGAAGCGCTTCTTGTAGCCGGTGATGATCTCCTCGGCTTCGGAGTTTGAGCAGCCGAGGCGGCGGGCGAGGCCGAAGGGGGTGATGCCGTAGACGATGCCGAAGTTGACCATTTTGGCGCCGTTGCGCTGGGCCTTGGTGACGTCGGCGAGCGGGACGCCGTGGATCTGGGAGGCGACGGCGGCGTGGATGTCTTCGCCGCGTTCGAAGGCGGCGATGAGGGCGGGGTCTTCGGAGAGGTGGGCGAGGATGCGGAGTTCGATCTGGCTGTAGTCGGCGGTGATGAGGGTGCGGCCGGGGGGGGCGATGAAGGCGCGGCGGATCTCGCGGCCGACGTCGGTGCGGATGGGGATGTTTTGCAGGTTCGGGTCGCTGGAGGAGAGGCGGCCGGTGGCGGCGATGGTTTGGTTGAAACTGGCGTGGATGCGGCCGGTGCGGGGGTTGATCTCTTCCTTCAGGGCGACGAGGTAGGTGCTGACGAGTTTGGCGAGTTGGCGGTACTCGAGGATGAGCCGGGGGATGGGGCTCTCGATTGCGGCGTCTTCGGCGAGTTTTTCGAGCACCTCGGCGTCGGTGGAGAAGCCGGTTTTGGTGCGCTTGACGGGCTTGATGCCGAGGCCGTTGGGGGTGTCGGCGTCTTTGTTGAAGAGGGCGGCGGCGAGTTGCTTGGGGGAGTTGATGTCGAAGGTGTAGCCGAGGGTGTCGCGCGCGGCGGCGTCGATCTTGGCCTGCAGGAGGGTGATCTCGGATTCGAGGCGCAGGCGTTGGCGGTCGAGCTCGGCGGGGTCGACCAGGATGCCGTTCCACTCGAGTTCGGCGAGGACGTTGACGAGGGGGAGTTCGATGTCTCGGTAGAGCGCTTCAAGGCCCATCGCGCGGAGCTGCGGGTGGATGGCGTGGGCGCGGCGGCGGGACACGTCGCCGCCTTCGGCGGCGGACTCGGTCGCGCGGTCGAGGGGGACCTGGTCGAAGGTGCGCTGCGATTTGCCGGTGCCGATGAGGTCGGAGATGGGGATGTTCTCGCGGCTCAGGAGGGCGAGGGCGAGGGCGTCCATGCTGTGGCTGGAGCGGGAGGCGTCGATGAGGTAACTGGCGACCATGGTGTCGCCGCCGAGGGCGTCGGTGGGCGGGGGCTGTGACGTGGCCGGGGGCGTGGGCTCGGCGTGGCCCCGGAGGATGATGTTGTTTCGGCGGAGGATGAGGGCGTCGAACTTGAGGTTGTGGCCGGTCTTTGGCGTGGCGGGGTCTTCCAGGATGGGCTTGAGGACGGGGAGCGCGGCGTCGGGGGTGAGGTGGGTTTCAGGGTGGGGGGAACGAAGCGGGACGTACCACGCCTCGCCCGGGCGGGCGGCGAAACTGAGTCCGACGAGATCGGCTTGCATGGGGCGTGTGCCGGTGGTCTCGGTGTCGACGGCGATGAGGGGCGCGGCCTGGAGCACGCGGAGCATCGCGTGCAGGTCGTCGAGTGTCTTCACGCAGTGGTACGAACCGTCGGCGGCGGCGCGGGGCGCGGCGGCGTTCGGTGAGGCGGCGAAGAGGGAGTCGGCGTCGTCGAGCGTGGCGGACTTCTTGCGGGGCTTGGCCGGCGCGGGCGCGGCGGGTTGGGACGCTGCGAGTTGCGATGCCGTGCTGTCGCGTGCGGCTGCGGCGGAGGCCATGAACCAGTCTGTGTCGGCCGCGGCGCGGGCGGCGGCGGAGGGGCCGTCGGCGTCGGCGTCGGAGTCGGGTGCGCCGAGGAGGGCGCGGACGTCGCTCTGGTAGCGGTTGAAGCCGAGTTCTTTCAGGATCGGCAGGAGGGCGGGGAGGTTGAAGCGGCGGACGTCTGCGTTATCCAGCGAGAAGTCGGCGGGGGCGTCGTCGCGGAGGGTGACGAGTTGGCGGCTCAGGGGGAGGCGGTCGGCGGCGGCGAGGATGTTTTCGCGGCGTTTGCCCTTGATCTTGCGGAGTTTTTCGGGCGTGGACTCATTGCGGGCCTCGGCGAGGACGGCGTCGAGGGAACCGAACTCGGCGATGAGTTGGGCGGCGGTCTTTGGGCCGATGCCGTCGACGCCGGGGACGTTGTCGACGTTGTCACCCATGAGGGTGAGCATGTCGACGACCTGCTCGGGGGCGATGCCGAACTCTTCGCGGAGGGTGTCGACGGTCTGGAGTTGCTCGGTGTGGACGTCGAAGAGCTCCACGCGGTTTGGGACGAGGAGCTGCTTGAGGTCTTTGTCCTTGCTGATGAAGCGGACACGGAGGTCGGGGTGCTCGCGGGTGAGCCTGCGGGAAAGGGCGGCGATGATGTCGTCGGCCTCGAAGCCCTCGGCGCCGATGACGGGGACGCGGAGGTCGGCGAGCAGGGCGAGGGCGCGGTCGACCTGCGGGGCAAGGTCGGTCGGGGGCTCGCTGCGGGTGGCTTTGTAGGCGGGGTAGAGCTGGCTGCGGAAGGTGCCGCGGTCGCCCGAGACGTCCATGGCGAAGGCGAGGTGGGTTGGGGCCGTGTCGCCGGTGAGGGCGGGGGAGTCGGCGCGGAGGATTTTGAGGAGCATGCCGATGAGGCCGAAGGTCATGTTGGTGGGCTCGCCGGTGACGGGGCTTGTCATCGGCGTGCGGATGGCGTGGTAGGCGCGGAAGAACTGGGCGTACGCGTCGACGAGGTAGAGGCAGGGCATGAGGGGAGGGTATCGGGGCGGGCTAGCGGCTTGCGCGGGGGGCGCGCAACGCGTTGAGCCGGGCGAGGGCGTCGGGGCTTGGGGCGAGGCTTCGACGCTTCATCGCGGCGCGGGCGACTTCTTCGAACTTGTCTGGGCGGAAGTCGGTGTGTCCGGCGGCGGTGGCCCAGGTGAAGCGGGGGACGGTGCCGCGGATGGGCGCTGGGTCGGCCCACATGGCGCCGGTGTGAACGATGGAGCCGGTCATGATGCGGGTGCAGATGGCGGTCTTGACGTGGTCGGCGAGGATGCAGCCGAAAAACGTGAGGCCGGTGGGCTCTGGGGGGAGGGTGGGCTCGGGAGCGGACTTGATCTCGGCGTAGGTGTTGAGGAGGTTGCTGACGGTGGTGCCGGCGCCGAGGTTGACCCATTCGCCGAGCCAACTGTCGCCGAGGTGGCCGTCGTGGGCCTTGTTGGTGTAGGCCTGGATGATGGTGCCGCCGACTTCGCCGGCGACTTTGCAGGTGGGGCCGATGGCGGTGTTGGGCTTGATGTGGGCGTGTTCGAGGATGGTGACATCTGTACCGATGGAGCACGGACCCGTGAGGATGGCGCCGGGGCGGACGACGGCGCGCTCGTCCACGGTGATGGGGCCGCCGAGGGTGTTGAGGATGACGCCCGGCATGAGCGTGGCGGACGGCGCCACGCGGGGCGGCTGCGGGCCCACGAGCAGGACGTGGGGCGGCGGGCTGGTGAGCTCCGGGAGGCGGCGGGCGAGGAGGGCGAGGTCGAGGGCGATGGCCGCGTCGCGCGAGGCGATGACGTGCCAGGGGCGGGTGAGCAGGTGGCGGCCCGAGACGGGCACTTCGCGCAGGCCGGCGTGTTCGCCCCGGGCGATCGCGGCGGCGAGCGCGGGCGGGACATGCGCGGCGATGACGTCGCCCGAGTCTTGCTCCACGAGGGCGGTGCCGAGAGGGAGGGAAGCGACGTCGGGGTTGCCCTCGCGCGGGGAACCGGGCGGGCTCTTTGGGTCGGCGGCGGGGGGCAGGGGGCAGCGGCCGTTGATGAGGAGGATGCTGGCGAGGGCCGGCGGCAGGGTGTTGGTGGGGAGGCCGGAAAGGGACGCGGCGAGAGGGGCGAGGCGGGGCTCGCAGAACTGCGCGACCGGCGCTGTGCCGAGGAGAGCGGCCCAGCGCTCCTGCGTGGTGAGGGCGCCGGTGCGGGCGAGCTGGATGGGGCGGAGGTCTCGCAGCGGGGCGAGGAGGCCCTTGTCGTCGTCGAAGAGGGCGAAGGGGATCATGGCGGGATGGTACCGGAAGGGCCCCGTGTGACAGGCCGGTCGGCTAGAAGCGGCGGGCGGCGCGGACGGGCTGGAAGCCGAAGAGCGGCTCAAGCGGGCGCAGGAGGAGCGAGAGGGGCAGGGCGAGGACGGCGGTCCAGATGGAGCCGATGGCGCGCTGGAGGAGCTCTTCGGAGGCACGCCAGACGATGGGGTCGCCGAAGAGGGCATGGGCCGTCATGAAGGCGGTGACGATGGTGTGGCAGACGAGGGAGGCGCAGGCGCTGAGGAAGACGAGCGTGAGCGGGTTCTTTCGGATGACGAAGCCGCGGAGGGCCTGGACGAGTTGGCCGGCGAGGAGCAGGCCCAGGGCGTAGGGGCCCAGGATGGTGGCGGGGCCGATGCCCTGCCGGGGGACGCCCCACGTGAGGTCGAGCAAGATGCCCAGGAATAGGCAGGCCCAGACGCCCGCGCGGGCGGGTGTGGAGAGGGCGATGTACGCGGCGAAGGGGATGACAAAGCTCGGGGCGACGGGGCCGACGCGGAGCGCGTCGCGCAGGCCCAGCTCAAGCCCCATGGCGAACCAGCTCGCGAGGACGAAGACGATCCAGTTCACGGCGTGGGCCTCCGCCGGGGCTGGGGGGCCGGGGCCGGGGGGGCGTCGTCGGCGTCGCGCGGGATGCGGAGCACGACCTCGCTGGCTCGGCGGAGGTCGAGCGTCGGGCGAACGGTGACGACCTTTCGCAGGGGTTGCCGCTCGTCGGCCTGCACGGATTCCACGACGCCCAGCAGCAGGCCCTGGGCGGCGATGGGCCACTCGTCGTCGCTGAGGCGGACGGACATGCCGACGCGGGGGTCTGGCGGTGGGGGGAGGCCGGGGCGGGGGTCGACAAACTCGGCGTCGCCCCGGAGGGTGCCCAGGCCGGTGGGCCGGAGCTCGCAGGCGATGGTGATGGAGGCGGCCTCGTCCACGACGATGGCCCCGCGGACGGCGCCGGCGGCCTTGTCGGTGATGGGGCGGACGACGCAGGTGGGCCCCTGGACGCGGACGACGCGGCCCAGAAGCTGCACGCCGCGGACGGTGGCGACGACGTTGGGGGTGATGCCGTCGCCGGCGCCGGCGCGGATGCGTAGCTCGGTGCTGCCGGGGTCGCTGGCCTCGGCGATGACGCGGCGGGCGATTTGGTCAACCGGGGCGGTGGGGGCGATGGCGGCGCCGCTCTCCAGCGAGGCAACGCGGTCGCGGAGGCGGCGGTTTTCTTCCTGGGCGCGGAAGAGCTGCTGGCGGGTGCGTTCGTTCTCGTCTTCCAGGCGGGCGAGGTCCTCGGGCTTGGACTCGCGGGTCGCGGGGGCGAGCCAGCGGGAGAGCTCTTTGAGGGGCTGGCTGATGGGGGCGAAGAGGGCGGCGGCGGGGCTGGCGAACCACTCGACCCAGGCGACATAGCGCAGGGGAATGAGGCCCAGCGCGAGCAGGCCGAGGCTGACGATGAGCGGGGCGTGCCGCACGGGCCAAGGTTGGTTGGATGAGCGTGCCATCTCGCGGTGGCGGGCAGGATACGGGAAGGGGCCGCCGCGTGTGGCAGGAGGGCTCGGGCGGGGGGCGGGCTAGATGTCCATGTCGTTTTCGAGGGTGGGCTTCCACTCGTCGAAGTTTTCGAGGTAGATGGCGGTGCCGCGGGCGACGCAGGTGAGCGGGTCCTCGGCGAGGCGGGTCTCAAGGCCGGTGGCTTTTTGGATGACGATGGGCAGGCCCCGGAGGAGGGAGCCGCCGCCGGCCATGGTGATGCCGTTCTCGACGAGGTCGGCGGCGAGCTCGGGCTCGGCCTTTTCAAGGGTGCTGGTGACGGCCTCGATGATGGCGTTGACGGGCTCCTGGAGGGCCTCGCGGATCTCGGCGCTGGTGATGACGGTTTTGCGGGGGAGGCCCGAGATCATGTCGCGGCCTCGGACTTCCATGGAGGTGTCCTCGCCGATGGGCGCGGCGGAGCCGATCTCGATCTTGATGCGCTCGGCGGTCTGCTCGCCGATCATCAGGTTGT
>CAZCBN010000020.1:0-35663 GCA_964496975.1 uncultured Phycisphaeraceae bacterium
CCCCCGCCGATTTTGCCGATCCAGCCATCAGAACCCCCATCCGCTTGCCCGATCCGCCGGGCACGTCACAATGTAGACCACGCCGGCGCGGCGCCGCCTCGCCCCAAACCGGACCTGACCCGACCGGACCGGACCGGACCGGAACCGCCGGAACCGCCGGGGCCGGAACCGCCGGACCGGAACCGGCCCGCCCCTTCCCGCCACGCCCAGCCGCGGAGGCCCCGCTCGCATGCTCACGTTTGTCCCGTTGGAGTCTGCAGGGCACGCGCGCGACGGCGTTCTCCGGCACACGCACCTCGTCGGCCCGGACAACGTGCCGGTCGCCGGGGACATCCGCCTCGAGGGCGGGCTGATCGTCTGCGCGAAGGGGAGCTCGGAGGCGGCGGGCCTGTCCATCCAGGTCGACCTGGACCGCGGCGCCCTCGACGCCGTGACGAAGCACGACCTGCCGGACCTCGCCTCGGCCGAGCCGATGGCCCCGCTGGGCTCGCTCACGCTCCAGACGTGCCTGCTGCCGGAGCGCGACCGGCCCTACCTGCTGAGCGTGGAGCTGGCCCGCTACCGCCTGATGCTGCTGCTGAACAAGCTGGAGGAGTGGCAGCTCTTTGACCTGTCGGCCGACCACCCGGTGATGCGCGTCTTTGAGCAGGCCCGCGCGGCCTTCACCAACGCGCTGGTGGCCCAGGGCCCGAGGCCGGGGGCCGAGACGCCCACCCGGGGCCTGCCCATCGCCGGCCAGGGCAGTTCCGCCGGTCTGGGCAGCGCCGCCGGTCTGGGCAGCGCCGCCGGTCCGGGCAGCCAGGGTGAGACGTCGGTCGCGGAGGCGCTCGCCGCGGCGGGGTACCCGCCCCACGCCAACGCGGCGGGGGTGCGGGCCCTGTGGCTCGCGGTGCAGGCAGGGGAGCGGCTCGCGCTCGAGCACGCGGCCCGCGACTTCGCGCCGCGGGTGTCGGGCCGGGCCTATGAGCGGGCGCTCGCCGAGAGCCCCTACGCCGACGCGGCGCGGCAGCGCTCGCTGGCGCCGGTGGCGCTGCCCGAGCGCACGGGCGTGGCGCTGCCGTACCGCCCGGCGATCGGCGCGACGGTGTCGCCCGACGTGTTCTCGCAGGCGGCGCAGGACGCGGCGGGCCGGGCGTTGGACTTCATCCAGACGCCCATGCGCTGGATCGACATGGAGCCGAGCGAGGGCAAGTACGCCTTCAAGGGGACCGACCAGTGGATCGAGTGGGCGGTGCGCAAGGCGCGTCTGCCCATCACCGCGGGCCCGCTGATTGACTTCCGCCCGACCGCTGCGCCGGAGTGGCTCTACATCTGGGAGAACGACTACGACACGCTGCGCGAGCTGGTGCACGAGCACGTGCGGAACATCGTGACGCGGTACCGCCGGACGGTGACGCGGTGGGTGGCGCTCTCCGGCATCCACGTCAACGAGAACTTCCGCTTCGGCTTCGAGCAGATGATGGACATGACGCGGATCTGCGTCGCGGTGGTGCGCAAGCTGCACCCCGCGGGCAAGGTGTTCATCGAGCTGACGCAGCCCTGGGGCGAGTACTACACGTCCAACCGCAGGAGCCTGCCCCCGCTGCTGTACGCCGAGATGGTGGCGCAGGCGGGCATCCTGATCGACGGGTTCTCGGTGCGCGTGCAGGTGGGCAGCCCCGCGCCCGGGGCGTCGGTGCGCGACCTGCTGGCGTTGAGCGCGCAGCTCGACCGCTTCGCGTCGCTGGAGAAGCCGATCGCGGTCGTGCTCTCGGCCCCGAGCCAGACGCTGCCGGCGAGCGGGAACGACGCCGCGCGGCTGCACCCGGGCGAGTGGCACGCGCCGTGGTCGCCCGCGGTGCAGGCCGATTGGCTTGCGTCGGTCGCGAGCCTGGCGGCCGCGAAGAGCTACGTGCACTCGGTGTGCTGGGCCGACCTCGCGGACGGCGGACCCCGGCCCGAGGTGCCAACGTCGGGCCTGCTGGACGCGCAGGGCAACGCCCGGCCCGCGCTCGCCGCGCTCGCCGCGGTGCGCGACGCCGTGACGAGCGCCGCCGCGCCCGAGGTGCTGACCCGCGCCGCGGGCCCGCGGACGGCGAGCGCGTGAGGCCGCCCCCTGGCGGCGCGGGGGACGGAAACATACTGATCGGTCTTGGTGTTCTGTGCCCGTGCGACCGGCTCTGGGCTGGGGATCTCCCCCAGTTTGCGTTGCTCGCGGCGCGTGGTTGGCGGTAGCCTCGCCCGCATGCACACCGCCAAGGGCCCCACCACGTCTCCGACTGCCCCGGTTCGGTCGAGCGGGCCGGGCGACGGCGTTCTCGGGCGGGCGTGGCCCGTGTTGGCGGCGCTGCTGATCGGCGTGGCCGCGGCCTCGCTGGGATGGGCCTTGTGGACCCGGCCGCCGGAAAGTGGGAACGGCCCGCTCGCCGGGGCGTTGCTGCCGGCCGCGGCGACGTACGCCGCCTCCGCGCCGGAGGCCGCGGCGGCCGGCTCCGATGGGGGCGCGGCGGGCGCGGGAACACCCTCGGACGACGCCCTCGCCCGGCTCAACGCGAGGCTCGAAGGCCTTGAGCAGCGGCTGATCGAGCTGCGCGTGGTGACCGAGCAGGCGACGCAGGCGGTCGCGGCGCTGAACGCGACGCTGCTGCGGCAGGGAGTGCCGGGAGTGGGCGACGTGCCCCCGCCCGGCCTTGGTGAAGCGGCGGAGGGGGCCGCGGCCGGGATGGGGCAAGACGCGACGGCGCCGGCCGCGACGATGTCGGCGATGCCTCCGCCTGTGCCGGGAACGGCTCCGGGAACGGCTCCGGGAGCGGGCGCGCCGGCGGTGTCCGGAGCCGTGGTCTCGCCTCCGCCGCAGGGGGTGCCCGCGGCGGCGGGGGGCGCACCGACGCTCGCCGTGCGCATCAATGTGAACACCGCGGGGGCGGCGGAGCTGGACCTGCTGCCGGGGATCGGGCCGGCGCTGGCGCAGCGGATCATCGAAAGCCGGACGGCAACGGGGCCCTTCCGCTCGCTCGCGGATCTTGGGCGGGTGAGCGGGATCGGCGACAAGACGCTGGAGAAGCTGGCGCCGCACGTGCGGTTTGAGTGATCGGGCGCGCGGGGGCGGGTCGGGCGTGTGGGGCGGGCGGTTCCTACGCTGCGGCCGATGGGTCATGCTGCACGCGCCGAGGGCGCCCTGGACCCGCTGCGGGAGCTGTCACGGGCCGCGGAGATCACCGGCCTGGGGGCGATGCTGCGCGCACGCCGGCGGGCGGTGGTGTCCGGGGTGGCGGGGTCGTCCACGGTCTTTGCGGCGGCGGCGCTGTCGGTGTCGCTCGGCGGGCCGGTGGTGCTGGTGTTGGCGCACCTCGATGACGCGGACGAGGCGGCGGAGGAGCTGGCGGGGCTGATCGACGTGATCCATCTGCCGGCGCTGGAAGCGCTGCCGGGGGAGAGCAGCGCGAGCGTGGAGCTGTTTGCGCAGCGGCTGGCGGCGGTGCGGCGGGCGCAGGCGCTGGACGCGGGCGCACCGTGCGTGCTGCTGTGCCCGATCCAGGCGTTGATGCAGCGTGTGCCCAGCCCGCGGCGGCTCGACGCGCTGGCGCGGCGGCTTCGCAAGGGCGACACGGTGAGGCCCGCGGATCTGGCGCGGTGGCTCACGGAGGCGGGGTATCGGCGGGCCGACGCGGTGGAGGAGCCGGGGGACTTCGCGGTTCGCGGCGGGATTTTGGATGTTTTTCCGCCGGCGGCCGAGGGCGGGTGCCCGGTGCGGCTGGACTTTTTCGGCGACGAGATCGACCGCATCACCGAGGTGGACCTGGAGACGATGGGGTCGGACCGGGCGATTGAGTCGGTGGAACTCGTCGCGGCGCAGGCGGACGCGATCCTGAGCGACGAGGGGACGGTCAACTTTTTGGAGGTGCTGCCGGCGGGCGTGGTAGGCGTGCTCGCGGAGACGGCGGAGGTGGTGGAGCAGGGGCGGGGGTACTACGAGCGGGCGACGGCGGCGGGGGGCATCATCGGGCCGCCGGCGGTGCTGAAGGCGTTGCAGGAGCGGTGCGCGGCGGTCGCGGAGATCAACCAGTTCAGCACGAGCAGCGCGGCGGCGGATGCGCGGGTGGAGCTGCCGGTGGAACCGCTGCCGCCGTTTGAGCGGGAGAGCGCGGAGGCGGTGAAGGAACTGGTGGCGCTCGCGCAGGGCGGGCGCGTGGTGGTGGCGGTGCAGAACGAGGGGGAGCGCGCGCGGCTGGTGGAGTTGCTCGCGCCGCTGGCGGGGCTGGGGAATGGGACCGGGGACGCGGCGGGTGTGGAGATTCTGTCGCGGTATGTGCACCGCGGGTTTGCGTGGCGGGGCGGGGGCGGGGGCGGGGGCTTTGCGCTGGTGCCGTACCACGAGCTGCTGCACCGCTTCGAGGTGCGGCGGCGGGGTGGGAAGCTGCGCGCGGCCCGTGCGATGGACACGTTTTTGGATCTCAAGCCGGGGGACTATGTGGTCCACACCGAGCATGGGATCGCGTTGTTTGTCGGGCTGGAGTTGCTGTCGGCGAAAGCGGACCGCAACGAGACGGCCAAGACGGGCAAGGTGCCGGCGGGGCTTCGCAAGAAGGACGCGATCGGGGACGACACGCAGGAATACCTGACGCTGGAGTTTGCGAAGGGGAGCCGGCTGCACGTGCCGGCGTCGCAGATCGACCTGGTGCAGAAGTATGTGGGCGGGTTCTCGGGCAAACCGCCGCTGAGCGGGCTGGGGGGCGGGCGGTGGAAGGCGCAGAAGGCGAAGGTGGCGGAGAGCGTGCGCGACCTGGCGGCGGAGATGCTGCGGGTGCGGGCGGCGCGGGAGCACATGCCGGGCTTGCAGTACCCCGGGGACACGGCGTGGCAGCGGGAGTTTGAGGAGGAGTTCCCGTACACGGAGACAGAGGACCAGCTCGCGGCGCTGGGGGAGATCAAGCGGGACATGCAGAGCGCGAGACCCATGGACCGGCTGCTGTGCGGCGACGTGGGCTTCGGCAAGACGGAGGTGGCGATCCGCGCGGCGTTCAAGGCGTGCGAGTTCGGCAAGCAGGTGGCGGTGCTGGTGCCGACGACGGTGCTCGCGGAGCAGCACGAGCGGACGTTTCGGCAGCGGTTCGCGGCGTATCCGTTCCGCGTGGAGAGTTTGAGCCGGTTCAAGACGACGAAGGAAGTGAACGACACGCTCGCGGCGGTGCGCAAGGGGCAGGTGGACGTGGTGATCGGCACGCACCGGCTGCTGAGTAAGGACGTGCGTTTCGCGGACCTCGGCCTGGTGGTGATCGATGAAGAGCAGCGCTTCGGGGTTGAACACAAAGAACGGCTCCTGCAACTGCGCATGACGGTGGACGTGCTGACGCTGAGCGCGACGCCCATCCCGCGGACGCTGCACATGAGCATGCTGGGGCTGCGGGACATCAGCAGCTTGACGACGCCGCCGATGGATCGGCGGGCGGTGGTGAGCGAGGTGATCCCGTACAACGCGCGGCGTGTGCAGCAGGCGATCGAGCGGGAGCTGTCGCGGGAGGGGCAGGTCTACTTCGTACACAACCGGGTGTACGACATCCAGACGATGGCGGACGAGATCCACAAGCTGGCGCCCGGGGCGCGGATCGTCGTGGGGCACGGGCAGATGCCGCCGGGGGAGCTTGAGGAGGTGATGCTGAAGTTCATGCGGCGGGAGGCGGACATCCTGGTCGCGACGACGATCATCGAGAGCGGGATCGACAACCCGACGGCGAACACGATGTTCATCAACGAGGCGGACAAGTTCGGGCTTGCCGACCTGCATCAGTTGCGCGGGCGCGTCGGGCGGTACAAGCACCGGGCGTATTGCTATTTCCTGCTGTCGCCCGACAAGACGGTGAAGGAGGTGGCGCGGAAGCGGCTTCGGGCGGTCGAGGAGTACAGCATGCTGGGGGCGGGCTTCAAGATCGCGATGCGCGATCTGGAGATCCGCGGGGCGGGCAACATCCTCGGGGCGGAGCAGAGCGGGCACATCGCGACGGTGGGGTACGAGATGTACTGCCGGCTGCTGGAAGACGCGGTGCATGATCTGAAGAACGACCGGGAGATCCAGCCGCTGGCGCACACGGCGATCGACATCGGCGTGTACGGGCTGATCCCGCGGGCGTATGTGCCGAGCGACGTGCGGCGGCTTGAGGCGTATCGGCGGATCGCGATGGCCTCGTCGCCCGAGGAGCTGGAGCGGGTGCGGGGGGACATCGCGTCGGCGTACGGGGAGCCGCCGGCGGCGGTGGAGCGGCTCTTGGAGCTGGCGCGGCTTCGCATCGCGGTGGCGCGGCTTGGGGTGCGGGTGGTGGGCGTGCGCGAGCGGGACGTGGTGTTTTTGGTGCGCGAGGCGGGGCCGGTTTCGGCGGCGCTGCTGTCGCACCCGGCGGCGCAGGCGAGCGAGGTGCGGGTGGTGTCGGCCGCGCTGGCGGAGACGCGGGCGCGGGCGCTGACCGGGGAAGCGTTGGCGGAGGTCTACTTCAGGCCGCCGGAGTCGTACCTGCGGGACCGGGTGAGCCTGTTGCGGGCGCTGACGCGGCGGCTTTCGGTGGGCGGGGAGGGGGGTGCGGCTGGGGGTGTTGGGGCTGGCCTATTGAAGACTTCGACGTCCGATGGTGGGACGGCGGCGCGGCGAACGGTGCCGGTGCGGCGGACGGAGGGGCCGAGAGCCGGGCCCGGGACGGGGGAAGTGTGAGTCTTTCGTGAGGGTCGGGTTGAGAAAGTGAGAAAAACCGCTGAATCGGCGTCGAAGGGCATGCCTTTGCGGGAGTTGTGCCGAATCTGGATCTAGTGTGGAGGCTTGACGCCGCCGGCTGTTCGGGAGGCCCGAGCGCGAGACGGTGCAGACCACGGGGTCTGCGGGCCGCGGCTTGGGGGCGGGACCCCGTACGGGGCTCGGGGAGTTGGCGGCGCGGCTTTGCCGGTCAGGCCGCGGCGGGACGCATGTTGGAACAGGACGAGAAGGCGGTATAGCAGGATGGAGTCGATCGCGGACAGGCTTGGAACGTTCGGTGCGGGCGGGGAGGACGTGGTTCCCCCGTCGGGCGGTGTGCCGTCGGGCGATGGTGCGTTGTCGCGCGAGCTGACGACGCTTCGTCGGCGGCTGATGCGTTCGGCGAACGTGGCGATCGACATGCTTGAGGCGTCGCTGCACGCGTTGTGGAACGTGGACCACGCCGTGGCGAGCGAGGTTCGCAAGCGCGACGACACGGTGGACGACGAGGAAGTGCGGATCGAACAGGACTGCCTGCGCCTTCTGACGCTGCAGCAGCCGTACGGGCAGGACTTCCGGCTCGTGACGTTCTGCCTGAAGGTGAACCACGACGTGGAGCGGGTAGCGGACCACGCGACGAGCATCGCGAAGATCGCGCTGCAGCTGGACCCGACGAGCCCGCCCAAGTGGCCCACGGCGCTGAGCGAGCTGGGCGACCGCATCCCGGTGATGTGCCACAACCTGCTGCGGGCGGTGCTCGACGAGGACGTGGAGGCGGCGCGGCAGCTGGTGGTGGGCGACAAGGTGATCGACCGGCTGGACAAGCGGCTCTTCGCGGAGATCACGGCGTGGATCGAGGCGGAGCCGCGGTGCGCGGCGACGGCGCTGCTGACGTATCGGCTCGGGCGTGAGCTTGAGCGCGTGGGCGACCTGATGGCCGCGATCGCCGAGGACGTGGTGTACCTGGTGACGGGTGACATCGTGCGGCACGGCAAGAAGGGCCCGACGCGGCTGGCGCAGGGGGCCTGAGGCCGGGCGGCCTGGTGCGCGGCGGCGCACGACCGATGCCCGACCGATGCACGAGCTTTGCCGGCCCTTAGCTTTGCAGGCCCTGAGGTTCGCCCGCCGCGGCGGGCTTGTGTCATTTCGGTGAGGGTGCGGGCTGCACGCCGCCCGCGCGCACGGCGAGGGGGAGCGTGCTGGCGGATCCGCCGCCGCGGTTGTCCATCGCGTAGGCCATGATGAGGTAGTCGCCCTCGACGCTTGGGGCGGGGACGTCGCAGCGGCCCGAGGCGTCGGCTTCGTAGGGGCCGGCGATGTTGGCGTAGCGGGCGGACTTGTTGCCGAGCACCCAGCAGACCAAACGAACCGGGTCGCCCTCGGGGTCTTCGCCGGCGAGTTGCACGGTGACGGCGGCGCTCGGGGCCGCGGTGGCGGAGCGCTCGCTCCCCGCGAAGCCGGCGGCGGTGAGGGAGGGGGCGCGGTTGCCGGGGAAGGGCTTGCCGGTGAAGTGCTCGACCATCGCCTCGGCCTGCGGGGTCATGAGCAGGTCGGTGAAGGGTTTGTTCTTCACGGCGGCGCTGGGCTTCTCGGCGAGGAGCAGGCTGAAGTAGGTCGGGCGGTCGACGCCGAAGTTGCCCCAGATGAAGACGGTGGAGCCGAGGCAGAGCGGCGAGGCGTCGATGGCCTCGTAGCAGGCCTTCAGGTCGGCGACTTTTTGCGGCACGGGCTCGTCGAGCGTTTCGCCCCACTCGGTCTTGGGGAAGTTCCAGGGGCCCTTGCCGTTGAACTCGGAGAAGTAGAAGGGCAGGCCCCAGTGCTGCTCGGTGCTCTTGATGGCGCCGCGGACGGCGCCGGGGCTGTAGCTCTGCACGCCCAGCACGTCGAGGTCGGGGGCCCAGCGCTTCACGGCGGCGATGGCCTCGGGCTTGGCGTTCACCATCGTGAGGCTGGTGAGATGGAGCGGGAACCGCTCGTGCA
Organism: uncultured Phycisphaeraceae bacterium; assembly: GCA_964496975.1. Classification (GTDB taxonomy): domain Bacteria; phylum Planctomycetota; class Phycisphaerae; order Phycisphaerales; family UBA1924; genus CAZCBN01. The sequence goes on from CAZCBN010000020.1 coordinate 8,678, forward strand.
CGGCCTCGGACATGCGGTTGACGGTGCGGAGGTAGGGCTCGTCGAGGTGGACCTCGTTGCCCAGGCCCCACATGAGGAGGGCGGGGTGGTCGCCGATGCCCTCGACCTTTTTGATGAACTGGGCGACGAGCTCGTCGCCCCGCTCGTTGTAGTCGTAGGTCCACTTGGTCCCGTCGCGGCCCTTGTTCTCGCCCTGGTGGGCCATCCACTCGCTGACGACCATCTTCATGCCGAGACTGTGGACCTTGTCGAGCTCGGCACGCATCTTCTCGGGTGAGGGGATGGTGTAGCCGCGGACGGTGTTGACGCCGTAGGTGCTGAGGCGGTCAAGGTCCTCGGTGCCGCAGACGCCGTTGATGCGGAAGTCGGCGAAGCGGGCGAAACGCGCGGCCCGCTCGGGCGGCAGGCCCTCGGGCACGCGGAACTGCGCGGCGGCGGTCGAGAAGAACGACACCACCGCGGCGAACGCGGCGAGGCACGCGCGGGCCTTGGAGTGTCGAGCCGCGCGAGCGCAGCGGCGGCGAGCGATGGGCGAGGGAGCGTGGCGGGTCATGGGCTTCTCCGGTCGGCGGCGGGGCCGGGTGTGAGGGGCTGGGTGAACCCGACGGGCGTGCGCGGCGCGGCCGCTTCAGGGCGCGACACCGCGGCGGGCGTCGGCCTCCTTCACGCTGCGTACGGGGCGGAGCACGAAGGCGACGCGCTGCGGCTCGGGCTTCAGCGTGTAGCGGCCCTTGGGGAGCGCGCCCCACGAGTTGTCGCCGCCCACGCCGGTCTGCGCCGTGTCGATGTGCAGGACGGTTCGGGTCATGTCGACCTCGTGCCAGTACTTCGCGTGCTCGGCCTCGCGCGCGTCGAACGGCACGGCCGCGATGCTGAGCGCCTGTTCGGGCACCGAGCAGCCCGCGGGGTCCGCGACGATGAGCAGGCCGGCGCCCGTGCCGTCTGTCAGCGTGAGCCAACGCGTGGAGGCGTGGTTGCCGGTTTCCTGCGGCTCGGAATAGGGGAACGCGAGCGCGTCGACCGTGCTGGACCAGCGGCCCACGGGGAGCTCGTCGCGGTCCCAGTACGTTTCCTGCGGGCCGGGGCCGAACCACTCCACGGCGCGGAGATCGGCCCGCACCCCGGCGCGGAGGCCGAAGCGCGGGATCGCCGGCACCTTGTCGGCGGCGGGCTTGTCCATGCTCGCGGCGACGTGCACCTCGCCCGAGCCGCGCACGGTGTATTGGACGCGGTACGGCGCGTTCACCGCGTCCAGCACACCCTCGGCGGTGATGACGGCCCCGTCGGCCCGCTCCTGCACCGTGACGCCCGTCACGCGCCACGACGCGCCGGCGTGCCGCCACACCGACCAACGGGCGGGGGCGTTGCTGCCGCGGTCGTTGTCGACGGGCGTGCGCCAAAAGTCCGGCGCGAGCGGGGCGGCGAGAAGCTCGCGCCCGTCCATCGCGAGGGACGACAGCGTGCCCGACGCCGCGTCGACCATCACCGTCATGCCGCCGACGGTGCACCGCACACCCGTGTCGTCGCGTGTCACGCGGACGGCTTCGGAAGTGGCCCCGCCGCTGGGCGCGGCCGCGGGCGCGGCCTTCGCGAGCGGGAACTGGTGCCAGGCGACCTCGTGCCCCTTCGGAACGGCGGGCGTTTCGGCGCGCGTGACCCAACGCAGATCGAGATGCCGCTCGTGGCCCGGCGCGGGCGTCTGCGGCGGGAGCGGGAGCGTGATCTCGGTTGAGGCGCGGGGCGCCAGGCTCGGCACGGGCATGTCGCCCGAGGCGATCTCCACGCCGTCGTCGAGCACGCGCCAGCGGCCGGCGAGCAACGCGGCCGGGTCGGCGTGGTCGTACCACGAGGTGATGCGCACGCGGCCTGAGGCGGCGTCGAGCAGCTCGGCCCGCAGCGGCTGCTGGGCGTGCTTGATGGCGGGGAGCGAGGGCTTGGGCGTGCGGTCGGCGTTCACCACGCCGTTCATGCAGAAGTTGTCGTTGTTGTACACGCCGGGCGGCTCAAAGAAGCCGCCGTAGCCAAAGATGCTGCGGCCGCCGGTGCCGGGCTCGTCGCGGACGTGCTCCTCCGTCAGCACGGCGTGCAGGGTGAGGCCGTCCGACTCGGCGGCGGCGTCGGCGATCTCGGCCGGGGCGAGAGCGCGGTCGTAGACGCGGGCCTCGCGGATCACGCCGTCGAAGCTGCGCCCGGGCGTCTGCGCGTTCGTGCCGATGGTGAGGGGGAAGGCCGTCGCGCGGGGCGCGCGGCCGCCGGTGCTGGCGTTGGCGACGGGCTCGCCGTTGATGAAGAGCGTCAGGCGGTCGCCGTCGAAGGTGCCGGCGAGATGGACCCAGGCGCCGGCGCGGTCGATGGACCATGTGCTGCCCCACACGGCGGGCAGCGGGGCCCGCGCGGCGTGCCGCGTCCCACCGGCGAAGACGACGAACTCGGCGTCGCTGTCGACGATGCGCAGGGCCGCCTGCTCGTCGCCCTTGGCGATGAGGTCGGCGTTGTCCTTGGGCCGCACGCCCTGCGTGAGGTGGGGCCGCTTGAGGGCCCAGGCCTCGAGCGTCATCGGGCCCGTGAGGCTCGGCGCGTCGGGGCTGTCGATCGTGACGCGGGCCTGCGCGCCGTCGGGCGACACCTTGCCCAGCAGTGGCGCCGAGGCACGGGGCGTGAGCAGGCTCAGCCGGCGCTGCGCCGGGGCCTGCGTGGCGAGGCCCTGGTCGACCCAGTCCCAGATGAAGCCGCCGGCGAGACGCTCGTGCGTGCGGAAGAGGTCCCAGTACCAGTCGAAGTTGCCGCTGGAGTTGCCCATCGCGTGCGAGTACTCGCAGAGGATGAGGGGCTTGGCGACCTTGGCTTCCTTCGCGTAGCGCTCGATGCGCTCGGGCGGGTCGTACATGGGCACGACCATGTCGGTGTTGCCGTCTTCCGCGGCGGCCCGCTCCGACTGGATGGGCCTCGTGGGGTCGTAGCGCTTGCCCCAGCGGTAGCCGGCGGTGATGCAGACGCCGTCGCCCATCTCGTTGCCGAGCGACCAGGCGTAGATGCTGGCGTGGTTGCGGTCGCGGACGACCATGCGGCGGAAGCGGTCGAGGTGGGCCTCGGTCCACTCGGGCTTGTTGGCGAGGGTTTTGTCGGGGTCGTAGCCGTAGCCGTGCGACTCGACGTTGGCCTCGTCGATCACGTAGAGGCCCTGCTCGTCGCAGAGCTGGTACCAGACGGGGTGGTTGGGGTAGTGGCAGGTGCGGACGGCGTTGAAGTTGTTCTGCTTCATCAGCAGGATGTCGCGGCGCATGCCCTCGAGCGTGACGGCCTGGCCCCGGTCGGGCTCGTGCTCGTGGCGGTTCACGCCGCGCATGATGACGGGGTTGCCGTTGATGCGGAGCACCGCGTTGTCGATGGTGACCTCGCGGAAGCCGACGCGCGCGGGCGTGCTGCTCAGGACGCGGCCCGTGTCGTCCGACACGGTGAGCGTCAGCGTGTACAGGTTGGGCGTCTCCGCCGTCCACGGGAGCACGCCGGGGACGCGCAGCACCTTGCGCAGCGGCGAGGGGTGGCCGGCGCGCACGGGCACGGCCTTGTCCACGCTGGTCGCCACGACGCGGCCCGAGGCGTCGCGCAGCGAAAGCTCGATCGCGGCGAGGCGAGACGCGGGCGGGGCGAGGCGGGCGTCGCTGGAGAGATCGATCTCGACGGCCAGTTCGCCGGTGATGTCGCCGGGGCTTTGCCCGGCGGTGCGAACGAGCGTCGTCGTGAGGCCGAAGTCGTCGATCGCCGTCGCGGGCGCGGCCCACACGAGCACGTCGCGCGACAGGCCGCTCATGCGCCAGAAGTCCTGGTCTTCGAGGTACGAGCCGTTGGAGAGGCGGAAGACCTTCACCGCGACGACGTTCCGCCCGGGGCGGGCGACGTCGGTGATGTCAAACTCGGTGCTGGAGCGGCCGTCCTCGGCGTAGCCGATGTAGCGGCCGTTCACCCACACCTCGAAGGCGCTGCCGCCGCCCTCGAAGCGCAGCGTGCGCCGCATGTCGGACCACGCCCCGGGCAGGTCAAACTCGCGGCGGTAGCAGCCCACCCAGTTCTGATCGGCGGGCACCGTCGGCTCTGCGGCGGGGAAGAAGGCGTAGCCGATGTTCACGTAGTTCGGATAGCCGTGGCCGTGCATCTCCATGTTGGAGGGGACGGGGATGGTACCCCAGGTGTCGTCGGGCGTGAAGCCCTCGTCGGCCCAGAAGCCGTCGGGCGTCTGGTCGGGCGTTGCGGCCCAGCGGAAGGCCCACTCGCCGTTCAGCGATTGCACGAACGCCGAGGTCATGTGCCCCGCCGGCCCGGCGCCCGCGATCGCCTCCGCCTCGGTCGGGAAGGGGAAGGCAAAGGCCCGCGGCTCGGCGCGGTTGATGTTCAGCACCGCGAGGTCGTTCCAGTACGGCACCGCCGCGAGGTGGCTCGGCACGGGCGGGGCCGGCGGGGCACCGCCCGCGGCCGCAGCGCCGGCCGCCGCGGCGAGCACCGCGCCGCGCAGGGCCCAGACCGCGGGACGACCGCCACGGCACCGGGGGATAACGTCGAGTCGCGTGCGCATGAACGGCTCCTCCGCGGCGGCGGGCGCGCGGCCCGCGACCCCCGTGCCCATGGGACGGCTTTCATCCTACAGTCAAACGCATAACGTGTACAGCCGATCCGGCCGCCGCCACCCCTCGGCGCGTCGAGACACGCCCCACGGGAGCCCCCGCATGCGCTGCGCGATCATCGCCCTGGCCGCACCCGTCGCGTTTTTCTCGGCCTGCGGCCTCGCCGAGCCGCCCCGGCCCAACATCATCGTCATCCTCGCCGACGACCTGGGCGTCGGCGATCTCTCCGCCAACGGCCAGCAGAACTGGCAGACGCCCCGCCTGGACCGCATGGCCGCCGAGGGCCTCACGTTCACCAACGCCTACGCCGGCAGCGCCGTCTGCGCCCCGAGCCGCGCGGCGATGCTGACCGGCCAGCACACGGGCCGCGGCTTCATCCGCGGCAACGGCCGCATCGCGCTGCGCCGCGACCCAGAGGACATCACCATCGCCGCGCGCCTCCGCGACCTGGGCTACGACACCGCGATGGTCGGCAAGTCGGGCGTCGCCTGCCTCTCGACCGACCTCACCCTGCCGAACGACAAGGGCTTTGACCACTTCTTCGGCCTGCTCGACCACGCCGAGGCCCATCGCCAGTACCCGCCGCGGCTCGTCCGCAACGGCGAGTGGGTCGATGTCCCCGGCAACCAGGGCTTCACCGGCGACACCTACGCCAACGAGCTGTTTGTGCAAGACGCCCTCGCGTGGATCAAGTCCCGCGGCGACCGGCCCTTCTTCCTGCACCTCGCCCTCACCGTTCCGCACGCCGACCTGACGGCCCCCGAGCCCTTCACGCAGCCCTTCCGAGGCCGCTTCACCGAGCCCGCCGACATCCCGAAGAGCGGCTATCTCCCCACGCCCGAGCCGCGCGCCGCCTACGCCGGCATGGTCGCCTTCCTGGACGACGCCGTCGGCCGCGTGCTCGACGCCGTGGAGGCCCGGGGCCTGTCCGAGCGCACGCTCGTGCTCTTCGCCTCCGACAACGGCCCGCACACCGAGGGCGGCGCCGACCCCGAGGCGTTCAACTCCAACGGCGACCTCCGCGGCCACAAACGCGACGTCTTCGAGGGCGGCCTGCGCACGCCGCAGATCGCCCGATGGCCCGGCACCATCCCCGCCGGCGCGCGCACCGACACCCTTACCGCCTTCTGGGACTTCCCCCCCACCGCTCTCGAACTCGCCGGCGCCGACACCCCGAACACCTTCGACGGCCTCTCGCTCGCCCCCACCCTCACCGGCCGGCCCGACGACCAGAAGCGCCACCGATATCTCTACTGGGAGCTGCACGAGGAGGGCGGCAAGCAGGCCGTTCGCTTCGGCAACTGGAAGGCCGTACGCCTGAACGTCGACCGCGACCCCGCGGGGCCGATCCAGCTCTACGACCTCGCCGCCGACCCCGGCGAGACCACCGACCTCGCCGCGGCGAACGCGTCCGTCCTGCGGCTCGCGTCGCGGTACCTTGACCACGGCGGCGAGCCCTCGCCCGAGTTCCCCTTCGGCACGCCCGAACGCTCCGTCTCGCGCGAGCCGCACAACCGACGCCTCGCGAACGAGCACGACCGCCTCGTCCTGCCCCGCGACGGCCTCACGATCGCCGCGGTTTCCAGCGAATCCGCCGCCGGCGGCATGATCGCGGCCCACGCCATCGACGACGACATCGCCACCCATTGGCACACCGAGTGGCAGGCCGCTCAGCCCCCGCACCCGCACACCCTCACCATCGACCTCGGCACGCCGCGCCTCGTGCGGGGCCTGCGCCTCATGGCCCGACAGGACGGCAGCGACCACGGCACCATCCAACGCCTCGACGTGCGGGTCACGGCGGACGCAGCCACGGACAAGCCCAACGCGCCCGACGCCGCGGCCGAGCCCGCCGCGCCACGCGAGGCCCAACGCTTCACGCTGCGCTTCACGAAGAACGAGCAAGAGATCCTGCTCGACCCGCCGCAGCGCGGCCGCTTCATCACGCTCACCACGCGGGCCGCGTTCGGCGACTCGCCCTACGCCTGCCTCGCGAACGTCGAGGTGCTGGGCGAGCCCTGAGCTAAGTCGAGCCCGGCCCCGAGTCGAGGCCCGACCCAAGTCGAGCCTTGACGCGAACACGGCGAACCACGCGCCGCGGCGTGCGCCCACTCGCCCCAGGCGGGCGGAACAGGTCCTGGCAAAAACAAAGGCGACGGCCGGGCTCGGTGGGCCGACCGCCGCAGGAGTGGGCATTTCCGCCGCGTCTCCGCGGCCTCGCGGCTTACTTGGCCGCGTCGTACATGGTCAGGTTGGCCAGCACGTCCAGGAAGTTCGCGGCGCCGTCGGCGTTCACGTCGTTGCGGGCGTTGATCACGGTCTGCGTGCTCTCGGCCGCGAACTGCGTCGCGATGTCCGCCGGCAGCGGCTGGCCCTGGCTGACGCGGATCGGGCCCGCCATGCCGTTGAACGGCGTGAGCGTGAGCGGGTCCACGCCCGTGGGCAGGTAGGCGGTGCTCTCGATGACGCCCCAGCCGGCGCGGTCGCCGTTGATGTAGTGGGCGTTGCCCGAGGAGGCGGCGGGCGTGAAGACGTTCACGTCGTCGGCGCCCATGCCGATGATGCCGTCGGGCCCGGGCTGATCATTGATCGCCGCGACCTGCACGCCGTCCATGTACAGCTCGTAGCCCTGGCCGAGGCCGGGGCTGGCGACGCTCGTGCCGTTGACGGCGAAGCGGCGGACCACGATCTCGAACTGGTGCCAGCCGGTCGTCAGCACGCCCGGGGCGCTGAAGATCGAGGCCTGGTCCAGCCCGTCGGTCGCGAGCGTGTTGATCGCGCCCGCGAGCTGGCTGCCGAGCGCCACCATGCTGAAGCCGCCGGTGGCGCCGCCCGCCTCGAACAACACGTGGTTGCCCGTGATGTCCTCGACGTACATCCAGAACTGCACGCGGCAGGAGTTGAAGTTGTCGTCGGTGAACTCAAGCCGCGGGCCGCGGAAGGCCTCGAGGCCGTTCATCACCCACGCCGTGCGGATGGAGGGGAAGGCCGGGTCGTACATGTTCACCGGCTCGAGCACGTTCATGCCGCCGATGGGGAAGGCGAACGACGCCTCCTGGCTCGTGGCGTTGAAGCCGCGGTCGCGGTTGGCGATGAAGTCGCCCAGGATCGTCTCGTCGTCGGCCGGGTCGTTGGACTGCACGCCGCCGCCGGGGGCCGAGGGGAAGGGGAACTCGACCGCGCCGGTCGGGGCGGTCGTCGACTGGGCGAACCAGGCGAGGCCGTCGAGCACGTCGGCCGTCGTCACCATGCCGTCACCGTTGAAGTCGGCCCGGCGGAGCGCGGCGTTCTCGTCCGTGATCGCGTTGTAGTTGTCGAGGATCTCATCGGGGAAGAGGTCCACGTCGTAGAACCGCATGATCGCGATCTGGCCGTCGTAGTTGGTCAGGTTCGCCGGCGGGATGGCGTTGGCGGCGATGCCGCTGTTGGGGAACAAGGGGTCGGTGCCGAGCTGGCCCAGGCCCGCGGGGTTGCTGCTCGTCCAGCGCCACGTCGTCGGCGGGAGCGGGATCGACTCCGAGTCGACGAACACGCCGTTCACCCAGCTCTCGATCACGAACGTCGCGTAGTTGATCACCATCACCGCCTGCACCCAGTCGGTGTTGGCGAGCGTGTGGCGGTGGATGTACGAGTACGTCACCGCGGGGTCGCCCGACGTGGAGTCGGCCGAGAAGACCAGGTCCGCCCCGTCCAGCGCGAACGCGATGCCGCGGTTGTTCGCGCCGATCTCCCACAGCACGTGGCTGCCGGTGAGGTCCGCGGGCTTGAACCAGATCTCCAGCGTCGCCGACTCGTTGCCCTGGGCCTGGAACTCCCAGCTCGTGCCCCGGTTCATCGTGCCGTCCGGCAGGATGTTCGCCGCCCGGGCCGCGGGGAACTGGTACGCCCCGGTGATGCCGGGGACGCGGCCGTCAAAGATCGGGGTGCAGGCCGGGCGGACAATCTGGTTCGCCTCGTTCCGCTCCCACCAGTCCCAGCGGAGGCCGTCGCCCCAGCTGATGGCCTGCGCCTCGGGGCGCCAGGTGTTCTCGGGGACGTTCGTCCCCGCGTTCCACGACTGAAGGGTGAAGCCGGTGGGCGTCGCGACCTGCGGCTGAGCCAACGCAACGCCCGCCGAAACCGTCAGCACGCTGACGCACGCGCCCGCCGCCGCGATGAGAGTGTGGGACTGCATCTGAACTCCTTCAACAACCTGGGAACACACGACGCCAGCCGACCTCCCTTGCATCGGCAAGTTAAGCCGTTAACTTTCAGGAGTGTAGAAGCCCCACCCGCGCCAATGCAAGCGCATTCACGACGCGTCCGTCAGAATGCGAAAAACCCCTTCCCGGACCCGCCGCGGCACCGAATAAAAACCAACTTGTACGCCCCACCTTCACCCCAGACGCGACGAGGCCCGCTCCACAAACGTCGCCCGCACCGTCGTTTCCGCCGCCTCGGGCTCGCCGCCGTCCAGCACCGCAAGCACCATCCGCGTCAGCTCGGCCACGATCGCCTCGGTTGGCTCGCGGACGACACTCAAACCGGGCCCCAGCCACCGCGCCGACGCCGGATCGTCAAACGTCGTCACCGCGATATCGCGCCCGACGCGCCGGCCGCAGTCTTCGAGAGCCCTCAACACCGGGGGCGCGACGTGGGCATTGTGGATGAACATGCCATCAATGTCGCGCGAGGAGAGCATCAACCGCCGCGTCGCCTCGTACCAGTCCTCAAACGGGGCGGACTCCGCGACCACCGCCGACGGCACATCGCTGACGCCGCCGAGATCCGCAGCGATGCGCTCAAGGAAGAACCGCACCCGCGGTGTCGGCCGCGCGGCGCGCGGGTCGTGCTGCGGGGCCATCAACAGGGCCGGGCAGCGCACGCCCTGCGCTCGCAGGTGCTGGAACATGGTGCGGGTGGCGTCGGCGTAATCCACCAAAACGCGGGGGCGCTGCAGCCAGGACCAGTCGGATGGGCCGAAGCACTCCAATCGATAGACCACGCCGTCGGCGTCGATGCCACCCTGTTCCGGGACATCGGTGAGCGAGATCAGCGCATCCGCCATCCGCCGGTTGACCCAGCGGAAAAGGACGTTCATGCGCTCGGGGTCTGATCGGGTTTCAGCCGGCTGCACGTGATAGTCGTGCCGGGCAAGGGAGTCTTCGAGGAGGCCGATGTAGGCGGAGAAAAAGGAGTTGGTGAGCGTGTTCACCAGGATGCCGACGGCGCGGGTCCGGCCGGAGGCGAGGAGCTGGGCCTGCCGGTTGGGGTGGTACCCGAGTTGGGCGGCGATGCTGAGGATCTGGTCGCGGAGGGCGTCGGAGACGCGGTGGTGGTGGCGGCCGTTCAGGACCAAGGACACCGTTGCCTCGGAGGTTTCTGCGAGCCTCGCGATGTCTTTGAGCCGCACGCGCGCCATAGGTGGTCCGGGAATGTACACCCGCCGCGGGCGCGGAGCGAGACGGTGGGTTGGGGGATTCCGGGGGGTGGGCGGCGGGTCGGGGCGCGATTTTCGTGAATTTTGGTTGACCCGTGAATCGCTTACACTACCGTAGTTAAGCCGTTGACTCGCACGTCCGATGCTCCCAGACGGGGCACGCACGAGATCTGGAGGTTCCCGATGCAAGCATTTTCCGAATCCACGACGGTGTTCGGGTCCTTCTCCGGCGTTTCGGGTGCGAAATCGGTGGGTCGCGGGACGGGTCGCGGGGCCCGTCACGGGCGGGCGGGTCGCCGCGGCAGCGGTTTCACGCTGATCGAGCTGCTGGTGGTCATCGCGATCATCGCGCTGCTGATCGGGATCCTGCTGCCGGCGCTCGGCCGGGCTCGTCTGTCGGCCCGGAAGGTGACGGCGGGGAGCGACGTGCGGCAGATCATGGTGGGGATGAACTCGTTCGCCGACGGGAACGACGGCTACTACCCCGGCGTGGACCGCCCGGCGGGCGACTTTGCGACGGCGTACACGGACGCGACGGAGATCGACGACTGGAACACCAGCGGCAACGGCGCGGGGCGCCACGTGCCGGCGCGGTTCCTGCTGCTGCTGCAGGGCGACTACATCACGGGCGAGACGCTGCGTTCGCCGATGGAGCCGGGCGACACGCTGCCGGACCACGACCTTGGCGGGGCGACGCTCGCGACGTCGCGCGGCAGCGGCGGCACCCTGCCGGCGCCGGTGTGGATCGACTACCGCAAGGGCGGGTGGATCCGCAACAACCAGCGGTACGACTACACGATCCAGACGGCGTTCTACTCGTACGCCGCGCTGGACCTCTTCAACCAGGACATTCCGGTGAACTTCGTCCCGCTGCTGCGGGCGTGGTCGAACGAATCCGGCGCGAAGACGCCCATCCTGGCCGACCGGCTCGTCTTCTGGACGGCCAAGGCCGAGGCGGCGGAGGACGCGGCGACGACCTCCGAGCAGCGCGACGCGGCGCGGCAGAGCCTGTGGTCCAGCCCGAGCAAGCTCGGGTGGGAGGGCAACATCGGCTTCGGCGACGCGCACGTCGAGTTTTCGGATACCTCGGTGGTGCCGTACACCGTCTACAGCGAGCGCTTCAGCGAGGGCAACAACAACGCGAACAACAACAACAACGCCGGCCAGCCGATCGACCGCTCGGGGGACGACATCTTCTCGATCAACTCGGGGTACGGCAACCGCACGGCGGACGCGGGCATGGTGGTCGGCTGGGGCAGCCAGACGTTCCGGTTCGCCTCGAGCCGGAACCAGTCGCGCTGAACGCGCGGCGGGCGCGGCCCCCGGGGGGCGCGTGCCGGGTAAGGCGACACGGGTGCGACGGGGCCACGAAGGCGGGGATGTGTGACCATGGCGGATCGAAGCGTGCCGGCGGCGTGGATGGTTGCGGTCTGTGCGGGCTTTGCCGGATGCGCGGGCGTCGTGGGCACGGCGGCTGGGCAAGCCGCAGGTCAGGGAGTTGCGGCGAACTTCGCGGCGAATCAGTTCGTCACGGGCACGTCTGTCATCAACCTGCACGCGGCCGAGTACCTCACCGACGGCAAGGTGGGCCCGCGGAACCGGTGGGTGTCGAATGACCGCGGCCGGCACCGGGCAACGGTCTTCTTCAACGAGGACGTGACGGTCGGGAGCGTGCACGTCTACTCGTTCGGGTATGACCTGCCGCCGATCGCGAGCTTTGAAGTGTTCGCGCAGGACCCTATGACGGGCCAGATGGTGGCGGTGCCGGGCGCGACGGTGTCGGGCAACACGGCGGGCGCGGTGAACGTGGTGTTCGCGGCGCCGGTGACGACGCGGCAGATCCAGATCCAGAGCTCGGTGGCGTCGATCAGCATCGACGAGATCGCGGTGTTCCCGCCGAACGGGCCCGCGGGGTATCCGCTGGGCACGGACGTGAACCTGCACCAGGGCCGGCAGCACCGGCTCGCGTTGACGCCGGCGAGCACGCGGGCGACGGGGACGCAGCGGCGCGCGGTGGTGGACGGCTTTGTCAACGACGCGGACGTGTGGCGGACCAACGGCTCCGGGCCGCACTGGATCGAGCTGGACGTGACGGACCCGCCGGAGACGAACCCGGTGAGCGTGCGCACGACGACGACGCCCGTCCGCCTCGGGGCGGCGCACCTGTACACGGGGCTTGCCAACGGGACGTCGGTCGTGTCGTCCGGGCGGTTCCAGCGGTTTGTGAACGGGTCGTGGGTGGACATCGCGGGCAGCGCGTTCAGCGGGAACACGTCGCCGTTCCTGGCGATCACGTTCGGCGAGGTGGTGTCGTCGTCGCGGATCCGGCTCTTCATCAACGACACGGCGAACGTGACGGTGCGGGAGATCGTGCCGCTGCCGCCTCTGGTGGGCGGGCAGATGTGGCCCATGGGCACTTCGGTGGTCATGGGGGCCGAGCCGGACTACCGGACGCTGGGCGATTCGTACTACGCGCTGACGTCGATCGAGGGGCCGTGGGCGGTGACGTCGGACGGCTCGACCGGGACGACACCGGGCGGCGTATCGGCCGAGGTGGACGGCGCGGGGCTCCTGCAGCAGTACCAGGTGCTGCTGAACGTGGGGACGTCGACGTACCGCCTGCGCAACCGGGTGACGGGTCGGTGCCTCGCGGTGCAGGGCGCGTCGACGCAGAGCGGGGCGCCGGTGGTGGAGAGCGTCTATTCGGCGCTGCCGCACCAGCGGTGGACGATCGTGCAGACGGGGAGCGAGTATCAGTTTGTGAACGCGTTCAGCGGGATGGCGCTGGCGCTGGAGGATGAGTTCGCCGGGGCGGGGCTCGAGCAGGAGCCGCTGCGGACGAACCGGCCGCTGCAACGGTTCACGCTGACGCTGCGCGGGGCGTTCGGGAAGAAGGGGCACGGGGGCTTCCCGACGCTGGCGGCGCAGACGCAGCCGGAGTGGGCGTACGCGTGGGGGCCGACGGACTCGTTCCCCGCCGACGTGGACTTCTGGCCCATGCAGTGGGGCAGCTTCAACTGGGACGACTGGCCCAGGCGCGTGCCCGGGTGGCTCCGCAACGCCGAGCCGACGGTGCTGATGGGCTTCAACGAGCCGGACGGGGCGGAGCAGGCGAACATGCCGGTGGACCTCGCGGTGTCGATGTGGCCGCGGATCGAGGTGCAGGGGATGCCGCTGCTGGCGCCGGCGCCGGTGAACCCGACGAACTCGTGGATCACGTCGTTCATGAACGGGGTGACGAACAACGAGATGCGCGTCGAGTATGTGGCGGTGCACTCGTACGGCAGCCCGCGGAACGCGGACGGCTTCATGTCCTCGCTGCAGACGACGCGGAACACGTTCCAGCGGGACGTGATCGTCAGCGAGTTTTCGGTGGTGGACTGGTCGGACACGAACGGGTGGACGGACGACGAGCCGTACAACTTTTTCGCCGAGGTGTTCTGGCGGATGGAGCTGACGTCGTGGGTGCGGCGGTACGCGGTGTTCATCTTCACGGATGAGCCGGGCAACCCGATCTCGGACAACCGGGGCGAGATGCTGAACGCGGACGGCACGTTTACGCCCGAGGGGCTGCTGTTCGCGGCGTGGGACGGGGACACGCAGATCCGGGCGGACACGCCGTACCACCTGCACAACGAGGGGATGTTCCGGCGGCTCGGCGCGGGCGCCGGTGCGTCGGGCGCGGCGTCGCTGGCGGTCGGCACGCGGCACGACGCGACGGCGGCGTTCCGCTGGCACCTGCGGCCGACCGGCGCGGCGAACGAGTACCGACTGGTGAACGTCTCCGACGGCCGGTGGCTCGCGTTCGACGGCGGCGTGACGCTGAAGCCGGCGGGCGCGGGCGGCGGGGTGAACACGTTCCGCCTTGTCGAGGCGGAGCACGGCTGGTTCTACATCGAGGACACGGCGCAGAGCCGGCGGCTGCGGAGCGACGCGGCGGGCTTCAGCATCGCCAACGCGGGGACAACGACGACGTCGGTCCGCTGGCGGTTGGCGCCGGTGTACCAGGGCCCGCCGGCGGCGCCGCGGGACGTGGTCGCCCTCGCGCTCGGCGGCGACGCGGTGGAGGTGTCGTGGGCGGCGCACGGCTTCCGCGACCTGGAGGGCATGCGCATCACACGGCGCGACGCGATGGGGGCCGGGGTGGTGCTCGCCGAGAACGTGACGGCGACGACGTTCAGCGACCGCGTGCCCGCCGCCGGCTCGTACTCGTACGAGGTGGTGGCCGTGGGCGATACCGGGGACTCAACGCCCGGCACGGCGATGGTCACCGTCAGCGTCTGCCCGGCAGACTTTAACGGCGACTTTGCCGTGAACGTGAACGACGTGCTCGCCGCGGTGACGGCGATCAACGCAGGGTTCGACGTGGACGAGAGCGGCGAGGCCGACTTCTTCGACGTGCTCGCGTTCCTTGCCCTGCACGACGCCGGTTGCCCTTGAGCGAGCGGCGGGCTGCCGGGCGTGCGGCGGGACGCGCTGCGGACTGGGCGGCGGCGGAATAGGCCGAGGCGGCGCGGCCGTGTGGTAAGGTGCAACCCGTGGTGCCGGCGTTGCGCTGTTCGCCGCGTCGGCCCGCGGGATGGTGCGAACGTTGGAGCCGCGGCGGCGGGACGCGTTCGCTCGCCGGCGGCGGCGAGAGGGGTGCGTGCGGCGTGCGAGCATTGAACAGACTCTTCGGCGTGGCGGCTGCGGCCGCGGTGTGGACAACGGCCGTCGCGCAGCCCGCGGCCCGGACGTGGCCCGTGTCGTTCGATCGCGACTGGCTCGACACCGCGGTGCCGGTGGAGGGGGCGATCGCGTTCGCGCTCTACACCGTGCACAACGGCGTGCTGAAGATGACCGCCCAGCTCTACCCGCTGCCCGACGACGCCGGGCGTGAGGGCGTGCTGGAGGTGCGGCCCCGCGCGAACGGCGCGGCGGAGCCGGGCGGCCCGTGGCAACGCGTCGCGACTGCGACCGTCGACGAAACGCTCTACGGCGGCCCGCAGCCCGAGACGAAGCGCTGGCTCCTGCACTTCCGCGTGGAGGGGTGGGACCACTCGCAGGACTGGGAGTACCGCGTCCTCGCGGCGGACGGCCGCGCGTCGTACGGGGGCGTGGTGCGGCGCGACCCTTCGGACCGGGAGGTCATCGTCGTCGCGAGCCTGAGCTGCAACTCCAACCAGGACCGCGGGCCGCGGGCCGACATCGTGCACAATCTGCGGGCGCAGGACCCCGATCTGCTGTTCTTCGCGGGCGACCAGTCGTACGAGCACGAGACGCACTACGAGGCGTGGCTGCTCTTCGGCCGGCAGTTCGGCGAGCTGATGCGCGACCGGCCGACGGTGACGATCCCCGACGACCACGACGTGGGGCAGGGAAACCTGTGGGGCGAGGGGGGCGTCGCCGCGAGCGACAAGACGGGCGACAGCGGCGGCTACTTCTGGTCGGCCGACTACGTGCGGGCCGTCGAGGCCGCGCAGACCTGGCACCTGCCCGACCCGTACGACCCTACGCCCGTGGCGCAGGGCATCGGCGTGTACTACACGTCGCTCCGCGTGGGCGGGGTGGACTTTGCGATCCTCGAGGACCGCAAGTTCAAGACCGGTCCCAACGGCCTCGTCCGCGCCGTCGGCCCCCGGCCCGACCATGTGAACGACCCCAAGCACGACCCCGCCGCGCTGGAGGTTCCCGAGGCCGAGCTGCTCGGCGCGCGGCAGCTCGCGTTCCTCGATGCGTGGGGCCGCGACTGGACCGGCGCCGAGTTCAAGGTCGCGCTCAGCCAGACCGTGTTCGGCAACGCCGCGCACCGCCACGGCCCGGGCCTCTGGAACGGCACGCCCGAAGTGGACCTGACCAAGCAGCGCGGCGCCCGGCTCGTCGCCGACCTGGACTCCAACGGGTGGCCCCGCCGCGGCCGCGACGAGGCGCTGGTCGCCCTACGAAAGGCCTTCGCCACGCACCTGTGCGGCGACCAGCACCTCGCGACGCTCGTGCACCACGGTGTGAACGAGTGGAACGATGCGATCGTCTCGCTCGCCTCGCCCGCGATCGTGAACTACTACGTCCGCTGGTGGGACCCCGCCGAGCCCGCGGTGAACCCCATCTCGGGGGCGCTGCCCGACCTCGGCGGCTACCGCGACGCGTTCGACAACAAGCTGACGATGCTCGCGTACGTGAACCCCGACCCCGCGCGCGTCTACACGAAGGACGAGCGGGGCGTGCACTGGGGCCCGCGGGCCGAGGGGTACTCGATCGCGCGCTTCAACAAGCGCACGCGCGACGTCACCTACGAGGTGTGGCCCCGCATGATCGACGTGACGTCCCCCGACGCCGCGCCCTACGCCGGCTTCCCCGTCACGCTGAACCAGATGGACAACTACGCCCGCCGGCCCGCGGGCTACCTGCCCGAAATCCGCGTGCAGGGCGTGGACAAGCCGGTGTTCGAGGTGATCGACGAGCACTCCGGCGGGACGGTGTACACCCTCCGCGCGAAGGGCCCGGTCTTCCGCCCGCACGTCTTCCACGCGAGCACCACGCACACGGTGAAGATCAGCGGCCAGCCGGGCCCGCAGGCCGTGCTGAAGGGCCTGACGTCCACCCGAGAGCCCGACGATCGCGTCGAGACGGTGAGGCTGCCGTGAGGGACGTTGCGTGCATGCTTGTCGCGGCGTGCGCGGCATCGGCGGCGTGCGCCGATCCGGCGACGACCGCAGGGGCCGCGGCGACCGCGGGGTCCGCCGACGCCGAGGGCTTTCGCCTCGTCTGGTCGCAGGAGTTTGACGCCGACGGGCCGCCCGACCCCGCCGTGTGGGTGCCCGAGGTCGGCTTCGCTCGCAACGAAGAGGCGCAGTGGTACCAGGCCGACAACGCGGCGGTGCGCGACGGGCTGCTGGTGATCGAGGCGAGGCGCGAGCGCGTCGACAACCCGGGGCACGTCTCGGGCTCGCGCCGCTGGCAGACCGCGCGGACGCACGCCGAGATCACCTCGGCCTCGCTCACCACGCGCGGCACCGCGACGTGGCTCTACGGCCGCTTTGTCATGCGGGCCCGCATCGACATCCGCCCCGGCCTCTGGCCCGCGTGGTGGACGCTCGGCGACGCCCGGCCGTGGCCCGGCTGCGGCGAGATCGACATCATGGAGTACTACGCGGGCAACGTGCTCGCGAACGCGTGCTGGCAATCCGCCGCGGGGCGATGGGGCCAGCACTGGGACAGCGTGCGCGTGCCCGTCGCCACGCTCGCGGAAGACACGCACGCCGACGCGGACGCCTGGGCACGCGAGTTCCACGTCTGGCAGATGGACTGGACCGAGGACGAGATCCGCCTCTCGCTGGACGGCAAGGTGCTGAACGTCACGGACGTGCGAAAGACCGTCAACCCCGACGGCAGCAACCCCTTCCGCGAGCCGCACTCCATGCTCGTGAACCTCGCCGTGGGCGGCGTGAACGGCGGCCCGTTTGACCAGACGCAGTTCCCGGCGCGGTTCGAGGTGGACTACATCCGCGTCTACCAGCGCGAGCCGCAGAAAGCCGAGTGACATGACGCGCGGATGCATCGCATTCCTGACACTCCTCTGCGGGTTCGGGGCCGCGTCAGCCGGCCAGCCCGCAGCGCACACCGAAGCGAGCAAGCCCAACGTCCTCGTCATCCTCGCGGATGACCTCGGCTACGCCGACGTCGGCTTTCACGGCAGCCGCGAGATCCCGACGCCGCACATCGACCGCATCGCCGCAGAGGGCGCGATGTTCCCGCAGGGCTACGTCTCGGGCGCGGTGTGCGCCCCGAGCCGCGCGGGGCTCATCACGGGGCGCTACCAGGACCGCTTCGGCTCCTCGCGGAACCCGACGGTCGACCCGAGCATGCCCAACGGCGTGCCGCGCAGCGAGCGCATGATCTCCGAGCTGCTGAAGCCCGCCGGCTACCGCACGATGGCCGTCGGCAAATGGCACATGGGCACCTTCCCGGGCCTGCACCCGCAGGACCGCGGCTTCGACGAGAGCTTCGGCCTGCTCGAAGGCGGCTGCGATTACTTCGCCGACAACCTCACGCTCAACGACTTCTCCGAGGTCACGACCGACTGGGGCTGGTACAAGATCAAGCTCCGGCGCAACGGCGTGCCCGTCTCGTCCACCGGGTATGTCACCGACCTCTTCAGCGACGCCGCCGCCGACTTCATCCGCCGACAAACGCCCGAGACGCCCTTCTTCCTCTACCTCGCGTACAACGCGCCGCACGGCCCGTTGCAGGCGACCGAGGCCGGCCTCGCCCGCTTCGCCCACATCGAGGACCCCCGCCGCCGCACCTACGCCGCGATGGTCGCCGCGATGGACGACGGCATCGGCCGCGTGCTCGCCGCGCTCGATGCGACCGGCGCCGCCCAACGCACCATCGTCTTCTTCCTGTCTGACAACGGCGGCCCCATCGCCGACAACGCGTCGAGCAACGCCCCGCTCCGCGGCCGCAAGGGCGATTCGTGGGAGGGCGCTCTCCGCGTGCCCTTCGCCCTTCGCTGGCCCGGCGTCGTGACACCCGGCACCGTCTACGAGCACCCGATCATCGCGCTCGATATCTGCGCGACCGTCGTCGCGGCCGCCGGCCCCGAGGCCCGCGCGGCGATCCTGCCCGACAAGCCGCTCGACGGCGTCGACCTCGCCCCCTTCCTGACCCGGGCGACCAGCGGCGCGCCGCACGACGCACTCTACTGGCGTTGGTTCGACGACGACCGCTACGCCGTGCGCGACAGCCGCCACAAACTCATCGTCTCGCGCGACGGAAAGGGCCCGCGCGGCCTGTTTGATCTCAGCGCCGACATCGCCGAGCGCACCGACCTGCTCCGCGCCCCGAGCCCCTCGCCCGAGGCCGAAGCTGAAGCTGAAGCCGAGGCCGCGCGGCTGACCGCCCTCGCCGAGGCGTGGATGCGCGACCTGGTCCCGCCGGCGTACCCGCCCCTCAGCGGCCGGTGGAGGCCCGGAAAGTGAACCGCGCGCTCGCCGTGTGCGCAGCCCTCCGCGCGGCCTGCGCGGCGGCCGCGGCATCGACCGCGCCGCCGGCCCCCCCCGCGCCGAGCCACGCCGCCGCACCGGACGCCGCACGAAACCCCGCATCGGACGTTGAGGGCATGGTGCTCATCCCGGGCGGCACCTTCGTCATGGGCAGCGACGACGGCTACCCCGAAGAGCGCCCCGCGCGCGAGGTCGCCGTCTCACCCTTCCTGATCGACCGCACCGAGGTGACCAACCGCGCCTTCGCCGCGTTTGTGAAGGCCACGGGATATGTGACGCTCGCCGAGCGCACGCCGAGCCGCGAGGCCTACCCCGATGCCGACGCGGCGCTCCTCGTGCCCGGCTCCGGCGTGTTCGTGCCGCCGGAGCACGGCGCCCGCGCGGGCCACCTCTCATGGTGGCGCTACGTGCCCGGCGCATGCTGGAAGCACCCCGAGGGCCCGGGCAGCACCATCGACCACCGCGTTGACCACCCCGTGGTGCACGTCGCCTACGAGGACGCGCAGGCCTTCGCCGCCTGGGCCGGCAAGCGACTGCCGACCGAGGCCGAGTGGGAACGCGCCGCTCGCGGCGGCCTGCGCCACGCGACCTACGTCTGGGGCGATGAGCACGAGCCCCGGGGCCTCCCGATGGCCAACACCTGGCAGGGCGACTTCCCCTTCACCAACACCGCGCGCGACGGCCACGAACGCACCGCGCCCGTCGGCCGCTACGCGCCCAACGCCTTCGGCCTCTTCGATGTCGCGGGCAACGTTTGGGAGTGGACCAGCACGCAGGCCCCCGACGGCTCGCGGCTCACCAAGGGCGGCTCGTTCCTCTGCGCCGAGAGTTCCTGCCGGCGAGACCGCCCCGCCGCACGCAGCGCCGTCACGCCCGACACATCCACCAACCACATCGGCTTCCGCTGCGTCAAAGACATCGCGCCGGCACCGCCGCTCACCCAGACCAACAGCGGGCCCGCACGCGATACAACCACGCCCGACTAGCCCGCGCAGGCCCCGCGAGCCGCCACCGCGTCACACGAGCATCCCGAGGTGCGTCGCGGGATCCAGCGGGTTCAGGAAACGCGTGATGTTCGGGAACACCGTCGCCGCCTCGGACATCGGCACGCCGAGCCACCGGGCAAACTCAAAGCCGTACTCGTCCACCGCCGTCGTCGGGATGATCGTGCCGCGGCGGATGGCGTCGGGCCCGTTCTCCGCCAGGACGGGGAACGAGCCGAACATGCGCCGCCCGCGGAGCTGCGACCCGCCCATCACAAAGTGATGCCCGCCCCACGCGTGGTCCGAGCCGTTGCCGTTGGAGTTCAGCGTGCGTCCGAAGTCCGACGCGGTGAAGGTCGTGACGCTGTCGCGCATCCCGAGCTCGCCCAGCGCACCCCAGAAGAACTTGATCGCCGCGTTCACCTGAGAGAGCCGCGAGGCGTGGTCGCCGTCCGTGGCGTCGGTGCCGATGATGCCGTCGTGGTTGTCAAACCCGCCCGTCGACACGAAGAAGATCTGCCGCTGATGCCGGAGCGACGTCCGCCCGATCGCGATCAGCCGCGCCACGTGCGAGAGCTGCGTCGCCAGCGAGTTGTTCGGCGGCAGGGGCGTCGCCAGCGAGACGGTCGAGACCGCGTCGGAGATGAAGTCGCCGTTGATGACCGCCTTGTCCGCCACGTCCGCGAGGGCCCGCTGCATCGCGTGCGGGTTCGGGTGGCTCGGGTCACGCGCGGCGGCGAACATGTCGATGAGCGCCGTGTACATCGCCGCGTCCGTCGCGTTCGACGACGACGCCAGCTCCGCCGGTCCCGCCGTCGCGGGGTTGCTCAGGCTGTACGGCACCACGTTCCGCCCCGCGAGGAACTGGCTCTGCCCCGCGAGCGAAATGTTCATCGACACCGACGCGTCCGGGTTCGCCCCCTGCGCCTGCAGCAGGTCCGCGATGCGCCCGCCCCAGCCGAGCCCGTCGATCGCGTCGGGCCGCGACGCCTGCCACTGCTCCTGCTGCACGTTGTGCGCGAACAGCTGCCGCGGCAGCACCACCGAGCCCGCGTTGTACTGCGCCTTCGTCGTCGGCACCACAAGCGTGCCCACGTTCGCGAGGATCGACATGTTCCCCTGCTCGAAGAGCTGCGCCACGTCCGCCATCGCCGGGTGCAGCCCGAAGCGCCGGCCGCCCGTGTTCACCGGGCTGATGACGTTCTGCTCGAGCAAAGGCCGGCCCACCGCGAGCGTGCCGCGGATCGCCGCGTAGTCCTCGTAGTTCTCGGGGCCGCCGTCGAGCGGGATCACCGTGTTGCCGCTGTCGTTCCCGCCGAACAGGAACACGCACACGAGCGCCCGGTAATCGGCGAACACCGAGCCGTCCAGCAGCGCCGCCATCGACCGCATGTTGAACAGCTGGCTCGTGATGCCCGCGAGCCCCATCGCCGCGCAGGAGCCGCGGCGGAGGAACGAGCGACGGTTGATGAGTGCGTCAAGGTTGTCGTTCATGGGGTGAGCCTTCTTCTGAGTTCACCGGCGAACTGCCGCGAGAGCCAGCGTGCGAGTGGAGGGGGACCGGCCATCAGCGCAGCACGCGGGCCTCTGGGTTCATCAGGTACAGGTACACCGCAAGGTTCACGCGCTGCTCGCCGCCCTGCTCGTTTACGGGCGTCGCGGCGACCGCCGCACGGATGATCTCGCGCACACGCGGGGTCGACCCGCGCATGAACACCGCCTCGATGCGCTCCACCAGCGCCGCGGGGTCCGCCGCGGCCAGCGCGACCAGCTCGGTGCGCAACCCCGCGTCCCACCGCGGCACGCCGTTGGTGCGGCGCAGGATCTCCCGCTCCACCGCCTGCGTCGTGCCGATCGCCTGCGACTCGGTGAAGATCTGCATCTCCGGCGCCGTCAGCCCGGCCGCGCTGATCTCCGTGTTCGCCGGCGAAAACTCCGGCCGGTAGAAGTTGAACACCGACGGCGTCTGGTAGTGCGTCTGCCCGATCTGCGACTGCAGCGTTGACCCGGTGTTCACCGCCGGGTCGGTCATCCCCATCGCCTGCGCCGCCGACACCACGAACACGAACGGCTCGATGATCTTCCCCGCGAACTCGTTCCGCGCATAGTCGGGGTTCCGCGCCTCGTCGTCCAGCAGGATCGCCTTCACCGTCGCCGCCAGGTCGCCCCGCACGCCCGTGCCGTAGGGCCCCTCGCCCCGGAACGCCTCCGCCACGCGACCCACGTACCCGCGCGACGGGTTGCTCGACACGAACCGCTTGATCAAAAGCTCCGCGATGAACGGCGGGCAGCTCGGGTGATGAAACACGTTGTCGAGCGCGTCCTCCACGTCCGCAAGCCCGTTCTGCGACGACGAGCCCCGCACCGGAACCACGCCCGCCGGCGGCACCGCCCCGGCGTAATCCAGCAACTGCTTGGGCCCGAACTCGTGCCGGCTCGCGCTCATCGACATGCGCGACGCCCCCGACGGCACGCCCGTCACCCCATTGCCGCGATACCCCGTGAACACCCGCGCAAACTGCGCCACGTCCTCCGCGTCGTACGTCGGCACCTCGTCGCCGAAGACATCCCGCGCCCGCCGCCCGTCCGGCGTCAGCTCCCACAGCCCGATCGTGAACAGCTGCATCAGCTCGCGGGCGTAGTTCTCATCGGGCGCCGTCCCCGCCACCGGGTCGGCCTTCACGTTGTCGCGGTACGTCAGCCAGTCCCCCATCTTCGCCTGGTTCGTCACCTCCGACAGCAGCTCGCGGAAGTTCCCGCTCGCCGCCGCCTCCGCCCCCGTCGCCGGGTAGCCGAACGCGTGGCGGATGTACATGTCGTACGTGTACGCGACCGACTGCGTGTCCCCGTCCTGCCCGAGCGTGATCACCTGCACGAGCGCCCACGCGAGCCGCTGCCGCAGCTGGTCCGCCGCCGCGTTGATGTACGGGCTGTACGACACCACCGTCACATCGCCGCCCACCGGCCGCCGCAGCGTCGGCACCAGCGACACCTGGTGGTCGATCCACCCCTCGTACCCGCGGGCGATCACCTCGGCGATCTCCGCTTCCGTAGGCCCGAACGCCGCCTGCCACAAAAACCGCGCCGCCTCCGCCTCGGTGATCTGCCCGGGCCCGCCCCGCGCCGCCAGATCAAACGGCGCCGCCGAGACCGTCACCACGCGCTCCGCCACCGACGAAAGGCCCGAATCGTCCGTCACCGTGCACCGCACGCGGTAGTCGCCCGCCGCCGCGAAGACGTGCGACACCTGGGGCCCCGACGCCGTCCCGCCGTCGCCGAACGTCCACGCGTACGACGCGATGTTCTCGAGCTCGTCCGCGCTCCGCCCCGCGTCAAACGTCACCACAAGCGGCGCCGCCCCGAGGAACCCGTCGGTCGTGACCCGCGCCTCGGGCGCCCGGTCCGGCCGGATGACCGCCGCCACCTGCCGCTGCGTCTGCGCCGTGCCGTTGGACACCGTCACCGTGAGCGACGCCGTCGCCTGCACCCCGGGCGCCGCCGCCGCGCGAAGGGTCAGCTCCCCGCCCCGCCTCGATACCACGACGTTCTTCACCGGCAGCACCGACGCGTCGCTCGTCGCGATCGAGACCGAAAGATCCTCCGCGGCCACAAACGCGTCGCGCAGCGTCAGCGTCACCTCGCGCGACACGCCACCCGCCGGCACAAACAGCGTCGGCCCGCTCGACACCAGCGGCGCCGGCGCGTCCGACGGGCCCGCCGCACCGATCGCCGCGATCACGCCCAGCACATCGGCCGCCGTCAGCGACCCGTCCAGGTCAAAGTCCGCGAGCAGCGACCCCCCGTCGTACCACCGCAAAAAGCCCAGCAGATCAAGCATGTTGGGCCCGCCGGGGGCCCCGGGCACATAGTCCGCCGTGAACGGCGCCACCAGCGCCACCGTCGACGCCGTCTTCCCCGACGCCGACACCGCGTCCACCAGGTCCACGACCAGCAACTGCCCGGGAACCACCGCGTCCACCTCAACGAGCGCCGTCGCGCCCGCGATCGTCGGCCCCGAACCAACCACCCGGCCCGTGCTCGACGTCGCCGCGCGCACCGCCAGCAGCGGCTCGTCGAACGTCACCCGCACGAACACGCGATCACCCGACGAAAAGCGCGGCAGCGACGCCGCCACACCCCCGACCTCGGCCTTGATGGCCGCGGGCACGCGGTCCGTCCACACCTCGATCGTCGTCGCCGACGGAGCACCCCGTGCCCCGCCCACGACTCCGACAAGGCACACCAACAACACGAATGCGGCGATGCGGCTCACAACACGCTCCCGTCCGCGGCGACACAACCCACGCGCCGATCGACCGGGAATAACACACGCCAGAGACCCGAGCAAGCGTCCGGCGCACGATGTCCATCAAATACCCACAACTTCACACACCCGCACCGTTCCGCACCGCCGGTTCCGGGTGTAACTCAAGCCCCGACAAGCCCTTACAGCACACGGCCCGAGCACGCCACGCGCCGCGCCGCCGCGCAACCACCGCGCCGCACAACGCTCGCGCACCGCCCGCACGCCGCGCGCAGACACCACACCACCGCGCCCTCACGACACGCGCGCAGCGCATCACGCAGCACACATCTCGCATCGCACATCACACATCACAAGGCACCACGCACACCCCGTCGCGCCGGCCCAAAAGCCCGCAACGAGTCACACGCGCACGCGCCCCATCAACATGCCGAAACGGAGAGGGGGGGATTCGAACCCCCGATACAGGTAAACCTGTATACCGGATTTCGAATCCGGCGCGATCAACCGCTCCGCCACCTCTCCAGGTGTTCCTGTTCCGGTGCAACGCACCGTGCGGGCCCGTCGCCCGAGCGTTCAGCCCAGGGCCCGCCGCGCCGAGCCAGCCGACCGAGTCACCCCGGCCGAGCCGTTTCGCGCGGCCCCATGATACCCGCCGCCCCCGGCAAAGGCTCGCCCCCCGGGCCCAACGCCCCGCGTGCCTGCAGCCCCGACCCCGCCGCCCGCTTCCGCGCGATCAGCCCCACCAGCGCCGCCACAATCGCCTCGGGCTCCGCCATCCGACCCGCGCCCACGTGCCGGCACGCCTGCCACCCCTCGCCCGGCCCGACGATCTCAAACCCGTCCGCGACCGCCTGCCGCACGTTCCGCTGCGTCGCCGGCTGCGACCACATCACGCTGTTCATCGCCGGCGCCAGCAGCACCGGCGTCACCGTCCGGTCCACCGCGCTCAAAATCAAACTCACAACCTCGTCCGCCCGGCCCTGCACAAGCCGCGCCAACGCGTCCATCGTGCACGGCGCCACCACCGCCGCGTCCAACCCGCTGGCGAGGCGGATGTGCTGCGGGTCCCGGCTCTCGACATCGTCCCACACCGACGTGTGCACCGGCCGGGCGCTCAACGCCTGAAACGTCAGCGGCCCGACAAACCGCGTCGCCGACTCGGTCATCGCGACCGTCACCTCGGCCCCCGCCTGCGCGAGCCGGCTCACCACCGTCGCCGTCTTGTACGCCGCGATGCCGCCGCACACGCACACCAGCACCCGCGCCCCGCGCACGCCGTGCGAGAGCACCGCCGGGTCGAGCGACGCCGCTTGGGGAGCCCCTGCTTCCACCGCGAATCATCCCCCCGCTGAAGACCCCGCCGGCGGACCCACAGGCCCGCTCCCGCCTTACAGCAACGCCCGCTGCGGCTCCGAAGGCCGCGCCGCCGCCTCCGCCTCAAGCTGCTTGCGGTCCGCGTACATCAGCGTGATCTTCCCGCGGCGGATCTCTTCGATCACCACCTCAAGATCCGTCCGCCCGTTCCGGTCGATCAGCGGACGGTCCCCGTCCATCAGCTCGCCGAGACGACGCTGGATCAGCGTGCACAGCTTGAACCGCCCGCCGACCTTCTCGATCAGGTCTTCGCTCTTCAACGCTTCGATCATGCCGAGTCCGCCTCCGTCACGCCCATCGACCGGGGCCCGCGTCGGGGCCAGCGCCGGGGCCACGTACCGCAGCCCCACCGCGTCCCGCACCCCTCCGGCCCACCACCGGCGCGAACGCAACTCTAGGCCCCCTCCCCACCCGCTCGCCATCCACACGCCCCGATGGTCCGCCCCTGCCCGCGAGCCTTCACCCGCCCTATCGTCTGCCCGAGCGGAGGGCACCTCCACACCGCCTCAACGCGCATCAACCCCGCGCATCAACTCAAGGAGTGCGAACGTCATGTCCGGTTCTTCCGCCGGGGCCGCCGAAGGCTGGCAACCCGGGGATCGCGTCGTCCATCTCGCCAAGCCCGAGTGGGGCACAGGCCGCGTCGAAGAGGCCGCCTGGACCACCCACGAGGGCCTCCGCTGCCAACGCCTCACCATCCGGTTTGATCGCGCGGGCCGCAAAACCCTCTCCACCGCCTTCGCCACCCTCGCCGACGCACCGGACGCCGCACTCTTCGCCGCCCGCGCCGGAAACGACGACGACGACGACGCGGCCCCCGACGCCCCCACCCCCGCCGCCGGAACCCAGCGACGCGCCACGCGCCGCGCCGACGCACCGGCCCCCGCCACCCCCGCGGCCCCGCGCCTCGTCGCCCCCACCCGCCGGCCGCCGCAGCCCGAGCCCGACCCCTTCCGCCTCGACCCCACCAAGGCCAAGGACGTCATGACCCGCCTCCCCGAGGCGACCCGCGACCCCTTCGCCAACATCGAGAAGCGCCTCCGCGCCACCCTCGATCTGTACCGCTACACCCCAGACGGCAAGGACCTTCTGGACTGGGCCGCCGTCCAGTCAGGCGTCAGCGACCCCCTCTCCGCCTTCACCCGGCAAGAGCTCGAACAGCTCTTTTACAAGTTCCGCATCAACCTCGACCAACACCTCGGCGTCCTCCTCGAAGAGGCCCGCCGCTCCGCCCTGCCGATCGACCCTCTCTTTGAGGCCGCCCCTCCCCTCGCCCGCGCCGCGTTGAAGCGCGTCAACTTCCGACGTTGACCCCACGCAACACCGCTGCGCCGCGGCAC
>CAZCBN010000020.1:35673-36006 GCA_964496975.1 uncultured Phycisphaeraceae bacterium
ACCCGACCCACCCCAAACGCGCCCCGGGCAAACACCGGCCGCCACGCAGCGGCCGCGCCAGGCTCCGCGTCACGAGGCCCCCTGGGCCTTTTTCTCGGACGCACCCCCGCCCCGCCCGCGTTCCTCACCCCGCAGCCGCCCATCGCCCGCCGCCGCCCGCTGGCCCTTCCGCGGTCCGGCACGCCGCTCGCCTTGCTCCCCTCGTCCCAACCAAGACACGAGGAGCCAGACATGCACGAGAACGACTTCCAGAACCGCCTCGCCGACCTCGTCCCCCACATCAACAAGCTCCCGGCCGAAGACCGCCCGGGCCTTGAGCGCCTCGTCAGCGAG
>CAZCBN010000021.1:0-2350 GCA_964496975.1 uncultured Phycisphaeraceae bacterium
CCCTCGACCGACGCCGGCCCCAGCCCCCGGGCCGCCAGCCCTGAGGCCGCCGGCCCCGACGCCCGCAACGACGCGCGCCAGACGCGTGACACACCCGCGCCCGCCGACAGCGACGAGCTTGTCCTGCGCAACGGCGACCGCCTCCGCGGCTTCATCGCCGCCGTCGGGCCCAGCGTCACCGTTGAGCTTGACTCGGGCGATGCCCGCGTGCCGCTGCGCAACATCGCCGAGCTGCGCTTCGCCAACCCCGCCGTCGAGCCCACCGGCACCTACGTCTGGCTCAGCAACGGCGCCGTGCTCGCCGGCACGCTCGTGCAGCCGCCCGAGGCGCCGCCCGCCTCAGCCGCCCGCGCGGGCGCGCCCGCCGCGGCGATCGCGGAGTCCACCACCATCGCCCCTGTCTCTTATACACATCTGCGGCACGCCGACTCGGTGGGCCCCCGACCCGGCGTGCCCAGGCCCCTGCCGCTGAACGCGAGAGAGATCGCCGCCGTCCTCCCTCAGGCCGAGCGCGTCCGCCCCCTCGCGTCCCTCGGCGACCCCGCCGTCACGCCCGACCCCGCGCGGCGGTGGACACCCGCCCCCGCGTGGGCCGACCCGCGTGCCGCCGTCCTGAACGCCGCGAGCCTCGAAGTGCCCGGCCCCATGACGCTCCGCTGGCGCCTCCCCGCCGACGCCTCGCGCTTCGCCGCCGACCTGCGCCTCGGCGCGACGCGCCAGAGCCCCGACCGACGCCCCGGCCCCTGGGCCGACGCCCGCGTGCAGGTCCGCTGCCTTCCCGCCGCCGACACCACCGGCCCCGTCCTCGCCGACCTGTCGCTCTCCGCCGCCTCGCCCACGGCCCGCGTCAACGTCGCCCTGCCCGCAGGCCCGGGCCCGCGCGACCTGGTCATCACCCTGCTGCCCGCCGCCCACGGCCCGGTGCAGGACCACCTGCTCATCCAAAGCCCGCTGCTGCGCCTGGGCCCCTGACCCTGTTCGCACCCCCCGCCGGGGCCCCGCCGCAGCGACCCGCGGCCGGCGAGCGTTCACTGCACCAGCGGCGCCGCCAGCGCCATCACCGCCTCGCCCGCGGAGATGAGCACAAACCCGTCGATCACGTCCACCGACACCGGCTCGCCCAGCAGCCGCAGCGGCAGCGATTGCGCAAGCCGCCCCGACGCCGTCTCCAGCACATGGAGCCGGTCGCGCGGCTCGCCCGGCGCCACGGGCCGGCCGTCACGCTCCAGCACCACCGCCCGCCCCTCGGCAAACGCGGCCGGCAGCAGTCGGCGGTTGGACGATGAAATATCCAGCGCGTCCAAGCCCGCCGGGTTCCCCTCCGCGTCAAAGACCGCGAGGCCCTGCCCGCTCGCCATCGCGAGCCGATCGCCCGTCCACACCGCGCGGATCACCCCGGGCGTGCGCAGCCGGTCCCCCGCCGCCACCGCCTGCTGCCGCCCCGTCGGCAGGTGGATGAGCCAGATGTCCACCTGCCCGCTGCGCACGGCGAGCAGGTCCCCCACGGCCCACGCCTCTTCGGCGCCCCCGCCGTTGGGGAGCGTCGCCTCCCAGTTGCGCTGCCCGCTGGACAGGTCGATGCTCGTCACGCCCACCGTCGTGCCGCACAGCAGCTCCCCAGACGCCAGCACGCGCACCCAGTTCACCTGCGCCGGCAGGTCCTCCACCGTCTGCAGCACCGCGCCGTCGTCCGAGTCCAGCACCAGCACCGACTGCCGCCGCCGACCGTCCGGCCCCGTGCGCAGGCCCGACAGCGCCACCACGCCCTCCCCCAC
Source organism: uncultured Phycisphaeraceae bacterium (assembly GCA_964496975.1). GTDB lineage: Bacteria > Planctomycetota > Phycisphaerae > Phycisphaerales > UBA1924 > CAZCBN01. Next base: position 1,776 of record CAZCBN010000021.1, read on the forward strand.
AAACACGTCCGTCACCAGGTCCAGCCCCGTCGCCCCGCGGAACCGGGCCTCGCCCGTCGCCGGGTCCAAGAGCACGCCGGCCCCGGACTTGTCCACCATCGCCAGCGTCTGCCGGCCCATCGTCGTCAGCAGCTGCACCCGCCGACTGCCGCCGGCGGTGCGCCCGGCCCCCGCCACCCCGCCGACGCCCCCGGCCGCCGCGCCCCCCGGCGCCACCCGGGCCGCGGCCCCCTCGCTGCCCCCCCACACCAGCCCGGGCCACGACGCCGTCTGCCAGATGCTCTCCCCGCTCGCCAGGTCGATCCGCTCCACCCGGCCCCCGTCCGCCGCGGGCCAATAAAGCCACGCGCTCGCGTCGTCGCGGCGCAAAAGCTGCGGCTCCGCCGTCACGCTCCGCTCCCACCCCACCGAAAGCGCCCCCGCCTCGGCCCGCAGCCACCGCAGCCGCGCCTCGCTGAGCGACATCAGCAGCGCCCCCGCCAGCGGCTCGGGCGCGACGCCCGCCACGTCCGCCACCGGCGTCAGCGGTTGCAGCACATACCCGCCGAACAGCCGCGGCGCCGCCTCCGCCCGCA
>CAZCBN010000021.1:2360-32520 GCA_964496975.1 uncultured Phycisphaeraceae bacterium
CGCCCGCACATCGCCCACCCGCGGCAGCCGCCGCACGCCCGCCAGCGCCGCGCGGATCTCCGCCAGCACCGCCGCCGCCTCCCGCGCCTCGCCCGAGACGCGGGGCGAAATCTCAGGGAACGTGCGCGCAAGCCGTGTCACCGCCGCCTCGGCCTCGTCCAGCCGCCCGCGCTCCCGCAGCGCCGTGATGAGCTCCCCCGCCGCCCGCGCCACCGATTCCTCGGCCGACGCCGGCAGCGCCCCGCGCAGCGCGTGCGCCCGCTCCGCCGACGACATCGCCGCGTGCAGCGCCCGCACCGCCGCGTGCGGCTCGCCCGCCCGCGTGTGCGCCTCGCCCGTCCGGCGCCACGCCTCCACCGCCGCGAACGCCAGCGGGTACCCCCGCGCGATCGATTCCAGCCGGGCCGCCGACGCCCCCGTCGGCAGCGCCGAGAGCCGCGTCTGCGCCTCGACGTCAAAGGGCTCGTACACCCCGCCGCCGAACGACTCGACGAGGCCGCGCACCCGCGCCGTCGCCTCCACCTCGGCCCGGGCCGTGCGGTCGGCCTGCCGCCACGCCGCCGACGCCAGCGACCGGTCGGTCAGCACGCGCTGGTACGCGTCGAGCGCCTCGGAGGGCCGCCCCAGCGCCTCGTGCAGCTCGCCCAGGATCAGCAGGTGCGCCACCCGCTCCTCGGCCGAATCGGCGAGCTCCCCGAGCCGCCCCGTCAGCCGCGTGTACGACGACTCGTCCAGCACCCCGGGCGCCGTCGCGGGGCCCGACCGGCCCCCCCACCCCTGCCGCCCGGACTCCAGCATCTCGCGCAGCGCCGCGAAGAGCCTCGCCCGCCCCGCCTCGAAAGACTCGCCGCTGCGTCGCCGCGCCGCGATGGCCGCCGTCGCGCGGTCCACCGCCGCGCTCACCTCGCCCACGAGCCCGAGCCGGAAGGCCACCTCGGCGAACTGCGTCGCCGGCTCGGGGTCGGCGGGCGACGCCGCCTCGCGCTCCGCGAGCCGGCCCGACACCGCCTCCCAGTCCACGTAGCTCGCGAGCCCGCTCCCGATGAACCCCACCACCTGCCCGTCCAGCGGAAGGCTCGTGCCCGTCGCGGGCGCCGCCACCGTCGGCTCCAGCGGGCTCGCCGCCGACACCGACAGCACGCCCCCCATCGTCGGCACCAGCAGCATCTCCCCCGCCACCACCGCCCGGCCTGTGATCCCCTGCCCAAACCGCGGGCTCAGCGTCACCGGCCCGCCCGCCACCTGCCCGAGCGGCACCGACGCCACCCGATCGGTCGACACCGCGACAAGCGTCTCCCCCGCGCGCAGCAGGTACGACGGCCCGCCAAACTCCTCCGCCGACCGGCTGGACCGCACCGCGCCGCTCGCCGCGTCCACCACCGCCACCTTCGCGCGGTCGGGCGTCAGCAGCGCCAGCGAGTCTCCCCACGCCACCGGGCGGCACACCTCCCACCCCTGCCCCGCCTCGCGCGCCTCGGGCGCCGCCGCCACGCGCGACACCCACACCGGCCGGCCGCTCGACGCCTCCACCGCCGCGAGCACGCCCACCGAGTCCGTCAGGTACACCACCCCGCGGTGCGCGCAGAGCCCGTCCGGCGTCGTCCGCGCCGGCTCGTACGGCAGCGTGCCCACGCTCGCGATGGGCCGCACCCACAGCGCCCGCCCGTCCCCCGCGTCCAGCCCCACCAGCAGCACCGCCACCTGCCGCCGAGTGCGGGTCGCCGCGCGCACACGCACCAGCACCACGCCCTCGTGCACCAGCGGCGGCCCGTCCACCAGCCCGTCCTCGAGCCGCGGATCAATCAACGCCAGCGGCGTGCGCCACAGCACCCGCCCGTCGTCGCCCCGCAGCGCCGTCACGATGTCCGACGCGCCCGGGCCGGACCCCACGGGCGTCAACGCCGTCACCACCACGCCCGCCCACAGCTCCGCCGACAGGCTCGCGGGGCCCGTGGCCTGCCCGCGCAGGTTCGCCGGCACGCCGCGCTCGGCCGCGCCCGCGTTGCCCGCGCCCCAGCCGTCGCCCGGCCCGCTCTCCGTCTCGGGGGGCCAGCGCCACACGCCGCGCATCGTCAGGCGGTCCAGCGCCACCACCGCCTCGTCCGACTGCACATAGACCCGCGACGCGTCGGCCAGCGGCAAAAACTCAGAGAACACGCCGAACCGCGGGCCCCCGGCGCCGCGCCGCGCCGGCTCCGCGGGCCCGTCGCCGCCCGACGACCCGACGGGCGACACCCCCGCCGGCCTCGGCAGCAACGACCCGAACCGCAGCTCGCCCCCCTCGCGCAGCACCGAGACCGACGCCCCCGCCGCAAGCGCCGCCGGCAGCGCGGGCCAGGCCGCCCCGCCCGCGAGTTCGCCACCCGCAGGCTCACCGGTCGCCGCGCCGGCCGACTCCGCGGCCCACCGCGCCGCCCGCGCTACGACATCCTCCGCGCGCGCGCCCGCGTCGCCCGGCGCCTCGGCCGACGACCTCGACGCGGCGAGATACCCCCCGACCTCGCGCAGCATCGCCGCCGCCACCGGGCCGAGCGGCCCCGACCGGCGCGCCGGGTGCTCCTCCAGTTGCTCAAGGATCAACCGAGCCGCCTCGAACCGGCCCTCTTCAAGCCGCTGCTGCGCCAGCCGCAGCGCCGCCTCCAGGCCCGCGTCGGTCAGCAGGCGCGTCCGCTCCACGCCCGCGGCGTCCCCCGAGGCCAGCATGCGCTCGGCCTGGGCCGAGGCGAAGCGCCGGTACTCCTCAAGCCGCTGCGCGTCGGCGAGGAGAATCTGGTGCAGCAGCGCCCGCACCGACACCAGCGGCCCCGCGCCCGTCGGCGGCTCGATCACCGTCTCGCCCTGCTCGTCCAGCAGGCGCTGCACGGCCCGAGCGGCCTCGTCCACGCTGCCCCGGCCCCGGAGCCCCTCCAGCCCCGCGATGGTGTCGCGGGCCAGCGGGGAGTCGTCAAAGAACGCCTCGCCGCTGGGCTGGGCCGACGACGACGCGCCCGCGACCGCGAGCGTCGCCAAGGCGGCGCACGCCGCGAGGGCGCGCGCCGACTGGGCGATCTGCGCCGGCCCGGCACCCCACCGACACCCGGCGCGCGCCCACCACGGGGCGCGGCCCGGCGGGGGTATGGGAATCTCACTGTTCACGTCCAACCGTACCCCCTCCCGCCCCGCCCCGTGCCCCAGCCCGTGCCCAGCCCCGTGCCCAGCCCCGCGGCGGCCGCGGCATCCACGGGCATCGGCCCAGTGTGACGTCCGAGGCCGGGCCGCGGGTTTCCGGCCCTTTGGCGAACCCCCCGATTTCTGCAACCGGCGCAAACCCGCTGCGGATCGACCCTTCGGTGTTCTGTTCGACCCAGGGCCGAGACCGCTTTCATCGCGGGCCTCAACCCGCCCCCGGATTCATCCGATGGGCACTCCCATGATTCGGTCCGTTCTCCCCCACGCGGCGGCTTTTCTGCCCGCCCTGAGCGTCCCGACAGCAGGCCCGCCCGCCCAGGTCACCGATCCCCTCCGCGGGCCGCACGCCGGTGGGGCGGGGCCCCGCGCCGCGGCCCGGCGGTGGTGCCCGACCCGCGCGGCGCGGGTCACGCTGCTGATCGCGGGCGTCGTGGCGTTCAGCATCGCCGATTTGTACATGACGCTGCTGCACGTGACGGGCGCGGGCTTCGCCGAGGCGAACCCCATCGCCCGGGCCGTCATCGCGCAGGGCTCGCCCGAGCTGCTCGCGGCGTGGAAGATCATGTCGATGCTGCCCGCGGTCATCATCCTGATGATGCTGCGGCAGCGCGCGAGCGCCGAGGTCGGCGCGTGGGTGGCGCTGGCGGTGCTGCTGGGCGTCGCGGCCCAGTGGAACGAGTACCACCAGTACACCGACGTGCTGGCCGGCTCGCTGGGCCATCTGGAGGCGGGGACCGACCAACGCTGGATCGCGATGGCCCGCTGACGCCCGGACCGGTACAGTCCGACGCATGAGAACCACGCCCACCGCCAGGCCCGCGAGCGCCGGTGCCCCCCGCACCCGCCGCCGCGCCGCGCCCGCCGCCGCGGCACGCCTCGCGTGGCCCCTCGCGGCGGCCGCCGTGTTCGCCGCGGCGTTGGGGGGCTGCTCACGCTACCGCTCGCCGCAGTTCGCCCTGGTGGCGGTGGAGCGGGGCGAGCGTACGGCCGAGGGGCAGGTGCTGAACTTCACGCTGGAGGCCGACAACGCCAACGGCGAGGCCCTCCCCCTGCGGCAGGCGACCTACGCCCTCTCGATCGACAACCAGACCGTGTTCACGGGCGAACGCTCCGCCGGCATCACCGCGCGGCGATTCGGGGTCCAGCGGCTCACGCTGCCCGCGGTGGTGCCCGCCGACCGCTTTGACCTGTCGACGCTCGACGCGGGGGGCCAGCGGTTCCGGCTCTCGGGCGAGGTGGAGTACCAGACGCCGGGCGAGCTGGCGGAGTTTTTCTTTGACACCGGCGTGCGGCGCACGCGGGCGGGCCTCTCGGTCAGCGGCACGCTGCCGCCGGCGGGGGAGATGGCGCCGGTTGAGGTGGCGCCGATGGACGCCGCGCCGGCGCCCGCCGAGCCGACCGAGCCCGCTGAGCCGGCCCCCTGACGCGCCGTGGGCCCCGCGAGGGGCGAGGATCCTGCGATGCGGTACCTCGCGATTGACCTGGGCGACAAGCGCACCGGCTTGGCGCTGGGCGACGACGAGACGCGCATCGCCTCGCCGGTGGGGCTGATCGAGGTGCCGAGCCACGCGGGCGGCGGGGTGGAGCAGTTCCGGGCCGTCGCAAAGGCGGTTGCGGAGCACCTGGGGGCCGACGCGACGCGCGAGCCGGGCGAGGTGCTGCTGGGCCTGCCGCTGCACGCCGACGGGCGGGAGAGCGACCGGAGCCGCGCGGCCCGGGACTTTGCCGCGCGGCTGACGCGGGCGACGGGCCGTGTGGTGCATCTCGTGGACGAGCGGCGGACGAGCCTGGCCGCCGAGAGCCGCCTGAACCAGAGCGGGCTGACACACAAGCAGAAAAAGCTCCGCCGAGACGCGATCGCGGCGGCGGAGCTGCTGCGGACGTTCTTGTCGCAGCAGGCGGCCGGGGCCGACGGGGCCGACGGCGCGGAGCCGCCGGTGGCCGGATCGAGCGGGGCTGGATCGACCGAGGCTGGATCGACCGAGCCGGGTTCGAACGAGGCGGGTTCGAACGAGGCGGGGGTGCCGCCCAGCGGAGCACCCGCGGCGGGGCACGCCCCGGGCGTGTCCGGCGGCGGGGCCGGGGGCGCATCATCCCCGGGGCAGGCCCGCGCGGCGTCGGCGCGGTGGTGAGGGCGATGGGCGGTGGCGGGGTGGCGGGGTGGGTGTCTTCTTGTTGCGGAGCGTGCGCATGACGGGGTTGAACGTGATCTCGGGGTGGGTCTTTCTGTTCGCCGCGGCGTCGGCTTCTGCGCAGCCGGCGACGCCGCCCGCCGGCGAGCCCGCCGCGCCGGTGAGCACGGCGACCATCCGCGTGGTGGATGAGCCCGAGGGCGACGAGGCCGCTGCCGACGCGTCCGCGCCCGATCTGTCCGCGCCCGATCTGACGACGGCCGAGGGGCTGCTCGAGGCGCTCGAGGCGGCGGGGCACGAGCTGCGGAGCCTCGCGGCGGACATCCAGTACACGCGCGTCTTCGGCGTGGCGGGGGACACGCAGACGCGGGTGGGCCAGTTGCTGTTTGTCAGCACGCCCCCGCCAGCGGGCGCGCCGGCGAACGAGCCGCCCGACCGCCGCTTCGCCGTGCGGTTTGACACGCTGATCGTCGGCGGGCGGAAGGAAGACTCGGCGAAGACGTACGTGTTCGACGGCGAGTGGCTCACGGAGGTGGACGAGCGCGAGAAGAGCTACCAGCGCCGGCAGGTGGTGCCGCCGGGGGAACGCATCGACCCGCTGCGCATCGGCGAGGGGCCCTTCCCGGTGCCGCTGGCGCAGGCGAAGCGGGACATTTTGGCCCGGTTCACGGCGGAGATCCGCCCGAGCGCGGAGGGGCTGGACGCGGAGCCGGGGCTTGCGAAGTTCGCCGAGCGGCTGACGCAACTACGTCTCGTGCCGCGGCCCGGGACGCAGGAGGCGGACGAGTTTGACGAGGTGCGGGTGTGGTACGACACGGCGAGCCCGTTCCTGACGCCGCGGATTGCGCGCACGGTGAATGTGGATCTGGACGAGTCGCTCGTGGTGCTGCTGCAGCCGCAGCTCAACGGCTCGGTGGACGGGCGGGTGCTGGACCCGGTGCAGCCCCCTGAGGCGGCGGGGTGGACGGTGAGCGTGCAGCCCTATCGCGGGCCCGACGAAGAACCCGCGGGGGCGGGCGGGCGATGACCGGGACGCGCCAAGCGAAAGGACGCCGCGTGCGCAGCAGGATGGACCGGGAACGTGGGCGGGGCGTTCGGGCGGGGCATGTCGCGCGGCTCGGATGGCCCGTGTGGCTCGGGTGCGGGGTGCTTGCGCTCATCGCCCCGCTGCCCGCGGCGGCGCAGGGTCTGCTGCGCCCGCCGCCGGAAGCCGAGCAGGCGGGCCCCGGCGACGAGGAGATCCCGCGGACGCCCGCGCTGCAGGAGCGGCTCGTCGCGGCGTTTTTGACCGACGAGCAGCGGCGTGCCCTGCGGCTGGAGCACGGGGCGTGGACGGCGGAGGACCTGCGGACGCCCGCCGACCGCGCGGCCGCGGCGCTCATCGCGGGGGCGGTGCACGACGCGGCGGTGTTCGCGGCCGCGGGCGTGCACCCGCTGGACCGGGCGGAGGCGGCGCTGCGCCGGGGCGACGCGGCGGGCGTGCTCGCTGTTCTGGACGGGCTGGGGCAGTTTGGGGCCGAGCCGGGCGGGGCGAACGCGAACGACGCGGCCCGCGCGGCGGCGTTCCCGCTGCGCGCGGCGCGGCTGCGGGCCGAGGCGCTGTGGGACCTGGGCCGGCTTGCCGAGGCGGCGAGCGCGGCGGACGAGGCGATGGCCCTGCTCGCGGCGCGACGCGTGGACGATGCGCGGGAGATCGCCGAGGGCGTGCGGGCGCTGGTGATCCGGGCGCGCACGGCCGGGCCGGCGCTGGAGGGCGGGGGGGACTACGAGATCATGCTGGGCCTGCTGCGGCGGGCACGGGAGGACGTGGACCCGCTGAGCTGGCGCGTGCGGCTGGCCGAGGCGCTGCTGCTCTTCGAGAAGAACAACCTGGCCGACGCGGGCAAGGCGCTGACGGAGGCGCTGGCGCGGAACCCCAAGGCGGCGGAGTCCTGGGCGCTGCTGGGCCGGCTGCACGTCGCGGGCTTCAACGTGCCGCGCGCGGAGGATGTGGCGGAGCGGCTCGACACGTTCTGCCGCGAGGCGGCGGGTGCGAACGCGGCGGACCGGCCGAGTCTGGAGGGTGCGGAGATCCTGGCGCGGGTGCGGCTGCGGCAGCGCGACCCGGGGGCGGCGCTGGCGGCGCTGGAGCCGGCGCTGGAGGCGGCGCCCACGCACCGCGGGCTGCTGGCGCTGGCGTGCGCGGCGGAGGCGTGCGCGTTCCGCCACGCGGCGCTCGCGGCGCGGACGGCGCGGTTCGAGGAGTTGAGCCCCGGCTCGCCCGTGGCGCACGCCGAGGTGGGGGCGGCGCTGGCCGAGGCGCGGCAGTACGACGCGGCCCGGGCCGCGCTGCTGCGGGCGACGGCGCTCGCGCCCAAGTGGGCCGACCCGCTGGTGGAACTGGGGCTGCTGGAGGTGCAGGCCGGGCGCGACGCGGCGGCCCGCGACGCGCTGTCGCGGGCGGCGGCGCTCGACCGCTTCAACGTGCGCGCGGCGAACAGCCTGGCGCTGGTGACCGACCTCGAGGCCTTCAGCGAGCTGGAGACCGAGCACTTCCGCGTGCGGTGGCTGGGCGACCTGGACGGGTTTGTGGCGCGGGAGATGGCGCCGGTGCTTGAGCAGATCCACGCGCGGGTGACGGCGCCCGCGGGCACGCCCTTCGCCGAGGGGCTGCCGGGGGGCATCGGCAGCGAGCCGGCCGAGCGGACGCTCATTGAGCTGATGCCCGACCACCGCTGGTTCAGCGTGCGCATCACGGGCATGACGCAGGTGCACACGTTCGCGGCGAGCACGGGGCCGGTGATCGCGATGGAAGCGCCGCGCGAGGGGCCCAACAACAAGGCCGGCCCCTACGACTGGCCCCGCGTGCTGCAGCACGAGTACACGCACACCGTGACGCTCTCGCGCACGAACAACCGCATCCCGCACTGGTTCACCGAGGCCACGGCGGTGTGGCTCGAGGACACGCCCCGCGACTGGCGCACCTGGCAGCTGCTGCTCCGCGCTTTCGAGAGCGACGGGCTCTTTGACCTTGAGAAGATCAACATCGCCTTCATCCGCCCCGAGAAGCCCAGCGACCGCAGCCAGGCGTACGCGCAGGGGCACTGGATGGTGCAGCACATGGCCGAGGTGTACGGCCCGACCACGCCCGTCGCGCTCATGGACCGCTACGCCGCGGGGGAGGGCGAGGAGGAGGCGTTTGTCGCGGTGCTGGGCGTGTCGCGCGCGGCCTTCCTTGAGGCGTTCACGCCCTGGGCCGAGCGGGACCTGCGCCGCCACGGCGTGCTGCCCGCGTCGCCCGACACGCCGAGCCTCGAAGAGCTCGTCCGCGCCGAGACGCGCGAGCTGCCCGAGGCGGAACGCGGCGACTGGCAGCCCGACGAGGCGTGGACGATGCGCACGCTCGAGCAGCACCCCGCGCACCCCGACCTGCTGGAGCTGGCCGTCTCGTTCGTCGTGGGCGACGCGCCGCCGCTGCCGCTGACCGAGGCGCAGATCGCGCTGCTGACCCGCTACGCCGAGGCGCGGCCCGTGGACGACGCGCCGCACCGGGCGCTCGCGCGGCACTATCTCGCCGCGGGGGGCGACGCGCTGCAGCGGGCCCGGGCGGTGCCGCACCTGCTGTTCCTCGACGAGCGGGAGCAGTCGACGCCGGTGTACGCGGCGGAACTGGCGGAGATCCTCGCGCTGCTGGGCGAGGCGCCGGCCGCCGTCGCCGCGGCCGAGCGGGCCGTGCGCATCAACCCCTACGACGCCGACCTGCGCGAGCTGGCGGCCCGGGTGCTGCTGGTGGCGAAGGACCCGCGGCGGGCCGCGCACCACGTCGAGGCGTTGACGATGCTGGAGCCCGACCGGGAGATCCACCGCCGCCGGCTGGAGCGGGCGAAGGAACTCGCGGGCACGGACTGAGTTTCAGCCCCCCCGGCACCGCACCGGCGCCGGCACAGGGCTCAGAGCTGCCAGAGGCTGCTGGTCCACGTCAGCCCGCCGCCGAAGGCGACGAACATGACGCGTTGTCCGTCGCGCACGCGGCCCGCGCGGCGCTGCTGGTCGAACAGGATGGGCACGCTGGCGGCCGACGTGTTGCCCGTGTGCTCGATGTTTGTGGCGAGCCGGTCGGCGGGCAGGCCGAAGCGCTCGCGCGCGGCCTCCAGAATGCGGATGTTGCTCTGGTGGCAGATGTAGTGGTCCACGTCGAGGGCCGAGAGACCCGCGCGGTCGAGCGTCTGCTGGATGAGGTCGCAGAACGTCGTCACGGCGAACTTGAAGACCGCCCGGCCGTTCATGCGCATGATGCCCACATCGAGGTCGTCGCTCTCGTCGCGGCGGCCGCCGGGGAAGTCGCGCGGCTCGGCCTGCGGGATGAAGAGGTCCACCCACCGCTCGCCGTCGGAGTGCATGGCCTGCGCGAGGATGCCCTTGCCGCCGTTGTCGCTTGCGCGGAGGATCGCCGCGCCCGCCCCGTCGCCGAAGATGATCGAGGTGCCGCGGCCCTTGGTCGTGTAGTCGAGCACGCGGCTCAGGTGCTCGGCCCCCACCACCGCCACGGTGCGGTAGCCGCCGCCGCGGATCAGCTCGTGGGCCACGTTCATCGCGTAGACAAAGCCCGAGCAGGCGGCCATCAGGTCAAAGGCGCCGGCCCGGGTGGGGCCGTGCGTCGCCGCCAGCTCGCCCAGCACGCGGCAGGCGACGGAGGGGCAGGCCATCTCGGGCGTGGCCGAGGCGACGATGAGCAGGTCCAGGTCGTTGAGCCGCATGGAGGCGGACGTGAGCGCCCGCTCCAGGGCGCGGGCCGCCATGGTGTGGGTGGACTCATCGCCCGAGGCGAGGTGCCGCTCGCGCACGCCCGTGCGCTGCACGATCCACTCGTCGCTCGTGTCCATCATCCGCTCAAGCTCGGCGTTGGTCAGCAGCCGCTCGGGCAGAAAGCACCCGGTCGCGGCGATCCCGACGCCCCGCAGCGGCATCGCGTTGGGCATGGAGACTCCGATCTGGCTGGGGCGGGCCGGGCCGCGGCGTTCGCGCCCCCGCCCCGTCGGCAAGCGTAGCCCGCGGCGGCCCGGCGGCGTGCGCACGGGGCGTTGCGGCGTCGCCTCGTCCTCAGGCCGGCTCGGTAGTCCGGTTCTCAAGGCCGGCGAGGGCCGAGAGCCGCGCGGTGATGGCCGCGTTGACGCCGTGCTTCACAAAGTCGCGGCTGTTGCGGATGGCGGCGCGGATGGTCCGGGCCTCGCTGGAGCCGTGGGCGATCATCATCGCGCCGTTCACGCCCAGCAGGGGGGCGCCGCCGTACTCGTGGTAGTCGTTCTTCTTGTAGATCTGCTTGACGATGGGCTCGAACTTCATCGCCAGCTCGGGGTCGGTCTCGAAGATCTCCTGCGCGATCGCCTGGAACAGGCTCTTCGCCATGCCCTCGGCCATCTTCAGCAGGGTGTTGCCCAGGAAGCCGTCGGTGATGATCACGTCGGCGACGCCCGCGAAGATGTCCCGCCCCTCGACGAAGCCGATGTAGTTGAGGCCGGGCGTGGCGCGGATGAGGTCCCGCGCTTCCTTCACGAGGTCCGAGCCCTTCGCCTCTTCGCTGCCGATGTTCATGAGCGCCACGCGGGGGCTCGCGATGCCCAGCGTCTGCCGGGCGTGCACGTCCGCCATCACGGCGTACTGCCAGAGGTGCGAGCCCTTGGGCTCGGGGTTGGCGCCGGCGTCGCACAGCACGATGGGGCCGTGGAAGGCCGGGATCGTGACGGCGATGCCCGGGCGGTGCACGTGCGGGAGCCGCTTCATGTGCATGATCGCCGCGGCGACGCACGCCCCGGTGTTGCCCGCGCTCAGGACGACGTCGGCCGGCTTCTCGTGCTTGTGCGAGCCGCGGACGGCCATCTTCACGATGCTGCTGTCCGTCAGCGAGCGGACGGCCATCGCGGGCGTGGCGTCCATCGCGATCACCTGCGTGGTGTGCTCGATGACGACTCGGGCGTCATTGACGCGCCGCTCGGCGAGGTACTCGCGGATCGTGCCCTCGGGGCCGATCAGCACGAGCTCGTCGTCGGGCGCGAGCAGCTCCAGCGCGCCGACGCAGCCCTTCAGGATCTCGTCCGGGGCATGGTCGCCCCCCATCACGTCAACGGCGATGCGCATCGGCCCGTGCCCCAGAGGTCTTCAGGAAGGCCGCGCCTGCCGCGGCCGGCCCATCATGCGCACACAGACCCCGGTCTGTGCGCCCGCGCCGCCCGAGGACGGGCTCAGGCCCGATCGACGCCGATGCCCAGCTTGGGCACCCGCACCCGCAGGCCGGCGCGGACATAGCCCGACTCCTGGCACGCGCGGTGGTGCAGCTTGGGCATGCCGCTCAGCGGGCAGATGGTGGGCGTCACGCCCGTGATGGCGTGGTGCGAACGCCGACGACGCGTCCGGCCGTGGCTCTGACGATGGGTGGGCTGCATATCGAGGCCGCCTCCGACAAGGGGGAAACCCGCCGGGGCACCCCTGGAACAAGAGTCAAACGTGGCGGGAACCGTAGACACCGCCGCCGACACCGTCAACGAACCCGGCCCGGACCGCCTCGAACCCGACCCGCCGGCCTCGAACCCGGCCCGCCCGCCGGACGTGCCGCGGCGTGGTGTCTATTATTGATACGTGCATCCTCTATTGCGGGACAGCCTCCTCGCCGCCCGGCCCCCGATCCGCGTCGCCGCGGGGGGGGCGGAGGTCTGCGTGGTGCACCTGGCGACCACCCCGTCGACCAACGACGCCGCGGCCGCCCTCGCCGACGAGCGACCCGGCACGCCGCTGGTGGTGACCGCCGAGACGCAGTCGGCGTCTCGGGGCCGGCTCGGGAGGACCTGGGCCAGCCCACCGGGGGGGCTCTGGATGTCGCTGGCGTGGCCATCCCCCACATCAAGTATCCATCTCTCCGAGCTTGCCACCGCCCCCCTTCTCGCCGGCCTCGCCATCGCCGAGGCCGTGGATCGCGAGCTCTCCCGCGCGGCCCGCGGCGACCGGCCGCCGACCGCGATGCTCCGCTGGCCCAACGACGTGCTGCTCACGGGCCGAAAGGTCGCGGGCGTGCTGTGCGAGCGGCGGGTGCGGGCCGACGGGGGCGGGTCACCGATCATCATCGGCCTGGGCGTGAACGTGAACAACGACACGGGGGCCATGACGCTCGCGGCGACCTCTGCCATGCGCACGCCGCCGGTCGCCCTGTGCGAGGTGGCGCGGGCGTGGCTCTCGGTGGAGTCGCTGCGCGACGCGGTGCTCGACGCGCTGCTGCCGCGGCTGCGGCGGCTCTCGGCGGGGGCGTCGGGCGGGCTTTCCGCCGAGGACCGCGCGGCGATCGGGGACCGGCTCGCCGACGTCGGGGCGACGGTGGAGGTGCGCGACTCGGCGTCGCCGGCCGCTGGCCCCGTGCGCGCGCGCGGCCGGGTGATGGGCGTGGACGCGTCGGGCCGGCTGATGCTGCGCACGCCGACGGGCGATGTGACGCTCGAGAGCGGCGAGCTGTCCGTCCGGCCCGCGCACGATTGAGCACACCCCGGCGCGTGCGGCGCCGGGCGCGTTGGAGGAGTCTGGCGATGGGCACGGTGGACGGGGCGACACGGAACGGGGACTCGGCGATGCGTTCGGCGGCCGCGGGCGCTGGGGGCGCGGGTCGGCGCTTCGCGGAGCTGACGGCGGACGAGGCGGCGGCGCTGATTGGGCACGGGGACCTGGTGGGCTTCAGCGGCTTCACGGCGGCGGGCGCGGCGAAGGCGACGCCGCGGGCGCTCGCCGCGCGCGCACGGGCGCTGCACGCCCGGGGCGAGCCGCTGCGGCTGCGGATCGTGACGGGCGCGAGCACGGGCGAGAGCCTGGACGAGGCGCTGGCGCAGGCCGACGCGGTGGCGTGGCGGGCGCCCTACCAGAGCAGCAAGACGCTGCGGCAGCGCATCAACGCGCAGGAGACGAGCTTTCTCGACATCCATCTGAGCCACCTGCCGCAGATGATCGACTACGGCTTTTTGGGCGACGTGGACGTGGCCGTGGTGGAGGCGACGGACGTGACGCCCGACGGGCGGATCTACCTCAGCACGTCGGTCGGCGTGACGCCCAGCGTGCTGGGGCGGGCGAAGAGGATCGTGGTGGAGGTGAACGCGGCGCACAGCCCCAGGCTCTGGGAGATGCACGACATCGCCCGGCTGCCCAAGCCCCCGCTGCGGCGGCCCATTCCGGTGGACACGCCGCTGAGCAAGATCGGCGTGCCCTTCTGCACGGTGGACCCGGCGCGGATCGCGGGCGTTGTGCGCACGAACGAGGCGGACGGGGTGGGCGCGTTCAGCCCGCCGGACGAGGTGAGCCTGGCGATCGCGGGGCACGTGGTGCGGTTTCTGCGCGAGGAGATGGCGCGGGGGCTGATCCCGCCGGAGTTTTTGCCGCTGCAGGCGGGGGTGGGGAACGTCTCCAACGCGGTGATGGCGGCGCTGGGGCGGGACGCGTCGATCCCCACGTTCGAGATGTACACCGAGGTGCTGCAGGACGCGCAGATCGACCTGATGCGCGCGGGCAAGCTGCGCGGGGCCTCGACGGCAGCGCTCACGCTGTCGGACCCGCTGATGGCCGAGGTGCAGGGGGACATGGACTTTTTCGGGCCGCGCATCGTGCTGAGGCCGCAGGAGATCACCAACAACCCGGGCGTGGTGCGGCGGCTCGGGGTGATCGGGCTGAACACGGTGCTGGAGTTTGACATCTACGGGTGCGCGAACAGCACGCACGTGTGCGGCACGCAACTGATGAACGGCATCGGGGGGAGCGGGGACTTTGTGCGGAACTGCTACCTGAGCATCTTGATGGCCCCGAGCGTGGCGAAGGGGGGGAAGATCTCGACCGTGGTGCCGATGTGCACGCACGTCGACCACAACGAGCACAGCGTGCAGGTGGTCGTGACCGAGCAGGGGCTCGCGGACCTGCGCGGGCTCGGGCCGGTGGAGCGGGCGGGGCGGATCATCGATCGGTGCGCGCACCCGGCGTACCGCGACTATCTGAAGGACTACATCGAGCGCAGCCCGATGGGGCACATCCGCCATGACCTGACGCGGTGCTTTGACCTGCACCGGGCGCTGCAGGAGACGGGGGACATGCGCGGGGCGTTTTCGGCGGGCGGGGTGTCGCGCGGCGGCTGAGGGCCCGGGCGTGCGGTGTGGCTGTGTGGGCCAGCGGCGAGACCGGCGCGGGTGCCGGCTTCATTCGACAGAGCCGGAGCAAAAAACCCGGCACCCGCCCACATGGGCGGGCACCGAGTCTCGTGGGGGTTCGTGAGGGGCGGGTCGGCGAGGCCACGGGGGGGCTGTGCGCCGACGGCCCGCGGGCATGCGACCGCGGCCGGGGTTTGATGCAGGCCGCGGGGGCCTGCTTTGGAAACGCCGGTCGGGATGTTGAAACGAACTGGGTTGTCTGGCTTGCCCGGCTTTCGGGCCTGTTTGGTGCGGCCTGCGGGTGGCGGGCCGCGGACGCGGAGCGATACGCAGCGGGTTGCGGCGCGGTTTTGCGGTTGGCGTGAGGAAATTTTGAGACGTGGTGCGGCGGTTCTGGGCGTGGTGTTCCGGTGCGGCGGGGCGCCCGGGGATTCGCTGTGGGTGGCAGGCTGGGCT
Organism: uncultured Phycisphaeraceae bacterium; assembly: GCA_964496975.1. GTDB lineage: Bacteria > Planctomycetota > Phycisphaerae > Phycisphaerales > UBA1924 > CAZCBN01. Next base: position 17,260 of record CAZCBN010000021.1, read on the forward strand.
GCACGGTGGCCGGCGCCGCGGCGCGGGCGGCGTCAGGCGTCGGGCTGGCTTTCGGCGGCGCCGGCGGACGGGGGCGTGAGGCCCAGGCGGACCATCACCTTCTGCAGGTCGGACCAGACCTTGGCGCGGTTGTCGGGCGTGTAGGCCCGGAGCAGGAAGGCGGGGTGGTAGGTGGGCATGACGGCGACCGGGTCCATCCGAGGGGCGGGGACGATGGCGCCGAGCGGGGGCGGGAACTCGGCCCACACGCCGCGGAGGCTCGCCATGCTGTCGGTGCTGTTCAGGAGCAGGCGCGACGCGGGCAGGCCCAGCGTGACGATGACCTTCGGGCGGACGATCGCGATCTGCTCAAAGAGATAGGGGGCGCAGAGGCGGGCCTCGTCGAGCGTGGGCGTGGCGTTGTTGGGCGGGCGGGTTTTCAGGACGTTGGCGATGTAGACCGCGGGGCGCGAGAGGCCCATGGCGGTGATCATCTTGTCGAGGAGCTGGCCGGCGCGGCCGACGAAGGGGCGGCCGATGCGGTCCTCGTCGGCGCCGGGGGCCTCGCCGATGAACATGAGGTCGGCGCAGGGGTCGCCGTTGAACTCGGCCAGCGTCTTGCCGTCGCGCTCGTAGCGCTCCAGCACGGCGTTGAGAGCGGCGCGGCGGCGGGCGCGCTCGGGGTGTGCGGCGTCGGGCGCGGCGGGGGCCGCGGGCTGGGCGTCGGCGGGTGCGGGTCCGGCGGCCGGTGTTGACGGTGCTGACGACGCGGGGGTTGGCGGCGCTGGAGTTGGCGTGCCGTCGACCGGGCGGGTGGTGCGGTAGACGGGGACAAAGTCCACGCCGAGGAGGCGCGAGGCTTCCGCGGCCTGGGCCACGCCGCGGGCGAGCGCGGGCCAGGTGGCCGGAAGGTCGGCGGCGGGCGGGCGGGGTGTGGTCACGCGGGGGGGCTCAGCCGGGCGTGGTCGCGGGGTCGGCGGGCTGGGCTTCGGCGGGCTCGGTTGCGCCGGGCTCGGTTGTGCCGGGCTGGGGCTCGGTGGGCGTTTCGGTGGGGGTTTCGGCGGGGGTTTCGGGCGTGGGCTCGGGGGCGGTGGTGCCCTCCTCGCCCTCGCGGTGGGAGTGGCCCGTGCCGGTGGCGGCGGGGCTGACGTCGAGCTCCTTGCGGGCGGCGAACTCAGAGCCGAAGACGCCGACGAGGCCGCCGATGACGGCCCCGAGGACGAGGCCCGGGAGGAATCCGCGGACGAAGACGCCGGAGGAGGGCGCCGGGGCGTGGGCGTGCGTCGCGGGCTGGGCGTTGGGCGCGGTCATGGGGTGGGGCTCCGGGGCCCGCGGCGTGGCGGGGTCGCGGTGAGAGGTGTGCGGAACGGCCGGGTCAGTCTAGTGCCGGGCGGCGGGCGTCGCGCTCGGACTGCCTTCGCAGGGCCCGCATGCGGCGGCACCATGCGGCATAGTCGGCGGCGGCGCGGAGGGTTGCGGGCCGTCCGGGGCGGCGGTCGTGCGGGCCGCCGGCGGTTTCGAGCCGCCATTGCCAGTAGCGGCCGGCCATGCCGCCGCGGGCGCGGAGCACGAGGCCCGCGAGGGTGGGCAGGGCGAGCAGGATGTGCGAGGCGAGGCGGAGCATGGGGGGAGGTTGTTGGGCGGGGGCGGTTGGGCTGGGCGTGATTCGGCGGGGGGTGGGTCAGCGGGCGGCGGCGGCGGCGCTCGCGCGGTACCAGTCGAGCGTGGCTTCGAGGCCGGCGTTGAGCGGGGTGACGGGGCGGTAGCCGATGGTGCGTGCGGCGAGCGAGATGTCGGCGAGGGAGTGCAGCACGTCGCCGCGGCGGGCGGGGCGGAACTCGGGCCGCAGGTCGGCGGGCGCGTCGAGGCCCTTGAGCACGGCGTGGGCAAGATCGAGGACGCGGGTGCGTTCGCCCGTGCCGATGTTCAGGACGGCGCCGGCGGCGGTGGCCCCGCTGGCGGCGGCGAGGAGATTGGCGAAGACGACGTTGCCGACGTAGGTGAAGTCGCGCGACTGGGTGCCGTCGCCGAAGATGACGGGGGGCCGGCCCGCGAGCACGGCGGAGGCAAAGGCGGGGATGACGCCGGCGTAGGGCGTGTTGGCGGCTTGGCGGGGGCCGAAGACATTGAAGTAGCGCAGGCTCACGCCGCTGAGGCCGAAGGACTCGGCGTAGGCGGAGACGAGGTGCTCGGCGGCGAGCTTGCTCGCGGCGTAGGGCGAGACCGGGGCGGGGGGCATGGACTCGCGGACGGGCAGCTCGGCCGCGTTGCCGTAGGCGGAGGAGGACGCGGAGAGGACGAACCGGCGCACGCCCGCGGCCTGCGCGGCGTGCAGGACGCGGAGCGTGCCGGTGGCGTTCACGGCCCAGGTGCGGTCGGGCTGCTCGATGGAGCGCGGGACGGAGCAGATGGCCGCGAGGTGAAAGACGGCCGACGCGCCGGCGAGCGCATCGGCGAGGGAGCGCGGGTCGAGGATGGAGCCGTGGACGAAGCGGGCGCGCTCGGGCTCCAGGTCGAGGTGCGGGGCGAGGTGGCTCAGGGAGCCGGAGGAGAGGTCGTCGATGACGGTGACGGCGGCGTCGAGCGACAGCAGGGCGTCGACGAGGTGGCCGCCGATGAAGCCCGCGCCGCCGGTGACGCAGCACGCGCGGCCGGCGTAGTACGCGCGCAGGGCATCAAGGGCTTCGGTGGGCAGGCGGATCACGCGGGCATGGTACGGCCGTGCCGGCGGGGGTGAGGGGCGGCGCGGGGCGGGCGGGGCGCACGGGTCACTCGCAGGGCGTGTCGAGCTGGGCGAGGAAGTCGAACAGGTCGAAGATGGTGCTGGGGACGGTGTCGCCGTCGACGTCGACGCCCGTGTCGAGCACGGCGAGGAAGTCGAAGAGATCAAAGATGTCGCCGGCGACGGTGTCGCCGTTGTAGTCGGCGGGGCAGGAGGGGACGACGGCGGCGACGGCCATGCCGGCGTTCAGGAGGCCCGCGCCGAAGACGTCGTCGTGCCCCGGCGTGCCGAGGTCGGCGGCCGTCATGAGGAGGGCGTATTCCGTTTCGTCGGGCGTGAGGGCGGGCTTGACGGAGAGCATGAGGGCGGCGGCGGCGGCGACGTAGGCCGAGGCGTAGGAGGTGCCGCTGATGAAGACGTCGTCGCCGTTGACGTAGCCGTCGTAGCCGGTGCGGTCGAGGGTGGCGATGTCAAAGCCCGGGCCGGCGAGGGCGATCTCGGGGCCGACGTTGTTGAAGAAGGCCTCGGCGCCGTCCGACGCGACGGCGGAGACGGCGATGACCGAGGGCAGGCTCGCGGGGTAGGCGACGGGGCCGCCGAAGCCGTTGCCGGCGGAGGCGACGTGCACGAGGCCGGCGTCGCGGGTCTGCTCGTACGCGGCGGCGATGGGCTGGGACTGGAAGCCGTACTCGTTGGAGTTGTTGGTGACGCGGGCGCCGATGCTCTGGGCCCAGGCGAGGGCCTCGGCGGTGGCGCTCAGGCGCGTGGTCCAGGTGCCGTCGCAGGCGGCGGTGCTGACAAAGGTGCGCGCGGAGGCGACGGTGACGCCGGGCGCGAGGCCCGCGATGTTGCGATAGTTGTCGATCTTGGCGTTGATGACGCCGGCGACGGTGGTGCCGTGGGAGTCGCAGGCGTTGCCCGGCATGCCGACGACCTGCGGCGGGGCGCTCGTGAAGTCGGCGCCGATGGCGCCGGGCAGGTCGGGGTGGTTGAACTGCACGCCCACGTCGAGCACGGCGACGATGACCGAGGGATCGCCCAGCGTGATGGACCAGGCGTCCTGCGCGTCGACGTCGATGTCGGCGAGCGCGTTCTCGCCGCCGTCGTTCTCAAGGGCCCACTGGTGGTCGTAGAGCGGGTCGTTGGGGAAGCTGCTGGCGCGGCCCTGGACGACGGCGTCGGGCTCGGCGAAGCGCACGCCCGGCGCGTGGGCGAGGGCTCGGGCCGCGTCGAGCACGCGCTCGCCGCGCGTGGTGTCGCAGCGCACCCGGTGCAGGCCCGCGAAGCCGCCGGGCCCGGGGCTCACCGAGACGACGCCCACGAGCGGCTGGAGCAGCGCGGCGATGTGGGCCGCGGCCTGCGCATCGTCGACCAGCGCGGGGTCGAGCGCGACGAGCAGATCGGCCGTGGGGGCGGCCCAGCCGCCGATGTCGGTGGGCAGGAGCGGGGAGATGAACACGCCCTCGAGCGAGGCCGCGTGGGCGAGGGGGACGACCCGCGCGTCACGCTCGGGCGAGGGTGAATCCACCGGGAAGACGACGACGCGCGATGTGTCGGCGGAGAGGTCGACGAGCAGGGGCCACGCCGCCGCGCCCGCGGCGCCGGTGGCCGACGCGGGCGACGCGAGGGCGAGCAACGCCGAAGCCACCAGCAGGGCTGCGGTGGGGGCCGCCGTGGGGGCGGGCGTGGCGGGGAGCCGCGTCGGAGCGTGGTCGGGTGTTCGCATGGACGTTGCTCCCCATCACAAGGCAGGCGAGGCCGACGCGGGGGAATCCACCGCGGCATTCTTCCTTCGGGGATGCGCGGGCGGCGCTTCGGCGTCGGGACCGCGCGAACTTTTACAAACTCCTGCGTGCGGGACGCGGGGCCCGCTTTCGGCGGTGAGCGCGGCGGCGCACCACACGGCGGAGCGGGCGCATGGGGACGGGTGCCTTTCTCTGGGGGACTCGTCTGTGGGGGGCCTGCTTGCTTGCGCGTGATGGTCGGTGCGTGTGTGTGCGGTCTGCTCGACGGAACTCGGGGCGCGTGGGGCTTGTTTCGTTTTCTTGGGCTTGGTCTTTTTCTTGGGCTTGGTCTTTGCGACGTGCGCGCGCCGTGCGGGAAAGGGGGAGCCGGCGCGTGCCGTCGGCCGAGGCCCGATGGGCCGCGGCGGCGATGCATGCAACGCGGTGGACACGTACGACCACCCGCCGGTCCCACGCGAACCGGCGTGGAGACGCCCCGAAAGGGGCTTGAACGGACGGGTGTGTCTCGCCGGGCCGCACGGACTTCCGTGTTGCCCCGGCGCGGGGCCGACGCGCGGCCGGGCCGTCGTCGGCGCGATAGCCGGTGTCGGACGCGCGGCGGCACCACGCGGCGACACCGTCTCCGCCCAGAGCGCTACGGCGCGGCGTGTGCGCCGGTTCCGCGTAAGGCCGTGCGCGCGGTCGGGCGCACCCGCTTCGGGGCGACACGCTGGGGAAACTGCGCGGTCAACGCCGGAACGCCGCGAAACAACGTGCGCCGCGGGCGCGGAACTGGGCAAGCTGGCGAGGCGGCGAAAGCCCGGCCGTCCCTCAGGATTGTGCGAATCTCGCGGGCGATGTCACGATGTCGAGGCTGGCCCTCGGCCAGGGGCGGCGGGCCTCAGGGGCAGCCCGCGTCGAGCACGGCGAGGAAGTCGAACAGGTCGAAGATGTCGGCGGGAGACGTGTCGCCGTTGAAGTCCAGGCCTTCGTCCAGCGCGGCGAGGAAGTCGAACAGGTCGAAGATGTCGCCCGGAACCGTGTCGCCGTTGAAGTCGGCGGGACAGGTGGGCGGGGAGATGGTGCCCTCGGCGACGACGGTGCCGGCGAGCCGCACGGTGACGGGGATGCCGTTGAGGTCGGTGGTGTTGGTCACGTCGATGACGGCGCCGATGCGGAGGGTGCTGCCGTTGAGCGTCGCGGTGCCGGACTCGAGGTCGCCCGAGACAATCGTGGAGCCGTCGAGGAGCACCTGGCCCGAGCCGACGGCGCCGCCGAGGAGGCCGCTGCTGGTGTAGTCAAAGATGCCCGCCGTGGCGAACTGGGCCCCGGTGACGGAGAAGGTGCCGCCGGTGATGGGCACGGCGGGGATGGGGGCGGCGAGATCGGCGACGAGGCTGGACGCGCGGATGTTGGCGCTGCCGAGGAAGCCGGCGCTGAAGACGAAGTTCAGCGTGTTGTTGACGAGGAGGGCGCCGTCGCTGAAGGCGATGGACGTGAGTCCGTCGCTGGTGACGTCGAAGAAGCCGGAGACGGCGCTGGTCTCGGTGTCGGTGAAGGGGATGCCCGCGACGCTCGCGCTGATGGTGACGGAGATGGTGGACTCCCCGGGGATGACGATCAGCGTGTCGGCGGCCGCCGCGGTGCCCGCGATCAAGGACGCCACTGCGAAGACCGAACGCCCCACAAACCGGTCGCGGTGCTGACGCATCGATGATCCCCTCGTCGGCCGGCGCGAGTGGTGAACGGCGCGAACCCTCTCGATACCCACGGGTCGCGTCGTCGATGCCGGGCCAGACAGACGGTACGTGCCGTCGGGCCGCGGTGCAACGGCGTGCCGACGCAAACCGTGAAGGCTTGCGAGGTTTTCACACGCGGCGGCCGCGGAGACGCGGGGGCGAGGCGGGGGCGACGCCGGGGCGACGGGGGGGCGGGCCGGAATCGGAGCCCACTATCCCTTGAAGCGGCCGTTTCAAGCCGCCCCTCGAAGCGGCAGGGGACCAGACCGGCCGGGGTCGGCTCATGTCGCGTCGGTCGATGGACAAACCCACCGAGGCCATCCGAAAAGGCGTCAACGGTCGCTAAAACCGTTGACGCCTCTCTTCGCGGCGGTGAGGCCGACCCGTCCCCAGGGGGGTCGCGCCCCGGTGAGGATCCTGCTCCCCCGCCGGCGTGCGTGCGTTCGGGCCTTGCGCGGAATCGCGCTTGCCCGGCGATACAAGTTTTGTGATGCTACACGCGACGGGCAATGTCCCTCTTCAGGGACATCGCTTCGGGGGAGTCGAATCCTTCGGGCCATTGCGCCGTGTCAGGCCGGGCCGCGATGCGTTGGGAGGGCCGCCGCGCGATGGGGAAGCACGACTCCGCAGAGCGTCGCTCGCTGCACGCGGTCGGACGCGTGGGCGAGGTGGCGGCGGCCGGGGGGGACTGGCTCTCGGCGGTCGCCGAAGAGGCCCGTGTCGTTTCCGAGGCGCCCGTCGTCGTGGCCACCATCATGCGCGGGCACGGCGACCACAAGACCTTCCGCCTGGGCACGGTGGGCACGGCGGGGATGGACGGGCCCATGGAGCGGGCGTTCCGCGCCTACGTCGCCTCGCCCCACATCCGCGACCCGTTCCAGGACGCGCTGGCCGAGACGGGCGAGAACCGCACCATCTGGGAACGCCGGACGCTGGTCAGCGACGATGCGTGGCACTCCAGCGAGTACGTGCGCGATGTCCGCCGCCCCGTCGGCCTCTGCGACAACATCGTCGTGCAGGTGACGCCGGCCAACCCGCGCGGCGTGCTGCTTATCAGCCTGCACCAGGCGCTCGACCAGACGGGCCTGGACCGAACCGGCCGGCTCGTGCTGCAGGGCATCGCGGCGGGCCTGCGCGGCTGGGCGGGCCTGCTGATCGACCCGCCGGACCCCGCCGAGTCGCTGCCGCCGCGGCAGCGCGCGGTGCTGAACGAGCTGCTGCGGGGCCGCTCGGAGAAGGAAGCCGCCGCGGCGCTGGGCATGACGGCCGCGGCGGTGCACCAGCACGTGAAGCGGCTCTACGCGCACTTCGGCGTGCACAGCCGCGCCGAACTGCTGGCGGCCTTGCTGCGCCACCCGGCGGCGGCGCAGGCGGCGAAACCCGAGGCCGCGAACCCCGCGACGCCGCGGTGAGGGCTGCGTGACGGCGGCCTGGCGACGGGGTGACGGCGGGGCGAGCGGCAGCGTCGCGACGTCGGCTCACGGGCACCCGGCGTCGAGCACGGCGAGGAAGTCGAACAGATCGAAGATGTCGGCGGGCGATGTGTCGCCGTTGAAGTCGAGGCCCCCGTCGAGCGCGGCGAGGAAGTCGAACAGGTCAAAGATGTCGCCCGGCACCGTGTCGCCGTTGAAGTCGGCCGGGCAGGGGCCGCTGCCGCAGGGGTCGAACGAGCCGATCGCCGGGGCGACGGGATCGACGAGCCAAGCGTCGTTGCCGTCGAGGTCGACGAACTCGATCACCGCGATCGGCCCCGCGATGATCGTCTGCGGGATGACCTCCAGGAAGACCTCGGAGATGTTGCATGAGTCGCCGGAGAACTCGTTGGGCACGCGGGTCAGCATCGCCTCGGCGTTGCCGAAGGGGGCGTTGTCGAAGCCGAACGTGCGCAGGTTGCCGATAACCGTGAACTGCGGGCCCCCCGCGGGCGCGTCGGTGGCGACCACGTCGCCCGCGAAGGTGTTGGCGCCGATGATGGGGTCAAAGAGCTCGCGGTGCCAGATGAGCTGGCCGTTGGCGTCGACGCGCCACAGGCGGCCCGTGTTGCCGCCGTCGCCGAAGGGGGCGTTGCCCGCGACGGCGATGAGCCCCTCGCCGTCAAGGGTCATGCCCGAGAACGCGGGCTCGACGGTGTTGAAGCCGCCGGTGTGTCCCACGGCCGTGACGACGTCCAGGTCGGCGTCCAGCCGCACGTGCAGCGGCGAGAAGGAGCCGAACTGCACGCCCAGGTCGGAGTAGGCCGCGATGTGGTACCCGCCGCCGGGCAGCGCGACGATCGCGCGGGCTTCCTCGTACGCGTCGCTGCCGTCTTCGAGGCTCGGGCCCGACAGCACGGTGGCGTCGAGCGGGGCGCCGGTCGCGTCAACGCGCAGCACGAAGATGTCCGCCCGCGACACGACCAGGTCGCTCGTGAACGCCGTGCCGACGGCGATCATGCCGCCCGCGCCGTCGGCCTGAACGTCGGCGACCACGAGCGTTTCAAAGTCTGCCGCGGGGAAGAGCGAGTACTCGCGGTTGAAGATCACCGCGTTGGACGTCGCGATCTTGGCGAGGTGCGCGAGCTGCCGGCCCGAGAACGAGGGCCCGGCGTCGCCCGAGCCGATCGTGCCGTCCGAGAGCCACGCGAGCGCCGGGCCGACGAACGACGGGCCGCCGGCGATCTCACGGCTCCAGACCAACGCGCCAGTGTCGCTGATGCGGGCGATGCGGATCTGCAGCGGGCTCTCGTCAAAGCTGATCGAGTCGCCCGCGACGATGAAGCCGCCGCCGAAGGCCGCGGGCAGCTCGAGCACGGCGCTGGCGCCGTTGGAATCGACCTCGCTGAGCCGCGTGGCCCAGAGCACGTTGCCCGCCACATCGGTGCGCACAAGCTCCGGGTCGGCCGTGAAGGTGTCCATGTCCGACACCTGGTGGTAAAAGGCAAAGCCGCCGTCGGCCGTGCGGGTGATGGCGCGGGCCGAGTCCTCCGAGTCCGCGGTGCCGATGTAACGGAGGAAGGGCTGCGCCGAGGCCGCGACCGCAAGACCCGAGACGGCGACACCGACAACGGCACGAATGACAGGGATATCGCGCACGGCAGAGCTCCGTTGGCTGATGAGGGCGGGGACTTTCGCGTCGAATGTACAGGCCGGGGCGACGAAAAAGAAGCGCCAACCCGCGGATTCACACGGTCACCCCGGCCCACCCAAAGCCCCTACGTCTCCACGCGAGGGCAGAGCCGGATCGGCGAGGCGCGGTCGGGTCGGGGAGGACGCCGCCGGGTTGGGAAAGGTCAGGGGCACCCCGCGTCAAACAGCGCGAGGTACGCCAGAACATCGAGGAAGTTGATCGCCCCGTCCGCGTTGCCCAGCGGCGTTTGGTCCGCCGCGGCCTCCGCCGCCGCAACGGCCGAGAGCGTCAGCAACACGTCCGCCGCGTCCAAGACGCCGAACGGCGGCGCGATGTCCGGCCCGCACACGCCGAAGGCGACGTCATCCAGATCCACCCGCTCTTCCAACGCCTCCGACCCGAACTCCATCCCGATGAACACCGACTGCAGCGAGCCCAGCACCGTCGACACCTGGGCCGCGCTCGCGACCACCCCCGATGCGCTCGACCCAACGCGCCACGCCCCCGGGCTCAGTCGCACGCTCCGCCGCGTCCACGTGTTCACCGGCGGCACGCCCAGGTCGGCCGAGATCGTCAGCCCCCCGCCGACAAGCACGACCAGCCGCCCATCGGGGAAACTCACGTCGCTCGTCCGCGTCACGTACCGCAGATAGCCACCCGAAAGCGCCGAGCGATTTCCGGACCACGCCACCGGCGCCGTAAAGAACGAGAAGTTCCCGTCCGGGTCCAACTCCGAGATGTACCCGCTCCGCCCCGCCCCCGGCCCGACATAGTCCGGCGTGAAGGTCGCGACGAGATTGAAACTCCCCGCCGGGTTCCCCCGCGTCTGCACCGACCAGCCCTCGATCCCCGAGTCAAACGTGCTGGAGAGCGGCGACGCGCCCTGCCCGTGGGCCGCCGCAGCGACGGCGACCAGCGAAACCGCCGAAAAACACGCACGCACCACGCGCATCGAGACCCCCTTCGGATCGAAGACCGAAGAGAGGATACAGCCCGCCCGGGTCCATAGACAGACCGGGCCAACAATTTGATCGCCGTACCCGGCCCGTCCAGAGGGCCGGGGGTCGCGCTTACGCCTTCGCCGCCCACAGGCTCTTGTACGCGGCGATGCCCTCGCGGATCTTCGCCTCCAGCGCGTCGTCCAGGGCCTTCTTCTGGCGAAGTTCCTCGTGCGTCGCGCGGCCCGGGCCGCTCTGGAAGTACTCGAGCATCCCCTTCTCGAACGCCGCCACCTTGTTCAGCGGGACGTCGTCCAGGAAGCCCTTCGTGCCCGCGTAGATCGAGATGACCTGGTCCACGACGAGCTGCGGCACATACTGCGGCTGCTTGAGCAGCTCCACCATGCGGGCGCCGCGGTCGAGCTGCCGCTGCGTCGCGGGGTCCAGCTCCGTGCCGAGCTGGGCGAAGGCCTCCAGCTCGCGGAAGGCCGCGAGGTCCAGACGCAGCGAGCCGGCGATCTTCTTCATCGCCTTGATCTGCGCGTTGCCGCCCACGCGGCTCACGGAGATGCCGACGTTGATGGCCGGCCGCACACCCTTGTAGAACAGGTCGGGCTCGAGATAGATCTGGCCGTCGGTGATCGAGATGACGTTCGTCGGGATGTACGCCGACACGTCGCCTTCCTGCGTCTCGATGACGGGCAGGGCGGTCAGGCTGCCGCCGCCGTTCTCGCTGCTCAGCTTCGTCGCGCGCTCCAGCAGGCGGCTGTGCAGGTAGAACACGTCGCCCGGGTACGCCTCGCGGCCCGGCGGGCGACGCAGCAGCAGCGAGAGCTGGCGGTACGCCACGGCCTGCTTGCTCAGGTCGTCATAGATCAGCAGCGCGTGCTTGGGGTAGGGCATGCCGTTGCTGAGCTTCTTGCCCGGCTCCTTGCCCGACCACATGAAGTGCTCGCCCATCGCGCAGCCCGAGTAGGGGGCGATGTACTGCATCGGGGCCGGGTCGCTGCTCGCCGCGTTCACGACGATGGTGTAGTCCATCGCGCCCTGCTTGCGGAGCGTCTGCACCACGCCCGCGACCGTCGACTCCTTCTGACCCACCGCGACATAGATGCACACCATCGCGTCCGGCGTGCCCCAGTACTGCTTCTGGTTGATGATCGCGTCGATCGCGACGGCCGTCTTGCCCGTCTTGCGGTCGCCGATGATCAGCTCGCGCTGGCCGCGGCCGATCGGGATCATCGAGTCGATCGCCTTGATGCCCGTCTGCATCGGCTCGTGCACCGGCTGCCGCTCGGCGATGCCGGGGGCGATGATGTCCACCAGCCGGGTCTCTCCGCCGGTCAGCGCCGGCCCGTCGTCGAGCGTCCGCCCCAGCGGGTCCACCACCCGGCCCAGCAGGCTCTCGCCCACCGGCACCTGCAGCAGCTTGCCCGTCGCCCGGACGACGTCGCCCTCCTTCACCGCCAGGTACTCGCCGTAGACGACCGCGCCGACGGTGTCCACCTCAAGGTTGAACACCTGCCCCATCACCGCGCCGTGCGCCGTCTGGAACTCCAGCAGCTCGCCCGCCATCGCGTTGGAAAGGCCGTAGATGCGGGCGATGCCGTCGCCCACCTCCACCACCCGTCCAACCTCCGAAACCTCCAGCTCGGCAGAAAACTGCTGGATCTCTTGCTTGATGACGCTGGCGATCTCGTCGGTGCGGATCTTCACGGCGGGACACTCCTCTGGGCAGCCCGACGGCCGGACGCCGCGGGGCCGATACGGTAGCGGCGTCCCCCGCCCCGGTCCTCCCCGCCCCGACACTTCCCCACGCCCTCCGGTGGCCGGCCTGCCCCCCGCCCACCCGCAGCCCACCCGCAGCCCGCCCGCAGCCCGCTTGCAGCCCGCTTGCGGTGGGACCGGCGTCCCGACGGCCCTGTTTCCCTCCCTCTCTCGCCCTCCCTCCCTCAACCCCGCAGCGCCGACCGGCGTCCGGTCCACCCCTCCTCATCTCCCGTCCGCCTTCCCGCGTCACCCGGGCCGATTGCTAATTCCGAACCCGTCGTCAATCAATCCGCCAACTCCCGTCGACACCCGTCCCTCCCGGGCTCCCTTTGCGGTTCCGGTCCCGCGCTCCCGTCGAGCCCGGCCCGGGTGCACTCTTTGGGGGGTCGTGCCATGTTTGCTCGTTGCCTGATCGCCGCCGCCGCGTCCGCCGCCACTGCCCACGCCGGCATCCTGGAGTCCGCGACCTTCAGCGCCAACGTCGCCGCCAGCGCCAGCATCACCGACGCCGGCGGCACCCTCGACGATCAGGACTCCACGTTCTTGAACGAACTCCCCGCCTCCGCCGACTTCGCCGCCGGGGTCGACCTCCTCGACGGCTCCTTCTCCTACGCCAGCGCGAGCCTCGCCGCCTCCCTCGCCAACGGGGTCCTCACCGCCTCCGGCTCGGTCTCCTCCGACGTGGACAACGCCGACGCCGCCATCGGCGGCGTCGCCTCGGCTTCCTCAGGCTTCACCCTCACCTTCACCATCGAAGAAGGCGACGCCCGCATCTGGTGCCTCGACGGCTTCGCCGGCGGCGTGCACGCCGACGCCGGAGTCTCCCTCTCCTCCGCGTCCGAACTCCTCTTCTCCTCCTCCGAGGACGAAGACTCCGACTGGACCAACAACGGGACCATCATCGGCCCCGGCACCTACACCCTGTCCGCCGGCACCTCCGCGGGCAGCGATCTCGACTTCTTTAACGGCCTCTTCGCCGACGCCAGCTTTGCTCTGACCTTCACCCTCAAGCCCGTCCCCGCCCCCGGCACCGCGGCCCTTGTCGCCGCGGGCGCGCTGGTCGTCGCACGCCGCCGCCGCTGAGGCCGCCGAGCCCTCGGTCAGGTCCCCGCGCCGGTCGCGGGCGCGGCCTCGTCGCCGTCCGGCTCCACCGGGGCCGGCCGCCGCTTCACGCTCAGGCCGATCTCGCCGCCCTCAAACTCCGCCGTCACACCCGCCGGCACGCCGAACAGCTCAACCTTCTTCGTCTCGACGCCCTTTTCCAGCTCGTCCGCAGTCAGCCGCACCGCCGCCACCAGCTTCACCTCGTACCGGCTCAGCCGGTCGATCACCTCCAGCGGCCCGCTCACCCGCACGTCGCGCAGCGACTCTGACCCCGGCGACACCCGCACCTCCCACACCGTCGCCGCGTCGGGGCTCAGCAAGAGCTCCACCGGCACCAGCGGGATCACCGCCGTCCGCGTCCGGTTCCGCAGCGTCAGCTCCACCGTCACGCGCGGCGGCTCCACCCGCAGCTTCCACGCCCCCGCAGGCGTCTCCGGCAGTTCAACCCCCACGCCCGCCACACGCTCCACCCGCCCCGGCCGCAGGCCCTGCAACTGCTCCGCCTTCACGCGCGCCACCACGCGGTCCGGCAAGCGCGAGATCACCCCCGCCGGCCCGATCACCCGCACCGCCTGGGGCGACACCACCGCCGGCCCCTCCAGCTCCACCGCCGGCACGTCGGCCACCACCGGCAGTTCCACCTCCGCCACCGCCGCCACCTCAAGCCGCACCGTCGGCGGACGCGTCTCCACCACCGTCAGGCCCGTGCCGTCGATCGCGGCGCTGCGGCGGATCGCGTTGGCAAGCTGCACCGTCTGCTCGCCCGGCTCGGCGTTCAACTCCTCACCAAGCCGCAGCGTGACGGCCCGCAACGCGTCGGCCCGGGCCCGGTCCATCGCGTGCGTCGGCCCGCTCAGCGAGATCTCCACCGTGCCCGTCCACGCCTCGTCCGGGTGCACCCGCACCAGCCGCTGGTCCGACCCCGCCTCAAACGCCACCGTCGTGGAGACCGTCGAGCCGCGCAGCGTCTGCGACTCCGCCGCCGACCACACCAGCAGCGTCACCACCGTCACCAGCGCCAGGTTGGCGAGCATCGACGCCTTCACGCCCCCACCTTCCGATCCGCGGCCCGGCCCTCTGCCCCCGCCTCGCCCAACCCGCCCCGGGTCTCGGCCAGCCCGCCCCGGGTCCGCATCACCGGCTCCAGCGGCTCCGCCTCGACGTCCGCGTCCGCTTCATCCACGGCCCGACCCGTCGCCGCCGCCGATCGGCCCCCGTCCTCCGGCTCGTCGTCCACGCCGCCCCGTACGCCGAGCCGCTCGGCCAGCTCCCGCGCCAGGTCGTCCCCGGCGTACGCCCGGCTCAGCCGCCCCCGCTGCGCGATGCGCACCGTCCCCTTCTCCTCACTCACCACCAGCACCACCGCGTCGGTTTCCTTCGTCACGCCCACCGCCGCCCGGTGCCGGCTTCCCAGCTCGGGGTCGGGCATGTCCTCGGGCTCGGCGAGCGGGAGCTGCACCCCCGCCGCCGCGAGCCGCTCGCCCCGCACCACCACCGCCAGGTCGTGCAGCGCCGACCCCGGCGTGAAGATCGTCTGCAGCAGCCGCGCCGACACCCGCGCGTCCAGCTCCGTTCCGCCCTCGATCAACCCGCGCAGCCCGAGCTGGCGCTCAAAGACGATCAACGCCCCGAACCGCTGCTTGCTCAGATACCCGCACGCGTCGCACGCCGCCGCGATGACCCGCTGCCGCTCCGAGCCCTTGGCCCGGAAGCTCGGCCCCTCGCCGAGCCGGATCAGCCCCCGCCGCAGCTCCGGCTGGAACACCACCACCATCGCCACCGCCGCCAGCGCCAGCAGCCGGTCCGCCAGATAGCTCAGCCGCCCGAACAGCCGCCCGCCCTCCCCAAGGCTCAGCAGCACCACGCCCACCGCCGCGATCAGCAAAAGCCCCTTCAGCGCCCCCGCCGCCCGCGTCCCCTGCACAAACCGCACCAACGCGAACACCACGAGCCAGATGACCGCGAGCTCCACGGCCACCGCCCACAGCGAGTAACTCGCCAACCGCTCCAGCAACGAGTTCAGCCGCTCGATCACCGCCACGGCCTGTCCCCCCGGGCCGCCGGGCCTTGAACGCCGCGCACACCCCACGACGGCGACGGTTCACCGTAGCCCCCGCCCCGCCCCCCCACCTCGGACCAACCCCCCCCACCCTCCTCCTTTCCCCCCCCCCCCCCCCCCC
>CAZCBN010000021.1:32530-35675 GCA_964496975.1 uncultured Phycisphaeraceae bacterium
CACCGCCGTCGACCCAACCCCAAACCCCCACGCCCTCAGAATCACCCTCACCCCAAGCCCCGGCCCGACCCCCCGCTCCTACCGCGCCCCCGACGCCGCCCACGCCGCCGCCGACCCCCTCGCCCTCGCCCTCTTCGCCGTCCCCGGCGTCACGGGGCTGCTCATCCACACCACCTTCATCACCGTCACCAAGTCCCCCGAAACCCCTTGGAAAAAGCTCCGCCCCCTCCTCCTCCACACCCTCCAGCACGCCCCCACCTGACCCCCCGCCCGCCGCGCCTGACCCCTCCCCGCTTCAGCCCTCCCCGCCGCAGCCATCTCCTACCTTCCCCCGACCATGCCGCGCCGCCCGACCGCTCCCCCCTCCTCTCCCCGCGCCCTCACCGACCTCCTCGCGTCCTGGTTCCGCGCCCACGCCCGCCCCTTCCCCTGGCGAGCCCCATCGAGCGACCCTTCCCTCCGCCGCCACCCCTACCACGTCCTCGTCTCCGAGTTCATGCTCCAGCAGACCCAAACCTCCCGCGTCGCCGAGCGCTTCCCCCGCTTCCTCGCCCGCTTCCCCACCCCCGCGGCCCTTGCCGCCGCCGACGAATCCGAGGTCCTCGCCGAATGGTCGGGCCTGGGCTATTACCGCCGCGCCAAACTGCTCCACGCCGCCGCCAAGGCCATCGCCACCCACCACCAAGGCCAGATCCCAAGCGACCCAACCACCCTCCGCGCCCTCCCCGGCGTCGGCCCCTACACCGCAGGCGCCATCGCCAGCATCGCCTTCAACCTCCCCGCCCCCCTCGTCGACGGCAACGTCGCCCGCGTCCTCCTCCGCCTGCAGGGCCAGCCCCTCCCCCCAACCGCCCCCGCCACCCAGCGCCACCTCTGGCACCACGCCGAATCGCTCGTCCAGGCCGCAAAGGACCCCGGCGACTTCAACGAAGCCCTCATGGAACTCGGCGCCACCACCTGCACGCCAAAGAACCCCGCGTGCGACCGCTGCCCCTGGCGCGCCCACTGCCACGCCGCACGCGACGGCACGCAACACGAGATCCCCGCCCCCAAGCCGCGAGCCAAGCAAACCCCGCTCTACGCCGCCGCCGTCCTGGTGGAAGACGCCGAAGGCCGCGTCCTGGTCGAACAACGCCCCCCGAAAGGCTTGTGGGCCGGCCTCTGGCAACCCCCAACCCTGGAACGCGACGACCGCCCGCCAACACGGGAAGAAATCGAACAGGCCCTGGGCGTGCAAGGCCTGAAAGAACTCGACCGCTTCACGCACGCGACGACGCACAGGCGCGTGACTTTCGTGCTATACCGAGCATCTGGCGCAGTCTTACTGGAAGACCGCGAATATCGGACTCGATTATCCATAAACTCCTTGGCTTTAGGCAGCCCCCAACGTCGAGTGCTGTTTCTCGAAGCGTGATGATCGGATGAGCGTGCCCAAGTGGATCGCCAGAGGCAACCGGCAGAGAATGGTTACACTCGGTGGTCGTAGAGGTTTTGTTTCACGGAGAGAGGTGATCGCTTGACCAGGCAAGTTAAGTCTTACCAGTTCTGGGTGAAACCGTCTGAAGGCGCCACGTCCGCCGTGCGAGATGCAATTGCGGCACGCATCTCGACTCTAACCGAATTCGAGTTCGATCACCACGACAAGAACTATTTGGCAAAAAATCTAACATGGTCCCGCACTGACGACATGCTCACTGGTAGCGTGTACTTGCTCCGAAGTAATAATTTGCCGGCAGCAGTAACCAATGGACACGTCACTCCCCTGCCGATCGCCGAAGATACCGACTTAGGAGAGCCGATGTGCTTTGCTTTCCATCCCGAAGTCGGAGCAAGTTTAGTTCACTATGCCCACAACGGACCTCGCCACTCGGCATTATCGTGCATTGTCGGACGCTTTGCTCCTCACACGGCGATAACTGTCGAGCCTGTTATCCGAACTGACATCCTAGCTAGCTTGCAGCAAAAGCAGATTTTCCGAGGCTTTGAGTTCTCATTGTCCGAGCCGCGGGGCATAGCAGATCTCCGAACATACGGAGGATCCGTTGAGAACGCGATTGAAATACTTAGCGAAGTCAACGGCGTCAATATTTCGGTTAACATCACCATGGGGCACACACGCGGCGGCAGCCTAGATCGCGGAGTGATCAACAATCTCGCTAGACGCTTGATGGCTGCGCCTAGAGTTAGTTCCATAAAAGTGAGGGGATCAGATGGCGAGGGTGCCCCAATCGAGAATCTCGACCTCTTGAAAGCAAGGGAAGAGATCTCACTACAAGTTACTGAATCTAATCGAGCTATCGATACTAACGACACCTGTAGGCAACTGAAGGCGGCTCTCGCGAGAAGACTGCCGGGTCTTCGCAGACAGATAGGGGGCTAGCGTGGAGACGAACTTGGATAGCTTTGCGCCTCCAAACGGTTCTGCACCCAGCACCACCATACCTTTTCGGCGCCGGGCCGGAGCGATATGGGAGAATTTTGGTCCATGGATCACGGGCGGGATTGCGGCAACGCTCCTTTGGTGGTGGAATCCTCCGGCATATCAAACTGCTCGGGCAATGGAACGATTGCTAAGTGGGTCCATCGACGCTGGCGCGGTTCTTGCTGGATTTCAAGTAACTGCTCTAACGTTGTTGCTATCAATTGCTGACAAGCCAATTGTTGAGCGTTTAAAAAAACAGGCACAATCTCAACGAAGATCCCCATATTACCAGCTGATCTCTTATCACTGGCAAGCGATTGTTGCCCTTTTGATTTGGCTCGGTATGTCGATGCTTTTACTCGTCGTCCAAGGCGGCACCGCGGATCCCGACGGGAGGTGCTCGGATCTAGGGATATTCACGCGATGGTCCGCAATTGTCCTGCTTGCGGCCATGGTTACCGCAAGCTGCGCCTCGTTCCGCGTAACGAGACTGCTCGTCAAACTGCTTCAGGCAACCAGTGTAAAGTAGAGTGTTGCGTCAATGGCTGTTGTCAATGTGCCGAACGGCCGCGGTACCACGCTCTGTGCCGCTCCTGTCGTTGTTCCCTTTCTTTATCATATCTACTTCCCGTGTGCGCATCTTTCTCGTCCTATCAAAATCCCCCCTTGCACCCCCCCCCCCCTCGCCCCCCCTTCCCCCCCCGCCCCCACCACCCCCACCCC
>CAZCBN010000022.1:0-34899 GCA_964496975.1 uncultured Phycisphaeraceae bacterium
CGGGTGATAGCTGTAGGTGTAGCTGTGGACGCAGTCGCGGGCCTTGATGCGGACTTCGAAGTCGCCGCGCTGGTCAAAGGTGAGGGGGAGCTCGGGGATGCGGAGGTCGCGCTCGCAGTAGGGGGCGTGCTCGAGGAACTGGCTTGTCTGCTTGGAGACGTAGCGGGGGGGCGGCATGATGTGGCTGCCGTTGGCGGTTTCGAAGCAGAGGAACTTGCCGTAGGGCATCTGGGCCTTGGTGAAGCCGCCGAAGGCGTCGTTGTCGGAGGCGTCGGCGGGGCGTTCGTCGAAGACGATGGTGTAGATGACGCCCTTGGGCATGACGAGGTAGTCGCGGTGGGTGAAGCGGAGGGTGCCGAACATGCTGTGGACGGTGCCGGTGCCGTAATGGAAGAAGAGGCATTCGTCGCCCTGGCCGTTTTTGAAGTGGTAGGTCATCTGCTCGGCGGGGACGCAGGCGGACATCTCGACGTCGCTGTTGCCGAAGAGGACGACGCGTCCGGTGATCGCGTCGCCCTTGGGCGTCATGGGGCGGGTCTTGAGGTGACGCATGCGCATGACGTCTTGCTCGATGTAGCGGGGCTTGGTGCCGTAGACGGCGCGCCAGCCGGAGACCTGTGTGGGCGGGTGGATGTGGTAGAGGGTGCTGGTGGGGCCGACGAAGCCCTCGGTGCCGAAGAGTTCTTCGGAGTAAAGGGCGCCGTCGGGGCGGCGGAACTGGATGTGCCGCTTGCGGGGGAGATTGCCCAGCTTGGTGTAGTACGGCATCGGGGCGCCTTTCGTGGGTTCGTGCGGTGCTCGGGGGGCCGGGCGGGGGCCCGGACGCCGGGAAACATCGGCGGAAACCGCTTGCAGTCTAGGGCCCCGACGACGGACGACGGGCCCGCGGGCGGCCTGTGGGCGGCGGCGGGCTAGGCGTGGCCGAGGCTCCGCTCGATGTGCGCCACGGCGGCGTGGAGCGCGAGCATGTGCAGCTCCTGCACGCGGTCGGCGGTGCGGCCGGGGAAGACGGCCTCGTGCGTGCACCGCCCGCGGAGGGCGCCGCCGCCGCGGCCCAGGAAGGCGATGGTCGTGACGCCGAGGTCGCGCGCGGCGTCGGCGGCGCGGAGGAGGTTGGGCGAGTTGCCGCTGGTGGAGAGCAGAAGGACGGCGTCGCCGGGCCTCGCGAGGGCGGTGACCCAGCGGGCGAAGACGGCGTCGTAGCCGTAGTCGTTGGCGGTGCAGGTGATGTGGCCGGGGTCGGCGCAGGCGAGTGCGGCGAGGGGGGGGCGGTCGGCGCGGAAGCGGCCGGTGAGTTCCTCGCAGAAGTGGGCGGCGTCGGCGAGGGAGCCGCCGTTGCCGCAGGCGAGGATTTTTCCGCCGCGGCGGAGCGTGTGGGCCATGGCGTCGCAGGCGGCGGCGACGGCGCTCACAAGCGGCGCGTCGGCGAGGAGGTCGGCGAGGGCCCGCTGCGCATCGAGCAGGTCGTGCCGGAGGCTCGCGGCGGCGTCGGCGGCGTGGTCGGGCGTCATCGCGGCATGGTAGTGCGCATGAAAACGCCCGCCGGGGGGCGGGCGTCTCGTGCAGGATTGCGGGGCCCCGCGCCGTGTGGCGCGGGCCGGGCGTGATCAGTCGCAACCCTGTTCCATGTAGTCGAGGTAGGTGAGCAGGTCGAAGATGTCCGGGGCCCCGCGGGCGGGCGTGAGGTCGAGCTCGGGGTCGCCGGCGTCGACGTACTCAAGGGCCATGAAGAGGTCGAAGACATCGACCTGCCCGCTGGAGTCAAGGTCCGCCGGGCAGCCCGCGTTGGGGTCGTACTGGGTCACGCGGTAGCCGGTGTGCGCGATGCTCTGGTCGATCTGGCGGATGAAGAAGGGGGCCCAGCTGTCGCCGGTGGCGAAGAAGCGGACGCCGACCAGCACGAGCTCATCGCCGATTCGGACGAAGGTGGGGCTGCCGGAGTCGCCCGACTCGCCGAGGGCGGTGCCGTCGGGCTGGTTCACGAACCCCGTGATCTGCCAGGGCAGGTAGTCGCGGCCCGGGGTGAACCAGGTGGGGATCTGGTTCGTGCCGAAGCGGCCCCGCTTGCCGTAGGTCATGATGCGTTCGCCGGAGAGGCTCAGGCCCTCGTTGGGCGCGATGCGGAAGGGGTGGACGCTCGGCGGCAGCGGGTCGGCAAACTCGCCCACGGCGAGGTCGGCGGGCAGGTTGAAGGCGTTGTTGTACCGGTACGTCGCCGTGACGCGGCGCGTGTGCACGACGCCGTCGGAGCAGCGGAACTGCACGTTCGTGCCGACGCCGACGTTGTAGTGCGCGGCGAAGACAAAGTGCCGCGGGGTGATGAGCGTCACGGCCTTGTCCACGGCCGCGATGTTGGTCCTGTAGTCGCCGTGCCAGCCGATGCCGCTGATCTCGCACCCCTCGGCGAGGAAGAGCGGGTTGAGGTTGTCCACCAGGTTCCCGGCCGCGGCGACGGCGAACCGGTTGTATGTGTTCGGGGCGGTTTCGATCCCCTTCACCCGCAACGCCGAGGCGTGCGGCACGATCGTCAAGGCCGCCACAACGGCGGCCGCGCTCAGAGCATGCTTGGCCTTCACGCGGAATCCCCCTCGTGGTCGAGGTGCAACGGTCCGTAGGTCCTTCAACGCCAACTGGTCTTTGGAATGCGTTGTGAGGGCCCCGGGGCTGTTTTGCCCCGTCCCCGTCGCGAGCTCCACGCCGCGAGCATGCCCCTGCGACGATCCCACGCCGCCGGCACCCCACACCCTCGATTGCACCGCGGCGAAAAGCCACCCGACGGAACGCCCCCCCACGGAAATCTCGGCCGTCTGTGACGGGGCGCGAAGGCGTGCCGTCTGTGCGGCCCCGCCGCGCCCGAATGGCGGCGGAGACCAACCGCTCTTCCGATCTGTTCCGGCCGCACGGTCACCGAACGTGCGGTCCGTCGCTACGCTGTCGGCATGCGCTGCAACGCTTTCCACGCTGGACCCGACCGCCGCCTTCCTGCCCGTCCGAAGCCGGACGGCGTGCCGCGGCCGTGCACGACGCCCGCCGGATGGCTGGCGATCGCGTCGTGCGCGATGATGGCCGCCGCGGTGCCGACCGCGTGGTCGCAGGAGGCGTCGCCCGCCGCGCCGCCGCAGGAGCCCCAGCCGCAGGCCGAACCGCACACGGAGCCGCAGGCGGCGCCAGAGGCCGAGCCCGCAGCCGCACCCCCGGCCCCGGCCCCGGAGATGGCGGAGGCCGCCGGCCCGTTGACCGGGCTGCCCGCCGACAACCTGATTCAGAACGGCTCGTTTGAGGCCGGTCGCGACCCGTGGTTCTCGCTCGAGAAACGCAACACCGACGCGTGGGCGCCGTTCTCAGTCGTGAACGACTTCGCGGTCGACGGGAGCGCCAGCGCGCTGCTCGACCTTGACAACACCCAGAGCACATACCCCACGCGCGTCTACGGCGTGATCCAGGAGCTCGCGAGCCAGGAGACGCCGGCGTACGTCTCGGGCTGGTACCGCGTGGAGGGGTGGCAGCGCGGCACGGCGAAGCAGTACCTGCAGGTGGTGCTGATCTCGATGCAGCCGGAGAACATCCCGCCGACAGCCCGGGTGCCAAACGTGCAGGTGGCGTACGCACTCGCGGGCGTGGCGGCGGCGCCGCTGAACATCTCGAACCGCCGCTTTGTGATCACGGGCCCGCCGGAGCCGGTGGAGGGCGAGTGGCAGTTCTTCGAGATCGACGTGCGGAAGATTTTTCAGGACGCGTGGGGCCAGGTGCCCGAGCGGTCGCGGGTCTTCCGCATGCTCTTCGAGGTACGGTACGACAACCGCGCCGCGACCGACCCGCCGAGCAAGGCGAAGGTCTATTACGACTCGCTGTACGCGGGGCCGACGAGCCGGCTTCCCGCGGCGCCGTAACGCCAGCCCTTGACCGTTGGCCCGCGGCGAACGCGGCGTCCGCGTCGGGACGTCGCGCGACGGCTTAAAGATTCCCCCGCCGGTCCTGCTCGATCTCCAGCGCCTCGAAGAGCGCCTTGAAGTTCCCCTTGCCGAAGCTCTGGCTCCCGCGGCGGCAGATGATCTCGAAGAAGAGCGTCGGGCGGTCTTGCAGCGGCTTGGTGAACAGTTGCAGCAGGTAGCCCTCGTCGTCGGCGTCCACCAGGATGCCGAGCTCCTTGATGCGCTGGTGGTCTTCCTTGACGGCCGAGTGGCCGTGCGAGGTCAGGGTCTTGTTCACGCGGTCCCAGACCAGCTCGTAGTAGGTGTCGGGCAGGCTCAGGAAGTCGACGCCGCGGCGGCGGAGCTCGGCGACGCTCGCGAGCTCCTCGGCGGGCTCGTTGATGGGCATCTTGATGAGGTGGTTGCCGCTGGCCATCACCTTGCTCATCAGGGCGGAGTACTCGGTGGAGATGTCGGCGTCGTCAAAGTGCTTGAACATCTTGAAGCCGAGCACGTCCTCGTACCACTTCACCCAGTGGTTCATTTTCCCTTCTTCGACGTTGCCCACGCAGTGGTCGACGTACTTCAGGCCGCAGGGGTGCTGGCGGTTGTAGTCGTTCAGCGCGAGGCCCTCGATCTTTCGGAAGCGCGGGGCGAAGGCGCCGCCGCGTTTCACGTCGGGCAGGCTGTACCCGCCGCTGCGGCTGACGAAGGAGTGGACCGCGCGGCCGTAGGTCTTGATGCCGGCCATGGTGATGACGCCGTGAGCGTCGCGGAGCTCGACGGGCTCGTAGGCGGACTCGCCGCCGTTGCGCCGGGCCTGCTCATAGGCGGCGGCGGCGTCGAAGACGGTGAGGGCGATGTCCTTCACGCCGTCGCCGTACATGCGGAGCTCTTCCGCGAGCGGGTGGGTGGGCGTGAGCGGAGTGGTGAGCAGCAGGCGGATGTTGCCCTGGGTGAGGAGATAGGCGGCGACGTCGCGGCTGCCGGTGGTCAGATCGCTGACCTGATCGATCTGAAAGCCGAAGGTGTGAGCGTAGAAGTAGGCCGCCTGCTTCGCGTTGCCCACGACGAAGCGGACATGGTCCACGTCGATCAGCGCGAGCGGGTCGGTCGCGGTGGGGGCGACCGCTTGGGCGAACGATGTCATGGCGAGGGCTCCTTCGGGCGTGGCACACGGGTGCCGGAAGCGTTTGCGGGATTCTAAGGGCCCGGCGGGCGGCGTCGGGGTAGGTCGCCGATCGGGATAGACCGGGTGAGACAGGGGGGGTTGCAGCGAGATCCGCGGGCAACTTGTAGACCATTGCGACCCCGTCACCCGATGACCGCTTCACGAGGACCCCCGAGGTCGGTATCATGCCGCCCCCGGGGCACTGGAAGGAAGGGCGTCACCGACGCCGTGTGCCACGCGAGCGGGGCTGCGTATCTACCAGTTGTGGTGGGTGTCGTGGCCCAGCAACCACCATGCACCACAGCGGCTGGGAACCACGATCTGGCGTTTGCGTTGCGGGCCTCGTGCTGGCCCGCCCGCTGGAGCCGCGCCGCGTCACCGCGGCCGACGGTTCGGCGTGGGAAGTCGAGCGCTGGCTGGCCCTGGACCGCGAGACCTCAACCGATCAAACCGTGTACCGCTGGCCGCTGCTGGGCCGGGCGGACCGGGCCCAGGTGTCGACCGCCGTGGACGCGTTGGATGACGCCGGCGAGGCCCACACAGTGGGGCTCCGGCGGATCGAGGGCGTGCCGGACCACCGGATCTGGGCGTTCTCCCCGTATCTCGGGAACATGGACGGCCTGGTGACGCTGCCGCGGCTGGTGGCGTTGCGAGGGGAATCACTGACGCCCGCCGAGGTTGGCCGGGCGATCGGGCAGGTGCTTGGATCCCTGGAACTGGTTGCGAAGGTGACCCCGGCCCTCGCCGGCGAGCTGGATGTCGAGGCGATTTTGGTGGATCGCAGCGGCGGGCTGTGGTGCGAGTGGACGGGGCTGGAAGGCCTTGCCGCGGACGTGGATGGCCATGGGGCCGGCCACGGGGCTGGCCACGGGGCTGGCGGTCGGCCGCCGCGGCGTGAGGGCGACAGCGTTCGGCGGGTGGCGGAGTTTGCGTACACCGCGCTGACCGGGTGGCGGGTCGACGAGGGGTTCGTGCGGCCGTCGCGGATGGTGCCCCGGCTTGGGCGTGGGTGGGACGCGTGGTTTGAGGCGGCGCTGGACCCCGCGCTGGGATATCACACGGCGGCCTCTGCGCGGGCGGCACTCGAGAGCGTCGGCGGCTTCTCCGGCGGACCGACCTCCGGCGCGGCTTCGGCGAACGCGTCGGACCAGGGGGCGGGGGCGGTTCGGCGGGTGTGGCGGGCGCTCCGTCGGGTCGGCGGGCGGGTTGGGCGGCAGGTTGGCCGACGCGGGCCGATGGCGGGCGGGTCGCCCACGGCGTGAGCCGCGGCGGCGCTCTGGCGAACCGTGGTGTGGCCGACCGGCGAACTCTTTGGGTGTTTCGTTCTGAGTGTTTCGTGCGTTGTTTGGTAGAGCCCGATCGGCCCGGCGGCCGATGGTGATGCGTGGCCGCGCTCTCGGACCGGGAGATCGGTTGGGCGGCTTCGTGGGGGCGGATTCCGCGATAGGATGGGCGGGACTGGCGCGGCTTGGGTGAAGCCGGCTCGAACGGGCCTCGTCGAAGGCTGGGAGCGGCCCTTGAACGACTGGGTCGATGCGGAAAAGCACGTCGAACGGGCGCACGAGCTGTACGAGGCCGGGCGTCTGGACGAGGCGGAGAGCGAGCTTCGGACCGCTCTCTCGATCAACCCGCATCAGGCGGAGTGGCATTTCAATCTCGGATTGACACTCGATGCGGCGGGCCGGCACCGGGATGCCGCGGCCGCGTTCGAGCGGTGCCACGACCTGCAGCCCGAGGACGCGCCGACGTCGGTGATGCTGGGCGTGAGCCTGCTGCGGGCGGGCGATGCGTCGGGGGCGCTGCCCTGGCTTGACCGGGCGGTGGGGCTGGACCCGAGCAACCTGGACGCGTTGATCGGGCGGATCGACGCGTTGTCGGACCTCGGTCGGCACGAGGAGGCGGAGGAGGCGTTCTTCCTCGCGCAGCAGGTCGACGCGGAGTCGGCGGACTTGTACGCGGCGGTGGCGGAGTCGCTGCTCGCTCGCGGTCTGCACGAGAAGGCCATCTGGTGCCTGCGCGAGGCGGCGCGGCTTGACCCATCCATGCCCCGCGTGCAGGCCCGGCTCGCGGCGGCCCACGCGGCGGTGGGGCGGCTTGAGCGGGCGCGGCAGTTGTTCCTGCTGGAGCTGCGGCGCGAGCCGGGGGACATTGACACGCTGCTGGACCTGGGCGACCTGCTCGCCTCGATGAACCGGTTCGGCGAGGCGGCGGAGAAGTACCGCCGCGTGCTGGAGCTGGAGCCGGACAACGCGTCGGCGCAGGCGTCGCTCGCGCTGATCTCGGCCCGGTCGGGCGACACGGCGGACGCGGTGACGCGGTGGAGCGTCGTGCTCCGGCTTGACCCGGGCTTTCCGACGGCGGCGGTGCGGCTTGCCGAGTTGCTCGCCGAGCGTGGCGAGCCGGCGGACCTGGCGTCGGCTGAGCGGATGCTGACGCGGCGGGTGCGGGAGATCCGCGCGGCGTCGTCGATCGGCGCGGCGGAGGTCGCGGAGCTGCACGACGCGGGGACGCTGCTGCTGGACCTTGGTCGGCCGGCGCTCGCGGCGAGCGTGTACGGGCTGCTGCTGCGGGTGAACGCGGAGGACCTGCGGGCGCGGCACGGCCGGTCGGTGGCGTTGCTCGAGGCGGGTCAGTCGGCCGAGGGGATGGCGGAGGCGCGTGAGGTGCTGCGTCGCGAGCCGCGGAGCGTGGCGGCGATGCACAACCTCGCGGTGGCGCACCTTCGTCAGGGGGAGTGGCTCCGGTCTCGGTACTGGGTGGAGCAGGCGAGGCGGATCGACGCGGACGACCCGGCGCTGCGGCGGCTGCGGGCGGTGCTCGCGGCGCGGAGCGTGTGGCTCGTGGGCCTGGCGGCGCTGCGGCTGGCGCGTGCGGTGCTGCGTGCGGCGGTGCTGGGGTGGTTCGTGCGGCCGGCGCGTCGCGGGGCGGCGCTGGGGTCGTAGTGGGGCGTAGGGGTTGGGCCTGTCGCGTCGGGGCCGGCACGGCGCGGGCCCGGCGGGGGTTTCGCGCAGCATGGCGAGCGGACAGGAGCCGGTGAACGATCGCGGCGTAGAGCCGCAGACGGCCGACGCGGACGCGCCGACGCGCCCGGTGACGGTGTCTCGCGCCGAGCCGGCGACGGGCGACGGCCGCGCGGTGGGTCGGACGCCGCCGACGCGGTCGCTGCGGCGGACCTCGCCCGACTTTGACCTGATCGAGGCGGCGCGGATGCAGGCGCAGCACCGCTCGGCGCCGGCGTTCGGGGCGTTGCTGGCGGGGGGCGTGCCGGGGTACAAGGTTCTGCGGGAGATCCACCGGGGCGGGCAGGGCGTGGTGTACCTGGCGGTGCAGGAGAGCACGAAGCGGAAAGTCGCGCTGAAGGTGATGCGCGAGGGGCCCTTCGCGGGGCCGCACGACCGGGTGCGGTTCGAGCGCGAGGTGCGTGTGCTCGCGCAGCTGAACAACGCGAACATCGTGACCATCCACGACAGCGGATCGCACGCAGGGTGCTTCTACTACGTGATGGACTACATCCCGGGGCACGTGCTGGACGAGTATGTGAAGCAGGCGTCGCTGGCGCCGCGGGAGATTCTGAGGCTGTTCGCGACCATCTGCAACGCGGTGAACGCGGCGCACCTGCGCGGCGTGATCCACCGGGACCTGAAGCCGAGCAACGTGCGCGTGAGCCCGGACGGCATCCCGCACGTGCTGGACTTCGGGCTCGCGAAGGTGTCGGACAACCAGAGCTCGGTGACGTCGATGCCGACGCAGATGACGGCGACGGGGCAGTTCATCGGGTCGCTGCCCTGGGCGAGCCCCGAGCAGGCGGGGGGCGACCCGGCGGCGGTGGACGTGCGGACGGACGTCTACTCGCTCGGGGTGATGCTGTACCAGTTGCTGACGGGCCGGTTCCCCTACACGGTGGAGGGGCCGATGCGGCTTGTGCTGGACAACATCGTGACGGTGGAGCCGCCGCGGCCTCGTACGCTGAACCGGCAGATCAGCGGGGACGCGGAAGCGGTGGTGATGAAGGCCCTCGCCAAGGCGAAGGAACAGCGGTACCAGACGGCGGGCGAGCTGGCGCGGGATCTTGAGCGGTGCCTCGCGGGCGAGCCGGTGGAGGCGAGGCGGACGAACCGCCGCTACATGCTCGGGAAGGCGCTGCGTCGCTACCGGGGCGCGTCGCTCGCGGCGCTGGGCGTGGTGGGGGGCGGGGCGATCGGCCTTGGGCTGGTGGCGCAGTCGCTGTCGGAGGCGCAGCGCGTGAACGAGGAGCTGATGAAGCAGCTCGAGGCCAAGCCGGCGGTGGAGGACGCGGTGCGGATGGAGCTGGAACGGCTCCGCCGCGAGCGGGACGAGGCGGCGGAGCGGGCGGCGCCGGTCTCGGCGGACGGTGACGAGGGCTCAGGCGGGGGGCGGGAGTAGGGCGGCGGCGATGTCCGCGGCCTGCTCCAGCGGGGCGTGGAGCGGGCGGTCAAAGGCGAGCAAGGCGTCGGGGAGGCTCTGCAGGCCGCGGCGGCGCGCCTTTCCCACGGCGTATCGCAGCGAACGCTCCACACGGGTGGCGACGCGCGGGGTGATGGGGATGCCGTGCAGGCGCATGTGCTCGAGGGAGAACGCCCAGGCGGCGAACTCTTCGAGGCAGCGCGGCTTCACGGCGCCGATGCCGATGGCGTGGTGGCCCACCTCGTGCAGGAAGACGGCCGCGGACATCGGGCCCTTGGGCTTCGGCGAGGCGATGAGGCGGGAGACGGAGCCGTCGCGGAAGGTGAGGGTCCACGCGACGCCCGACATGCTGCTGCGCCACTTGCGGACCTTGATGCCGTAGCGGGCGAGCATTCCGCGGGTGAGGGATTCGTAACGGTCCACGCGGGTCACGCGGGCCACTCGCTCGGGGCGCGCGGGCGCGGCCGGGCGGGCGGTGCTGCGGCGCGAGCGGGTGGCGGCGGTCCGAGGGGCCGGCTGCGGCGCGGCCTGGGCCGGCTCGGGCGATGCGGCCGCGAGGTCCCAGAGGGTGGGCTCGGCCGGTCGGGGCGCGGGGGATCGGCTCATGCGGTCCCCGCGGGGCGCTCGGTGCTGTCGGGGCGGGTTGCGGTGATGGTCTCGCCGGCCTGCACGCGGCGGCCGTTGGCGTAGTCGCGCCACGGCATGGCGGCCTTGCCCGGCGGCTGGACGGTGTGCAGCGCGAGGATGGTGCCCGGCGCGCAGGCGACGAGGCCGTCGTCCGCGTCGAGGATCTGGCCCGGGGGGGCGCTGTGGGGTCGCGCGGCGTCGGCGACGCGGAGCAGCTTCAGCGGCTGACCTCGATGTTCCACCGAGACGCCGGGCCAGGGG
This sequence comes from uncultured Phycisphaeraceae bacterium, assembly GCA_964496975.1. Taxonomy (GTDB): domain Bacteria; phylum Planctomycetota; class Phycisphaerae; order Phycisphaerales; family UBA1924; genus CAZCBN01. The sequence continues at coordinate 10,396 of CAZCBN010000022.1, forward strand.
CTGAAGGCGTGCACGCGGCGGCGGCACGCGTCGGCCGAGTCGGCGAGGTTGATCCACGCGTCGGCGCGGCCGAACTTGGGCGCACGGGTCGCGAGGCGATCGTCCTGCGCCCGCGGCTCGAGCAGGCCCATCGCGTGGCGGGTGAGCACGCTGAGGACGAGCTCGGGCCCGTCTTCGGCGAGCAGGTCGTGCAGCTCGTCGGCCGTCTGGTGCGGCTCGATGCGCCGGCGGCTCTGGTCGAGGATGAGACCCGCGTCCATGCGCTGCGCCAGCGTGATGACGCTGTTGCCCGTCTCGCTGTCGCCCGCGAGGACGGCGGCGTGGATCGGCGCCGCGCCGCGCCAGCGCGGCAGGAGCGAGGCGTGGAGATTGACGGCGAACTTGCCGTCGAGCAGCGGCTCGCTGAGTTTTTGGCCGTAGGCGATGACGACCCACGCGTCGGCGGGCACCGCGCGGACGGCGGCCGCCTCGTGCGGCGCCGAGACGTTGTCGGGCTTGAAGACCCGCACGTCGCGCCGCTCGGTCTGCGTCCATTCGCCGATGATGGTGGGGGAGAGCCGGCCGCCGCGGCCCGCGGGCCGGTCGGGCTGCGTCACGACGGCGCGGAGTGTGTGCTGCGCGCTGAGCGCCCGCAGGGTGGGCAGGCCGAAGGCCCCGGAGCCAAAGAAGACGACGTCCATGTCGGTGTCAGCGTAGCGAAGCGGCGGGCGGCGTGTGTCAGCGGCGGCCGGCCTGCTGTTCGAGGGTCTTCAGCTGGGCGCGGACCTTGGTGCGCGACATCTGCGTCATGCGGTCGATGATGAGGACGCCGTCGAGGTGGTCGAGCTCGTGCTGCCAGCAGCGCGCGAGCAGGCCCGTCGCGGTGCGGGTGCAGGGCCGGCCCTCGAGGTCGCGGTAGCTGAGCGTGACGGTGGGGGGGCGGATGACGTCGCCGTGCAGGCCGGGGAGGCTCAGGCACCCTTCCTCGCGGATCTCCGGCGGGCCCGAGGTGCGCTCGATGACGGGGTTGATGTAGACGCACGGCTCGCGCTCGGCGGAGGGCGGGTCGACGTCGGCGGAGACCTCGTCGTCGTCCTCGCGCGGGCGGACATCGGTGACAAAGAGCCGCCAGGCCAGCCCGACCTGCGGGGCGGCGAGGCCGATGCCCTCGGACTCGTGCATGATCTCGATCATCCGCCGGCCCACGGCGCGGACGTCGTCGGTCGCATCGACCGGCTCGGCCTTCTGCCGCAGCACTTCGGCGGGGTAGACCTGCAGGCGGAGGGACGAGGGATCGGCGGGCATCCGCAAGGATATGGGGGATCGCGGCGGGGCGATGCGCCGGCGGGTCGTGTACACTCGGGCCGTGCCGGGTTGGTCGGGGTTGGGGCCCGTCCGACGCGGCGTGTGAGCGGTTGCCCGCCGGCGCACGGGAGCCGTCGTCGTCGTCCGGGCCGACCGGGCGGGCGGGGCGAACGCCGCCGGGCCCGCGTCCCGTCTGGCGGCCGCTCCCAAGAGGCCGCCGCTCCGCAAAGGAAGCAAGCATCGTGGCGCTGTTCGGCAAGAAGAAAACCGGGGACGACGCCGCAAGCGGCGGCGCCGAGGCGACGGGCGGGAACGCCGAGGGTGTCGGCGGCTTCAACCCCGACGCGGCGCGGAAGTTCTTTGACCACGCCCGCAACATGCACGAGACGGAGAACTTCGAGTACGCGATGCAACTCTGGCTCAACGGGCTGGGCCACGACCCGTCGGACATGGACGGCTTCCGTGGCTTCGCGGCCTCCGCGGCGCAGTTCGCCCAGTCGGCCGCCGGGAAGAAGGGCGTCGACAAGGACTTCATCAAGGCGCTGAACGGTCGCGGCGCCATCGCGAAGTATCAGCAGGCCCTGCTCGCCTTCGGGATGCGCCCGGACGACGCGGCGGCGGCGTTGAAGGCCGCCGAGTCGGCCGCCGAACTGGGCGTCAAGGAGCAGACCGAGCTGCTGGGCCGCGGCGCGTTCAAGCTCGCCCAGGCGGACAAGAAGCGGCAGAAGAAGGACGTGTACGTCAAGCTGCTGGACCTGTTCGAGAAGGGCTCGGCCTTCGAGTTGGCGCTGCAGGCGGGCGAGGTCGCCAAACAGCTCGACCCTTCGGACACGACGCTGCAGAACCGCCTGCGCGACATGGCGGCGAAGAGCGCGATGGCCAAGGGCGGCTTCGACGAGGCGGGCCAGGCCGGCGGCTTCCGGAAGAACATCCGCGACCTGAACAAGCAGACCGAGCTCGCCTCGCAGGACACGCTCTCCAAGACGGAGGACGTGAAGGAGCGGCTGCTCGCCGCGGCCGAGGAGGAGTACAAGCTCCGCCCGGGCGACGTGCCGACCATCGAGAAGCTGGGCCGCGCCCTGCTGGACATGGGCCGGCTGAAGGACGACATCCGGGCGCTGAACCTCTACAAGAAGGCGTTCGAGGAGACGGGGCAGTTCCGCTTCCGCCAGGCGCAGGGCGACGTGGACCTGCGCATGAAGCGGCGCACGCTGCGGGCGCTCCAGGCCAAGGCCGCCGCGGCGCCGGGCGACGAGGCCGTCGCGCAGCAACTGCGCGACGCCGAGCGGCTGCTGCTGGAGACGGAGACCGCCGAGCTCCGCCTTCAGGTGGAGGCGTACCCGACCGACCTGCCGCGGAAGTTCGAGCTGGGCAAGCGGCTCGCGGTGAAGGGCGATCACGCCGAGGCGATCAAGCTCTTTCAGGTCGCGCAGGAAGATGCTCGCAGCCGGCGGAGCGTGCTGGGCTGGCTCGCGCAGAGCTTCCTGTCGATCGGCTGGCAGGACGAGGCGATCGGCACCTTCCGCCAGTCTGTCGAAAACCTGCCCGACGAATCGAGCGAGCTGGCGCTGGAGCTCTACTACGGCCTCGGCAGCGCGTTGCAGGCGAAGGCAGACGCCGACGGCGACCTGGAGGCCGCGCAAGAGGCCGACAAAATCTTCAGCCGCATCGCCATGAAGCGGTTTGACTACCGCGACATCCGCGACCGGCGCGACGCGACGAAGAAGATCGTGGAGCGTCTCCGCGGGTAAGGCCCGCCGCACGCCGTGGGCATCACCGCTGTCATCCCCGCCCGCCTCGCGTCGACGCGCTTCCCGCGGAAGGTGCTCGCGGCGGAGACCGGCCTGCCGCTCGTGGTGCACGTCTGCCGCCGGGCGGCGGCGTGCGAGGCCGTGGGCCGCGTCGTCGTAGCGACCGACGCCGAGGAGGTGGCCGACGCCGTCCGCCGCCACGGCTTCGATGCCGTGCCGACCTCGCCCGACCACCCGAACGGCACGAGCCGGGTGTACGAGGCGGCCCGGGCCCTCAACCTGGGCCCGCACGACGTGATCGTGAACGTGCAGGGCGACGAGCCCGAGCTGGACCCCGGCCTCATCGCGGCGTCGGTCGAGGCGCTGCGGGTGGGCGAGGGTGGGGCGCCGGTTTCCGTGGGCACGGTGGCCTCGCCGTTCTCGCCGGGCGAGAACGACGCCGACGCGAACATCGTGAAAGCCGTTACAGAGCCCGACCCCGCCGGCCCCGGACGTGCCCGCGCGGTGTACTTCTCCCGGGCCCCCGTGCCCTTTGACCGCGACGGGGCGGGCCTCGTCCGCCTGAAGCACGTGGGCCTCTACGCCTACGGCCTCGCCGATCTGGCCTGGTACGTCGCCACGCCCGAGACCTCGCTGGAACGGCTGGAGCGGCTGGAGCAGCTCCGCTGGCTCGCCCACGGCCGCGGGGTGGGCGTGGCGGTCCGGGCGGCCGCGCACCACGGCGTGGACACACCGGAGCAATACGCCGCCTTCGTCCGCCGATGGCGGGAGACCGGGCGAGGCGACTCGCCGCGGGCGGCCCACCCGGGGTGAAGTCGCGGGCGGCGGAGGGGCCCGGGCTCGCAAATCTCGCGGCGTTCTGGTACGATGGGACATGCCCCCTGTGAAAGTTGAATCCCCGTCGAGCCCCGCCGCCCGCGGGGCGGGTGTCGGCGTGCGGCGTGCCTGGGTGAACCACGCGATCGTGACGGATGACGACTCGGGCCCGATGCAACCGTCGGGCCGCGGCGCATCCGACCGAACAGCTCCGGGCGACGTTTCCCCCGCCGCGCGGGCCGGCAGCGAGGGCGGGTCCAGCGCCGACGCCGCGGCCGAGGGCGCGACCCCCGCGGGCTCCTCCGCGTCGGATGCGACGGGCCTGCTCGCCGCGGCCGGCAAGAACACGTCCTACAGCGAGTACTACAGCCCGATCCCCGACGGCTACCGCCGCGGCTACCACAAGTTCGTCTTCGTCGTCGGCACCGTGATGCCGGGTCTGGGCAAGGGCATCTTCGCCAGCAGCCTCGCCAAGATGCTGCAGGACAAGGGCCTCGTCGTCGCCCCCATCAAGATGGAGGGCTACCTCAACATCGACTCCGGCACGCTCAACCCCTACCGCCACGGCGAGGTCTTCGTGCTCGCCGACGGCACCGAGTGCGACATGGACCTGGGCACCTACGAGCGGCTGCTCGACCAGGACCTGCAACGCCAGAACTTCGTCACCGCGGGCCAGATCTACAGCGAGATCCTCGACCGCGAGCGGCACGGCATGTACCTGGGCCGCGACGTGCAGATGATCCCCCACGTCACGGGCGAGGTGAAGCGCAAGCTCCGCGAGCTCGCCGCCATCGGCGACGGGCAGCGCCCCGCCGACGTCGTCTTCGTCGAGGTCGGCGGCACCGTGGGCGACTATGAGAACATGTTCTATATCGAGGCCCTCCGCGAGCTCGCGTTCGAGGAGGGGCCCGGTTCCTGCTGCTTCGTCGCGCTCACCTACGTCATCGAGCCCACCGCCCTGGGCGAGCAGAAGAGCAAGGCCGCGCAGCTCGGCATCAAGCGCCTCATGGAGGCGGGCGTGCAGCCCCAGCTCATCGCCTGCCGCGCCACCAACGAGGTGCTGCCGAAGGTGATGGAGAAGATCGCTCTCTTCAGCAACGTGCCGCTGAAGCGCGTCTTCAGCATGCACGACCGCCCCAGCGTCTACCAGATCCCCGACGAGATGCGGGCCGAGGGGCTCGACCGCGAGATCCTGAGCGTGCTGCACCTGCACGACCGCGTCGACAGCGTGCAGGAGGACCGGGCCCGCGAGGTCTGGCACCGCTTTGTCCGCCGCCTCACGACCGAGCGGCGGCACAAGGTCACCGTCGGCATCACCGGCAAGTACGCCCAGCTCCGCGACGCCTACGCCAGCATCGAGAAGGCACTCGAGCACTGCTCCGCCCACCTTGAGTGCGAGATCGAGGAGCGCTGGATCGAGACCACCGACATCGACCAGGCCAACGTCGCCACCGCCCTCGCCGGCGTGGACGGCGTGATCGTGCCCGGCGGCTTCGGCAGCCGCGGCGTCGAGGGCAAGGTCGCCTGCGTCCGCCACTGCCGCGAGCAGCTCATCCCCTACCTCGGCATCTGCCTGGGCTTCCAGGTCGCCGTCATCGAGTTCGCGCGGAATGTCATGGGCCTCGCGAACGCCACCAGCACCGAGTTTGACCCGCTGACCACCAGCGCCGTCATCAGCGAGCTGCCCGACCAGAAAAAGATCGAGGGCCTCGGCGGCAGCATGCGCCTCGGGGCGCAGGACGTCATCGTGCAGCCGGGCAGCCTCGCCCACTTCCTCGTCCGCGGCAAGGACCGCGTCCGCGGACGCTTCCGCCACCGCTACGAGGTGGACCCGACCTTCATCGAGCGGCTGGAGCACGCGGGCCTCATCTTCAGCGGCCGTCACCCCGCCCAGCCCATCATGCAGATCGTTGAGCTGCCCCAGGAAGGCCGCAGCGAGCCGGTGGAGGAGGGCCGCAAGCCGCGGCCTTGGCACCCCTACTTCATCGGGGCCCAGTTCCACCCCGAGCTGACGAGCCGCCCGCTGCGCCCCCAGCCGCTGTTCATGGGCCTCGTCGCGGCCGCCATCGCGCACCGCGCGGGCAACGACCACGCGGCAATCGAACGCCTGCGCACCGACGCGGCCGTGGGCCCGTGGCTGCGGGCGGCCCGCCGCGTCGCGACAGCCTGACGAGCGTGCGACGGTCCCGGGCCGCGGCCGTGAAGGCGCGCCGCGCGGGGTCAGACGGCGTGCGTCATCGCGTCGAGCCCACGCGCCGCGTCCAGCAGCACGAACGCGCTGAACCGATCGGGCCGGCCCATCGAGACCACGCAGTTGTGCAGCAGCGTCTGCGCGTGCAGCAGGGCCGACGAGCGGACGTCGTTGCCCTCGCCCGCGTCGTGGCCCAGCTCCACGAACACATGCAGGGCCCACGGGTGATTGGTCGCGTTGTCGGGCTGGAGCTCCTCGGTGTGCCAGCGGGCCGCCGACCTCACGCGGTCCCGCCACGCGGGCGTCCGCCGCGCGATCCACCACAGCGCGTGCAGGGCCGAGAGCTCCTCCTCGGTCCACACCTCGACGCTCACCTCGGGCGAAACATTCAGCAGCGGCCCATCGCCCGGCAGCACGTCGATGCCGGCATCGCCAACTGCGTCCGTATGCACCCGATGCCAGAGCGCCGCCGCGGAGCGCGCGCCGCCGGGCGGTCGAGCCGGTGCGCCGCCGGTCCACGCAAGCCCCAGCACGGCGGAGAGCAGCGGCCCGTCCACCGCGCGGCGGTGGCCGCGCTCGTCGGCGAAGGTGGCGATGGCGTGCCGCGCGCGCTCGGGGTCGGCGCTCAGCGTCGCCGGATCAAACGGCGTGCCCGCCAGCGCCGCCGCGGCGTGGGCCCGCACCGATCGTGCCCAGGTCGCCGGTGTTCGTTGGGCCGCGGTCATGCGTCAGGCTCCGGGTGCGTGCCCGCCGGCGCCGCGGTCGTAGCGGCGCACGGTAGGGGTTGGCTGGTCTTTCGGAGCGTCCCAGCCGGGGGATGCCCGGTGGGTGTCGCGACGGCGCACAAAGTGCGCGTGCTGCCAGCTCGTCGCGGGGTCCGCGGGCTTGCGCGTCGGGTGGAACAAGTGCGCGACGGGTACCGCCGCGAGGACCACCGCCGTGCGCACGCCCAGGCGGTGCAGGCGCAGGCCCAGGTCGTCGTCCTCATACCCGTGGCCCTCAAAGGTCTCGTCGAAGCCGTTGACCTCGCGGAGCGCGGCGACGCGGACGGCGGCGTGGCACGAGATGAGCTTGGGCTTGTGCGCCTTCAGCAGGCCCACGCCGTCCAGGCCCCAGCGGCGGGCGAGCAACTGCCGGCGGGCGCGCACGTCGCGCGCGTGCAACGCGGGGAGCGCTGACGGCATGACGCCGGCGAGCGCGGCGTCCAGCCCCCCGATCGGCGGGGTGCCGTCGCCATGCCATGACACGGCGGGGTCGGCGAGCAGGCGCTGGGTGTCCTCGTCGGAGAGTTCGGCGCGATGGCCCAGGGCGAGGTGGATGCCGCGGCCTGCGAGCGGCGCGGCGAATCGCTGCGCGTGGAGACGCAGGGTGTCGCCGGGCGCGACGATGTCGCCGTCGAAGAAGAGCACCGCGTCGGCGGGGTGCAGAAGGTTCGCGGCGTCGAGCGCGCGCAGGGCGTTGTTGCGGGTCTGGGCCTGGCGGCTGATGCCGGTGTGCGCGCGGAAGACGGCGAGGACGGCGGTGCGTTCCCAGGCAGCCACGGCGGCGAGCCGGGGGAGCCGAGCGTCGGCGAGGGCGACGAGTTCTGGGGGGGTGCCGTCGCAGGTGAGGGTGAGGCTGGCGGGGGGCAGGGTTTGCGCGGCGAGCCCGGCGAGGCAGGCGTCGAGGTGCCGGGTGGTGTGGGTGGTGACCACGACGTGCAGGCGGGGCAGGATCGGTGGGAGCGGGTTCGGGGCGACGTCGTCGGGCATGCCGGCGGGAGGGTAGTGGGCCGGTCGGGGCTTCTCGGGCCTTGGCGGGTGTGCCCTTGGATGGTGTGGGGCGGCGGCGGGCGCGGGAAACCTCAGCGCGGCGGCGCGGGGAGGGCGAGCGGGTGCGCGGATCGGCCGACGAAGAGGGGCGGCAGGACCGCGGGTGTTGGTTCGGGAGGTGCTTGGGTGGGCAATACCTTCGCCATGGGGAATGACGGCGTGGCTTCGCCCGGCGAGGCGGGCGGGGAGCCGAGCATTTCGCACTGGATTCGGCCCGGGGGGCGGGCGACGGGCGCGGCGCGACCTTCGGGGGCCGGGGCGGCGCCGGGCGGCCAGCCGAGTGGGGCGCCGGGGTCCTCGTCTGGTTCGGCGTCTGGTTCGGCGTCTGCTTCCTCGTTTGGCTCGTCGGCGGGGCCGGTGAATGGGGCGGCGTCGGTGTTTGCGAGCTTCGGGCGGCCCACGACGCGGCGGTTTCGGGCGGACCTGGACATGGCGGAGGTGGACGACCGGGAGCGTCCGGGGCTGCCGTGGGGGGCGAGGGGGATCGGGCTTAGCACGTCATCGATCGTGATCGCGTCGCGGCGGATGTGCTACGCGGGTCGGATGGTGCTGATGGCGGTGCACAAGATTGACTCGGAGCCGCTGCCGCTGCTGGGGCGGGTGTGCAGCTGCGAGTACGACGCGGACGGGGAGTACCGGATCGACGTGGACCTGCTGCCGATGCCCGAGGAGGGGCCGATCGTGCGGTGGTTCCGGGAGTTCCGGGAGGGCCGTCGGCCGGCTTGACGCGGGGGCGTCGGGCGTGCAAGCCTTGGCGATGCAGATCGCGCGAACGGTTTCGGCGTTGCCCCCGGGGGGCCGGGTGCTGGTGCCGACGATGGGGGCGTTGCACGCGGGGCACGCGGCGTTGGTGCGCGAGGGCGCGCGGATTGCGCGGGAGCGTGGGCTCGCGGGCGGGTGCGTGGCGAGCGTGTTCGTGAACCCGACGCAGTTTGATGAGTCGAGCGACTTTTCGCGGTACCCGCGCACGCTGGAGGCGGACGCGTTGCTGTGCGAGGCGGCGGGGGCGAGCGCGGTGTGGGCGCCCGAGGTGCAGGAGATGTACCCGCCGGGCGTCGACGTGCCGGTGGGGGATCTGCCCGCGGTGGCGACCGAGCCGGGGCTTGAGGACGGGCACCGGCCGGGGCACTTCGCGGGGGTGGTGCAGGTGGTGCGGCGGCTCTTTGCGTTGACGCGGCCCGCTGCGGCGGTGTTTGGGGAGAAGGACTGGCAGCAACTGGCCGTGGTGCGGGCGATGGTGGAGGGCGAGGGGTTGGGCGTCGAGATCATCGGCTGGCCCACGCAGCGCGACGCGGACGGGATGGCGATGAGCAGCCGCAACAGGTTTTTGAGCGCGGAGGACCGGGCGCGGGGGCTGTCGCTGCGGCGGGCGCTGGAGGCGGCGCGGGGCGAGGCCGATGCGGCGGCGGCGGAGGGGGCGATGCGCCGGGTGCTCGGCGAGCACGGCGTGCACCGGGCGGACTACGCGGTGGTGCGGGACGCGGCGACGCTGCGGGCGTTGTCGCCCGGGGAGCGGGTGGAGGCCGGGCGCGGGCGGGCGCTGATCGCGGCGCGGGTGGGGAGCGTGCGGCTGCTGGACAACGCGGCGTGGCCGGGGTGATGCGGAGCGGCGCAGGGCGTGCGGCGTTGGGGCGTTGGGGCGTGGATGAGGTGAGGGGGATACGCTGGTTGAAAGGGCGTCGCGGTGCGCGGCGTCCCCGGAGATTCGCCCGTGCATCAGACGCCGATCCGCCAGTTTCACGTGGACCAGGGTGCGCAGCTTGTGGAGTTTGCGGGGTGGGAGATGCCCCTCAAGTATCGCACGAGCGTGACGGAGGAGCACCGGCAGGTGCGGGCGAGCGGCGGCGTCTTTGACGTGTCGCACATGGGTCGGGTGGAGATCAAGGGGCTGCACGCCAAGCGGCTGCTGGAGCACACGGTGTCGCGGCGGATCGGCGACATGCAGACGGGGCAGTGCCGCTACGGGCTGGTGTGCAACGAGCGGGGCGGGGTGAAGGACGACGTGATCGTCTACCGGATGGACGACGACGAGTTCTTGGTGGTGGTGAACGCGTCGAACCGGGAGAAGATTCTGTCGCACTGGGAGAGCGTGCGGGCGGCGCGTGGCTTCAAGGTGACGATCGAGGACAAGACGTTCAAGACGGCGATGATCGCGGCGCAGGGGCCGCGGGTGATGGAGCTCATCAGCTCGGTGAGCAAGGAGATCCCGACGCTGAAGCGGTACCGCTTCACGGTGAAGAACCTGCTGGTGGTGAAGCTGATCGTGAGCCGGACGGGGTACACGGGGGAGGACGGGGTTGAGGTGATCATGCCGCACGGGGCGGTGGGCATGCTGATGAAGATGCTGATGAAGGAGATCGACCCGAACGACCCGGCGGCGGCGCTGAAGCCGGCGGGGCTTGCGGCGCGGGACAGCCTGCGGATCGAGGCGGGGATGCCGCTGTACGGGCATGAGCTTTCGGAGGAGATCGACGCGCTGTCGTGCGGGGTGGACTTTGCGATCTCGCTCGACAAGAGCGCGGAGCGGGACGGGGAGATGTTCATCGGGCAGGAGGCGCTGCTGAAGACGCAGGCCGCGGGCGGGCCGGCACGGCGGCTCGTGGGGCTGCACGTGGAAGGGCCTCGGACGGCGCGGCAGGGCATGGCCGTGGTGCGCGGCGGCGGGGGCGCGGTGGTCGGCGCGGTGAGCAGCGGGTGCCTGAGCCCGACGCTGGACCGGTCGATCGCGATGGCGTTTGTGGACGCGGGGGCGGCGGCGGCGGGGGAGAGCCTGGCCGTGGACAACGGGCGCGGGGCGCTGCTGGCGGCGACGGTGGTGCCGCTGCCGTTCTACAAGCTGGCGAAGTGATCGGCGCGGCGGCGGGCGTTGGGCCGGGTTACTCGGCCGCGGCGGCCAGCGTGGCGATGTAGGCGGTGAGGTGGGCGATGTCGTCGTCGGTGAGTTGGCCGGCGTAGGACGCCATGCTGTTGAAGTAGCCCTGCGTCACGCGGTCGCCCGGGCGGAGGATGCTCTGGCGGATGTGGCCGGCGTCTGCGGAGATGGTGGAGCCGTCGGCGAGGGCGACGGCGGAGCCGAAGTAGCCGACGAAGGTGGGGCCGGGGAGCTCGACGTCGGGGTCGTTGGAGTGGCAGTCGATGCAGGCGTGGCGCTCGTAGAGGGCGAGGCCGCGGGCGGGGTCGCCGGCTGGCGGGGCGGCGGCGGAGGTGGGGGTGACGACGGGCGCGGCGGCGGCGTCAGGGGCGGGCGTTTCCGCTGGTGTGCCTGCTGGCGTTCCGGTTGGTGAGGCGGGGGCGGCGGCATCGGCCGGGGCCGCGGGTTGGGCGGCCGGGGCGGGGCGGACGCCGGAGGGCGGGGTGTAGCGGGGCTTGTCGTGGCGAGGCAGGATGCTGGCGGCGATCGCCATGCTGAGGACCAGCGGCGAGCAGAGCGCGACGGTGCCGAGCAGCGTGCCGATGATGGCGACACGGCGGGTGTGGCGGCGGGCGGCGGGGCGCACGGGTTGCGTCGCGGGCTGCATCATGGCGGGAGGGTAGCGGGGAAGGGCAGGGGCGGGCGCTATCATCGGCCGCGATGGGTGAAACGCGCAGCCGGCTTTATCTGGACAACGCGGCGACGACCTTCCCGAAGCCGCGGAGCGTGCACGAGGCGATGTCGCGGTATGCGACGGCGATCGGGGCGTCGCCCGGGCGGGGGAGCTACGCCGAGAGCGTGGAGGGGGGCGCGATCATCGCGCGGTGCCGGCGGCGGATCGCGGAGCTGTTCAACGCAGAGAGCGCGGAGCACGTGGTCTTTACGCTCAACACGAGCGATGCGCTGAACCTGGCGATCAAGGGGCTGGTGGGTCGGCGGCAGCGGCGGCTGGTGGAGCGGTTCGGGCGCGGGGCCGAGGGGCCGGTGCACGTGGTGACCACGTCGATGGACCACAACAGCGTGCTGCGGCCGCTGAACGCGCTGGCGTCGGACGTGCTTGGGCCGCGGGTGGAGTGGACGTGCGTGCCGGCGGACCCCGTGAGCGGGCTCGTGCGGGCGGAGGACCTGCGGCGGGCGATCCGGCCGGAGACGGCGCTCGTGGCGGCGGTGCACGCGAGCAACGTGACGGGCGTGCTGCAGCCAGTCGAAGCGTTCGGGGCGGTGTGCCGCGAGGCGGGCGTGCCGCTGCTGGTGGACGCGGCGCAGACGGCGGCGAGGGCGGCGGCTCCGACGACGGCGCAGACGGCGGGTCGGGTGCCGATCGACATGCGGGCGGCGTCGATTGATCTGCTGGCGTTCCCCGGGCACAAGGGGCTGCTGGGGCCGCTCGGGACGGGCGGGCTGGTGCTGCGGCCCGGGATGGAGCGGCAGATCGACAGCGTGCGCGAGGGCGGCACGGGGAGCGTGAGCGAGCGCGACGTGCAGCCGGCGGAGATGCCCGACAAGTACGAGCCCGGCAGCCACAACACCGTGGGCCTTGCGGGGCTGCTCGCGGGTGTGGAGTGGGTGCTGGAGCGGGGGGCGCGGCGGGTGTTTGAGGAGGAGCAGTCGCTCGTCGCGCTCACGCTCGCGAGCCTGCTGGGCGGGGGGGAGCGGGTGCGCCTCAGCGACGGCTCGCTGGGGCTCGGGCCGGCGTTCCCGGGGCTGCGGCTGCTGGGGCTTGGGCCTTCCGCGGACACGGACGTGGGGGGCGGCGGACGCGGGGCGTCGCCGCGGGTGGGCGTGTTCAGCTATGTGCACGAGTCGCTCGGGGCGGCCGAGCTGGCGGCGATTCTGGAGAGCGAGTACGGCGTGCTGACTCGCGCGGGCATTCACTGCGCCCCGCGGGCGCACGAGACGTTCGGCACGCTCCGCGCGGGGGGGGCGGTGCGGATGAGCTACGGCCCGTTCGTCACGCCGCAGGATGTGCGGTACGCGCTGGACGCGCTCAGCCGGGTGTGCACCGAGGTGGCGGGCGCGGTCTGAGCCGGCGTGGCGAGACGGGGAGCCGCGGCGGGTTACGGGCAGCCGGCGTCGAGGTCGCTCAGGAAATCGAACAGGTCGAAGATGTCGGCGGGCTGGCCGTCGAGGTTGTAGTCCAGCGCGGTGTCGAGCGCGGCGAGGAAGTCGAACAGGTCGAAGATGTCGCCGTTCTCGCCGTCGTCGTTGAAGTCGGCGGGGCAGCCGATGGGGGCGACGGCGAGGCTGAGCGAGCCGCGGCCGACGGCGTTCGCCGCCGAGGCGAGCGGGCCTGTGGTGAGCGTCTCGGGCAGGGCGAAGCCCTGGATGCGGAGCTCGATGTCGGCGGAGGGGCCGGCGTGGGCGTCAAAGACGACCTCGACGGTGTTGGCCGCGTTGCCGCCGCGGCTCAGGAGAACGGTGCCGGGCTGCGACTCAAAGGGGACGGGCGTGTCGAGGAGGCTCAGCGGGATGGAGCCGACGGGGACGCCGTCGAGGAAGAGGGCAAGCTGTGAGCCCGCCTCGGCGAAGACCGGCGGGTTGGCGATGGGGGGCGTGAAGATCGGGATGTCGGCGCCGGACTGGAGCTCGTACTCGAGCGTGAGGCGATAGGCGAGGCCCGCCCGCAGGCCCGTGACGGCGGCGAAGATGTCGGCGACCACGGCGGTGTCGGCGCGGAGGTCGAGGCGCTGGCCGGTGGTGGGTGCCCCGGCGTCGACCGTGGCGCGGGCTTCCCACTCGATGGCGAGGAGGCCCGGCGCGTCCTGGCGGATGGCCAGCACGCTCCGGCCGGAGACGGTGGCGCCGTTCAGGGCCGTCGCGCCCTCGGCGAGGGCGCCGAGCGTGAACACCTCGTTGTTGAACAGGAAGGGCGACTCCAGGCCGAACGCGTTGTCGACGAAGCCGTCCACGCCCGTGGGCAGGCTGAGGATGCCGACGGCGTCGAGCAGCAAGGCGAACTCGGTGCTCGGCACATCGATCTCGAACGACTGAGCGAGCGCGGCACTCGGCGCGAGCGAACCGGCCGCGAACGCGGCGGCAACCATCAACTTCGGCGTCATTGCGAACCCCCCTCGATCTCCAACACCGGACTTGGCGGGCCCGACCCAAGGTCCCCACGCCTCGCTCTTCTCGACATGTACGGTACCAGACCGGGGCGCGGGATCGAGCGGCCGCGCGCGAAGATCGCGCTGAAAATCTATGGGCTCCATGGGTTCCGTGTCACGGCCGCGCGGCGCGGAAGCTGGGGGCAGGCCGTGGCGGGCGGGTCGTGGAATGACAAACCCGCACCGAACGAACGCGTGCTCGGGGCGGGGTGGGGTTGGTCGGGGCGTGCGCGGGCGGCGTGGCCCGCGGTTCAGGGGGCCTTTGCTGTGCTGGGCCCGGGGTTGTTCCCAGTCTGGGGTGACGCCGGCCGCGGAGCCGGGGCCGAGTCCGTCAGGCCGGGGGGCGATCAGCGCCACCAGGTGACGGAGCCGTAGACGCCCTCGTTGCCCAGTTCCTCGGCGATCCGGATGAGCTGGTTGTATTTGGCGTTCCGGTCGCTGCGGCAGGGGGCGCCGGTCTTGATCTGGCCGCAGTTGGTCGCGACGGCGATGTCGGCGATGGTGCTGTCCTCGGTCTCGCCGGAGCGGTGGCTCAGGATGCAGGCGTAGCGGTTGCGGGTGGCGTAGCCGACGGTGTCGAAGGTCTCGCTGAGCGAGCCGATCTGGTTGACCTTCACGAGCACGGCGTTGGCGCACTTCTCCTTGACGCCGCGCTCGACGAAGGACTTGTTGGTGACGAAGAGGTCGTCGCCGACGAGCTGCACCTTGTCGCCCATCTTGGCGGTGATGTTGGCCCAGCCCTTCCAGTCGTTCTCGGCGAGGCCGTCCTCGAGGCTGCGGATGGGGTACTTCTTGGCCCAGTTGGCCCAGTAGTCGACCATCTGCTCGCTGGTGAGCACTTCCTTGCTGCTCTTGAAGAACTTGTAGCCGGTCTTGCCGTCTTCTTTGGCCTCGTTCCAGAGCTCGCTGGCGGCGGGGTCGAGGGCGACGAAGATCTGCTCGCCCCACTTGTAGCCGGCCTTCGCCACGGCCTGCTCGATGAGTTTCAGTGCGTCCTCGTTGTCCTTCAGGTCGGGCGCGAAGCCGCCCTCGTCGCCGACGGCGGTGGAGAGGCCCTTGTCTTTCAGCACTTTCTTGAGGGTGTGGTAGATCTCGACGCAGGCGCGGGTGGCCTCGAAGAAGTCGTCAAAGCCCCAGGGCTGGATCATGAACTCCTGGAAGTCCACGGTGTTGTCGGCGTGCTTGCCGCCGTTCAGGATGTTCATCATCGGCACGGGCAGTACCTTGGCGCCGCTGCCGCCGAGGTAGCGGTAGAGGGGCAGGCCCGTGGCCTCGGCCGCGGCCTTCGCGACGGCCATGCTGACGCCCAGGATGGCGTTGGCGCCGAGCTCGGCCTTGTTCTTCGTGCCGTCGAGCTCGATCATCTCGGCGTCGATGCCCTCCTGGTCGCGGGCGTCCATCCCCTCGACGGTGGGCGCGATGCGCTCGATGACGTTGCTGACGGCCTGCTCGACGCCCTTGCCCATGTAGCGGGCCTTGTCGCCGTCGCGGAGCTCGACGGCCTCGTTCTCGCCCGTGCTGGCGCCGCTGGGGACGGCCGCGCGGCCGATGACACCCGAATCAAGACCAACCTCAACCTCAACGGTTGGGTTGCCGCGGCTGTCGAGGATCTGGCGGGCGTGAACGAACTCGATGTCAAAGCTCATGGCATTCTCCGGCTGGTCGATGGCCCCGCCCCGCGCGGGCGTGGGCACGCGCCGGGGCGTCGCAAGACTAGCGGATGCAAACCGTCGGCGGCGGGGTCACGCCCCCCCGGCGTGACGAAGTCTTCACACTCGGGACGCGTCGAACGCGTTGCATCGAGGCCGCGGGTCCGGATACTGATGATGTCGGGCAGCGCCTCGACGGGGCACTGGGGAGTACAACCATGGTGGGCGTGCAGCGGAACGGGCTCGGCCGCGTTGCGTTGGTGGCGGTTGTGTGGGCTACGGCGGCGGCGAGCGGGACCACCCTGCGGGTGCCGTCGGCCCAGTATCCGACCATCCAGGCGGCGGTCAACGCCTCCGGGAGCGGGCCGGGGCCGGTGGAGATCCTGCTCGCCCCGGGCGAGTACGAGCAGCGGGCCGATGTGGGGAACTTTGGGGCCTTGTTCACCATCCGCGGCGTTGGGCCGGTGGGCTCGGTTGTGTGGCGGCCGCCGCTGGGGCAGCAGACCGCGCTGAGCATCACCTCCGGCGCGATCACGGTGGACAGCATCACGTTCAGCGGGCCGACGAGCGGCACGCCCCTTCAAGACGCCGTGGTCCGCGCGGTCGGGAACGCCGCGGCCCCGCTCTTCCGGGATTGCGAGTTCATCAACATCTCCGCCCGCAACGGCGCGGCGTACGTGCGCGAGGCGGCGGCGTTCTTTGAACGGTGCCGGTTCAGCGACAACCGCGGCGTCGTGGCCGCCAGCGGCCCGCTCGACGTCGGCGCGGCCCTGCAGGTCGACTTCATCGGCACCGTGGACCTGCTCGACTGCACCTTTGAGAACAACCGGGCCGCGGAGGGCGGGGCGGTTGCCGTCTACAACGGCGGCTCGCTCTTCGCCCGCGACTGCATGTTCCGCGGCAACATTGCCGGGAGCGAGCCTCCCGGCACGGGCGGCCCGTTCGACGGCGGCGCCGTGTCGGTCGGGCCGCAGCGGCGGGGCGGGTCGATACCCACGGCCACGTTCATCGGCTGCGACTTCATCGACAACCAGGCCGGACGCATCCTGGAGGCGACCGTCCCCATCCCGCAGCGTGAGACGTCGGGCGGCGGAGCGCTCGCCAACTTCCGCGGCGGCCGGGTGCGGGCGATCGAGTGCACGTTTGTGAACAACGGCGCGGACGAGGGCGGGGCCGTGCTCGGCGCGGTCGAGCTCGATCGCTGCATGCTGCGGGGAAACATCGCCGAACTCGGCGGCGCGGTCGCCGGGGCGGCGATCTTCCTGGACTGCACGGTCGAGGAGAATCTCGCGGTGTCGGCGGGGGCGTGGAGGCTGCGCCCGCAGTCCATCGTCCTGCAAGACCCTCCGACCCAGCCGCGGGCCGACCGGACGCTCTTCCGCCGCAACGCGGCGACGCAGTCGGCCGGCGTGATGAGTCTGCAGGCACCGGGCCGCTCGCGCTTCGTCGTGACCGACTCGTGCGTGTTCGAGGAGAACCAGGCGGGGTTCACCGCCGGCGTCGCCTCGGGCGACGACGGGGTGGTCTGGGTCGCCCAGAACTGCCTGATCACGCGGAACCGCGTCGTCTCCATGGGCTCGGGCGCCGTGAGCCTGGGCCTCGACGCCGACTTCATCCACTGCACGATCGTCGGCAACTTCGCCAACCCCAACGTGAACACGCCAAACGCCGGCGGCCCGATCATGACGAGCGGACGGTTCAACTTCCGCAGCTCCGTCGTCGCGGGCAACTTCCCCGAGTTCATCTCGGGCGTTGTCACGGCGGAGCACACGGTCTTCAGCCCCACGCTCCAGCCGAGCAACATCGCCGGCCCGGGCGTGCAGTATCGAGACCCGGTGTTCGCCGCCGCGCCCTCCGCGGGCCCGGACAACACGCTGGGCACCTTCGACGATGTGGCGGGCGATCTGCGCCCGGGCGATGGCTCGCCGCTGGTGGACGCGGGCGATGTGTCGGCCCTCACGTTCAGCATCAACGCCGACGTGTCGGGCGAGCCGCGCCGCGTGGACGACCCCGGCGTGACCGACACCGGCCCGGGCCCCGCGCCCCACGCCGACCTGGGGGCCTTCGAACGGCTCGAGGCCAGCACGTCTGACCCCTACGCCTTCTGCCCGGCCGACTACAACGCCGACGGGAGCCCGGGCGACATCTTTGACCTGTTTGACTTCCTGACGGACCTGGAGGCGGGGCTCGACTTCAACGCCGACACCTCCGCCGGCGACATCTTCGACCTGTTCGATTTCCTCGCCGTGCTTGACGCGGGCTGCCCCTGAAACCGCGATCCCGGGCGGCCCGGCCCAACGCGCCCGGGTTTGCCGGGGTACATTGGCGGGTGTCCGTCACGCCTGGGGCGGCGGCGCGGGGCCCGTCGGGGCCCGCGCGGCCGGGTCCCCGGGCGCCGACGGCGAGGGCCACCGCATGACGATCACCGTCGAGCGTTTCGCCGAGTCGCTCAACGAACTTCACGACGCCCTCGCGGCGCAGGGCGTCCGTGTCCGGCAACTGGTCGAGCGGGCCCTCGACGCGATGTTCGCCCAGAGCCACACCGCGGCCCGCGAGGTGATCGCCGCCGACGACGTGGTGGATCAGGCCGATGTCGCCTTTGAGCAGCGGGCCGTCGACCTGCTCACCGAGGTGGCCCGCGACGCGGTGCCGCTGGAGGCGGCGATGCTCCGCGGCATTCTCACCATCGTGAAGATCAACAACGAGTTCGAGCGAACCGCCGACGTCGGCGTGGCGATCGCCGAGCGCACCCTGCGGCTCTCCGGCAGCCCGCTGGTCTTCCCGCCCACCACCCGGGTGATGACGAACAGCGTCATCGGCATGCTGCGCGACGTGGTGCGAGCCTTCCAAACCCGCGACGCCATCGTCGCCCGGCTCGTCCTGAACAGCCAGGACGCCGTCCTCCAGTTCAAGAGCGAGATCCTGAAGCACGCCGAGCGGCAGGTCGCGTCGGGCCGGCTCTCCGTTGAGCTCGCGTTTGACCTGCACGAGCTCGCAAGCCTCTGCACGCTGATGGCCGACCACGCCGCGAACATCGCCGAGCAGGTGATCTACGAGCGGACCGGCGTCATCGTTCGGCATCAGGACGGGAAGTGGATCGACGCCCAGATCGGCGGCGGCGACGGCCCCGCGAACGGTGGCTGAGGTTTCCCGTCCGAGAAGCAAGCGCCTCCACGCCGCCGGTCGGGCCGTGGTGCCCCGGCGGGCCGCGGTGCACGGGACGAGTTTCCCGTGTTTCTCTCGGCCGCCGCAGCCGCCGACGGCGCCTCTCTGCTGTGAACCGACCGCCGCGTCACCCTTGACCCGGGGCCGGCTTCGTGGCACTCTGTTCGGTGTCAAGGCCTTTGACGGCCGGCGGCCCTCGGGGGATTCCCCCGCTCGCGTGACCGCCGGCCGGCATCGGCGCTTGCCGGGCGGGTGCCCATGATGCGCCGCCCGCGGGGGCCGCCATCGGTGTCGACCGACTCGATTCGCCCAGCTTGGCGTCTGTCCAGCCGGGCCTCTGTCCAGCCTGACCTCGTTCCAGCATCATCCTTGTCCAGCCAAATCCTCGTTCAGCCAAGGAGCGACCGACCATGCCCGCCCACTCTCGCATCACGCCCTCCGCCGTCTCCATGCTCGGCCTCGCCCTCGTCGGGTCGCTCGCGGCTCCGGCCGCCGCCCAGGACCAGTTCGCCTGGGGCGAGAACATCGGCTGGGTGAACTTCAACGGCCAGGCGACCGGCCGCGGGCGCGTCCTCGCCTCCGCGTCCACCCTCTCCGGCTTCGCCTGGGGCGAGAACGTCGGCTGGATCAACTTCGGCCAGTCCCTCTCCCCCAACCCCCCGCCGGCCAGCCAGAACGGCAACGCCTTCGGCGTCAACCTCCTCGGCTCGCCCGGCGACGCGACACGCCAGCTTGAGGGCTACGCCTGGGGCGAGAACATCGGCTGGATCAACTTCAACACCACCGCCCTCGGCGTCACGTTCAACGGTGCCGCCGCCGGCGCCCGCCTGCAGAACGGCGTCCTCCGCGGCTTCGCCTGGGGCGAGAACGTCGGCTGGATCAACCTCGACGCCAACGGCGGCACCACCGTCACCTGCGCCGCCGACTTCAACGGCGACACCGTCGCCGGCGACATCTTCGACCTGTTTGACTTCCTCGCCGAGCTCGACGGCGGCCTCGACTTCAACGGCGACACCATCCCCGCCGACATCTTCGACCTGTTCGACTTCCTCGCCGTCCTCGACGCCGGCTGCCCCTGAGGCCGTCGAGCCCGTGCCGTCCCTCGTCGCCCGCGCTCGCCTCGGCCCGTGACCGGCTCGCCCGGCTCGCCCGGCCCCGGTTCCCTCAAGCCACGAGCCCACGCGGGCCGTGCCCGGCGCTCCGCCCGGGCACCGCGGGTATCCTCTGCCCGGAATGCCCGAGAAACCCCTTCGTGACCAGATCGTCGGCGAGCGAACCCTCTACCAAGGCCGCGCGTACGACTTCATCGAACTCACCCTCCAGCAGCCCGACGGCACCAAAAGGCCGCGGCCCATCGTCCGCCACCGCGGCGCTGTCGTGGTCGTCCCGCTGATCGAGCAGCCCGGACGCAGCCCCAAGGTCGTCTTCGTCCGCAACGAACGCCACACCATCAACGGCCGCCTCGACGAGCTCCCCGCCGGCGGCATCGACCCAGGCGAATCGCCAGAAGAGGCCGCCGAGCGCGAGCTCATCGAGGAAACCGGCTACCGCGCCAGCGGCCTCTACCCCATCGGCCGCTTCTACACCACACCCGGCATCACCGACGAGATGATGCACGCCTTCGTCGCCACAAGCCTCACCCACGTCGGCCAGCGCCTGCAGCCCGACGAGTCGCTCGAGGTCCGCGTCCTCTCCGCCGGCGAGGCGTTCAACATGATCGACACCGGTGCGCTCGTGGACGGCAAGTCCGTCCTCGCCCTGCTGCTCGCCGAGCGTGGGGGGTTCCTCAAGCCCTAACACCGGAACGCCGACATCAGTCCCCCGACGCCGCGCACGCCTATCCCCGCCCCGCGTGCCCGCCGCCCGGCCGCACCCACCGCCCCACACGAACGCAAGGAGGCCGACCGTGGGATCCGACAGGCTCTTCAACACACCGAGATCCCCGCGCGGCTTCCGCGGCGGCGGCTTCGGCCCCGGCATGGGCGGCTTCGGCGCCAACCCCATGGACTGGTCCCTCCGCCTTTACCACGCCTGGGGCATTGATGTCCGCGTTCACCTCATCTTCATTGTCCTCGTCGCGATTGACCTCATCACCGCCGCCTCGCGCGGCGGGCTTAATTTCCGCTTCCGCCTTGTCCTCGTCGCCGGCCTCTTTGTCATGGTCCTGCTCCACGAGTACGGCCACTGCATCGCCGCCCGACGCGTCGGCGGAGACGCGAGCCGCATCCTCATGTGGCCCCTCGGCGGCCTCGCCTCTATCTCTCACCCGCCCCACTGGACCGCCTCGTTTTGGACCACCGCCGGCGGCCCGCTGGTCAACGTCCTGCTCTTCCCCCTCTTCGCCCTCGGCATGTTCGCCGTCACGCGCGACCCCCGCGCCGTCTTCGTCAACCCGCTGAACCTCGGCCCCGCGTACGAAGCCGTCGCCGCCAGCGGCGCCCCGTGGTTCCCAGCGGTCTCGCTGCTCGCCCTGCACGTCACCAATCTCGCGCTGCTCGCCTTCAACGTGCTTCTCCCCATGTACCCGCTCGACGGGGGCCGGCTCCTCCAGTCCCTGCTGTGGTGGAAGCTGGGCTACCGCCGCTCGCTCCTCATCGCGAGCACCGTGGGCCTGGTCGTGGCCGTGGGTCTCGGCATCGCCAGCTTCGCGGGCCTGACGGGCAGCAGCGGCTTCGCGATCGCCATGTTCGCCGGCTTCACGTGCTACAACGAGCGACGCCGCGCGCAGTTCATGCCCGAATCCGACGACCTGTTCGAGGCCGCCGCCGCCCGTCAGGCCGCGGCCTTCGCCCGCGACAACCGCGCCGCCGCGGCCCAGCGTCGTCAGAACGCGCGGGCCGCAGACTCCGCCGCCAAACAGCAGGCCGAGATCGACCGCATCCTCGCCAAAATCTCCGCCTCCGGCATGCAGAGCCTCACGAGCGCCGAGAAGCGAACCCTCGAACGCGCCAGCAAGCCCGGCTGACCGAGCCCGACCGGAGCCCCCCGCATGCCCAAGCCCCCACGCGCCGCCGACGACCCGCGGCCGCATCTCCGCTCCGCCACGCTCTGGCTCATCGTCGCCAACGTGCTGGTCTTCTTCGCCTCCGCCGCGATGCAGGGCCTCGGCACGCCCGTCCTCGCCGGCGGCGAGATCGCCCCGTCGGCGCTCCGCCAGGGGTCGGTCGTCCTGAAGTCCGACTACGTCGTCGTGCAGGGCGTCCGCCAGGTCGTCCTCGTCGCGCCGGACGGCACGCAGCAGCCCTTCACCATCCCCGACGTCCGCGCCGCCAAACCCGAGGAACTCCGCCAGACCGGCCTCGCCGTCGCCCCTGACGGCACGCCCCTGCTCGCGCGGCTCGTCTTCAATCAAGCCGGCGACCTCGTCGGCTCCCTCCGCTACCGCGTCAGCGACTGGCTCAACGCCCTGGGCCACTTCTCCACCGCCAAGGCCTTTGTCTGGGTCAACCACTTCGGCCAGATCGTCCCCGCCCTCGAAGTCTGGCGCCTCGTCACCTTCCAGTTCCTCCACGCCAACCTCACCCACCTCGCGCTGAACATGATCGGCCTCTGGATCTTCGCCCCCTTCGTCGAGCAGCCGCTCGGGCCCAAGCGCTTCATGGCCTTCTACCTCATGTGCGGCATCTCGGGCGGCCTCGTCTACCTCGGCCTCAACTTCGCCGACACCCTCGGCATCAACCTCCCGGGCGTCCTGCACGTGGACCCGACCACGCCCCTCGTCGGCGCCTCCGCCGGCGTCTTCGGCGTCATCATGGCCTGCGCCCACGTCCGGCCCAAAATGGAAATGATGCTCCTCTTCCCCCCCATCCCCCTCCGCATGCGCACCCTCGCGTACGGCTACGTCGCGGTCGCCGCGGTCAATCTCTTCCTCATCCAGGGCAACAACCAGGGCGGCGACGCCGCCCACCTCGGCGGCGCCGCCGCGGGCTGGTTCTTCGTCCGAAACCCGCACCTTCTGCGCGACTTCTTCGACGTCTTCGCCCCCCCGAGGCGCAGCACCACCCCGCGCGCGCGCGGCCCGCGCACCAGCCGCGACGACGCCGAGCGGCTCCTGCGCAAGATCGACGCCCGCGGCCTGTCCTCCCTCACGCCCCGCGAGCGAGAGCTCATGGCCCGCGCCTCCAACGAGCTCGGCCTCACCCCGCCCGACCAGCCCTTGGAGAACCCGCGTCCGCCCAGCCCGCCCACCGGGGACCGCGTGTGAGCGCCGCCCCGCTCTCCTTCACCATCCACGCCACCTGCGCCCGCACGCCCGCACGCACCGGCCGCGTGCGCACGCCGCACGGCGAGTTTGACACGCCCGCCTTCATGCCCGTCGGCACGCGCGGCAGCGTGAAGGGCGTGCTACCCGTGCACCTCCGCGAGTCGGGCGCACAGATCTGCCTCAACAACACCTACCACCTCCTGCTCAGGCCCGGCAGCGAACTCGTCCAGCGCCGCGGCGGCGTTCACCGCTTCATGTGCTGGGACGGGCCGATCCTGACCGATTCCGGTGGCTACCAGGCCTTTTCCATGGCCGACCTCAACGCCGTGGACGACGACGGCGTGACCTTCCGCAGCATCATCGACGGGTCGGCCGTGCGCCTCACGCCGGAGCGGGCGATGCAGGTGCAGAACGAGCTCGGCGCCGACATCATCATGGCCTTCGACGACTGCCCCCCGTCGATCGACCCCGGCGCGCTCCCCGACGACGCCGAGGGCCCGAACCCCGCCCGCGTGCGCAGCGCCGCGGCGCGCGACGCCCGCCAGTCGGCCGACCACGCCGCCCGGCTCGACCTCGCCCTGGACCGCACAGCCCGGTGGCTCGCCCGCTGCGCCGAGGCCCACGGTCGCGCGCACGAGCAAGCGCTTTTCGGCATCGTGCAGGGGGGGACCGACCTCGATCGGCGGACCCGTTCCGCCGCTCAGGTCACGGCCGTGGACCTGCCGGGGTACGCGATCGGCGGCGTCGCGGTGGGGGAGTCGTCGGACGACATCGCCCGGGTGGCGCGGTTCACGGCGCCGCTGCTGCCGGCGCACAAGCCGCGCTACCTGATGGGCGTGGGCTACCCCAGGGACATCGTGGCGGCGGTGTGCGCCGGGGTTGACATGTTTGACTGCGTGCTGCCCACCCGGAACGGGCGCAACGCCTGCGCGTTCCTGCAAACGCCCGACGCCGAGGGCGCCATGCGCGACCAGCTTCGCCTCCGGAACAGCCGGTTCGCCGAGGACGACCGGCCGCTGGAACCCGGCTGCGACTGCCACGCCTGTGCGCCCGCGGCCTGGGGCTGGCCGACGGTCGGGGGCGGGCCCTTCTCGCGGGCGTATCTGCGGCACCTCTTCCTGGCCGGCGAGATGCTGGGGCCCACGCTGGTCACGCTCCACAACCTGCGGGTCTACCAGCGTCTGATGGCCGACCTGCGGCGGGCGATCGCCGAGAGCGCGGCCGGGCGGGCGGGGGCGTGGGAGGGCTTTGCGTCGGCGTGGCCCTCGGCGGCGAGCGGCTTGCCGGCGACCATCGCCGTGGGCTTGGATGCTCACTAGCATTGCCCCCGCGAGGGGCTGCCCCTCCCGGCGTGGTCGTGGGCCCGAACATTGACAGAAAACACACCCGCGAGCGGTGCCCGGCAGCGGCCCCGCCGCACTCTTCTAGGGACGAACGCGATGATGCCAGGTCTGAACGGCCCCCGGACGCGCGGGGCCTTTGCGGTGGTTCCGGCGCTCGTGCTCGGGGCGGTCGTCGTCGGCGGCGTGGCGTCGCTCAGCGTGGCCCAGGAAGCGGCGGCCGCCGCGGCCCCGGCTCCCGCCGCTGCGGCTCCGGCCCCGGCGAGTGGCTCCGCGGC
>CAZCBN010000023.1:0-4714 GCA_964496975.1 uncultured Phycisphaeraceae bacterium
GGGCCTGGGGTGGGGCCGGGGGGGGAGTTGGAGGTCACGCCGGAGGTGGGGCCTGCTGGCGGTGAGCCGGCGGTCGGCGCGGCGTGGGGGGGCGGGGCGGGCGAGTCCGCGACGGAGCGAGCGAGGGCTGAGGGTGGGGCGGGGCCTGCGGCGTGGCGGCTTGTGCAGGGGACGCCGGCGCATGAGGCGGCGGTGGACGAGCCCGCGGCGGTGGGGCCGCGCGTGGAGCATTACCTCGCGATCTTTGAAGAAGACGTGCGGGCGGAGCAGGCGGGGCGGGTGATCCGGTCGGACCGGCTCGACGTGTGGGCGCGGACGGTGGACAACAAGATTCAGCTCGAGCCCGGGGCGCGCGGGGCGCGGGCGGGCGCGGGCCGCGTGGAGCGGCTTGCGCAGGGGACGGGCGGGCGCGGGGCCGTGGGCGCGGATGGCGCGATGTCGGCGGGTGTGTTTGCGTTGGCGGCGGCGATTGGGCAGGCGGACGGGGCGGCGGGGGCTGTGCGGCCGGGTTCGGCGGGCGCGGAGGCGGATGCGGCGTTGGGGGATGCGCTGGACGCGGATGACGCCGTGGACGCGGTGGACTCGCTCGGGCTCTTGGAGGACGGCGCGGCGGCGGAGGAGGCCTTGGCGGGGGGCGCCGGCGACGATGGCAGCAGCGGGGATGGCCGTGGGGCCGGGGAGCCGGTGACGCTGTATTGGACGGGTCCGCTGACGCTGACGCCGCTGTCGGATGTGCCGGGGGCGTTGGCGGCGGATGAGCTTGCGTTGCGGTTTGTGCCGGTGCGGAACCCGCTGGTGGAGTTTGAGGACTCGGCGAACGGGGCGACGGGCCGGGCGCACCGGGTGGAGTACGCGGCGACGCGGCGGCAGATCGACCTTTCCAGCGAGGTGGGGGGTGTGGAGCTGGCGGCGCCGCGGTCGGGGACGCTGCGCGGGGTGAACCGGCTTTCGATCCAGTTGCCCTTCGGCCTTGCGCACGTGACGGGGCAGGGCGTGCTGACGGGTGCGAAGCACGTGGAGGCGACGGACGCCTTGCCGAACCCCGCGGACCCGACGCCGCCGCCGGAGGCGAGGCCGCAGCGGGTGTCGTGGGGCGACCAGGCGGCCTTCGAGTTTGCGCTCGACGAGACGGGGCGGATGACGGACCGGCTGACGCGTGCGACGTTCGACGGCAACATCAAGGCGGAGGACGCGCGGGCGGTGGTGACGGGTCGGGCGCTCGACGCGGCGTTTGTCGACGGCGCGGACGGGAACCAGCGGGTGGACCGCGTGGACGTGACGGACGCGAGCGCGATCGACGGCCGCGGGGCGGGGATCGTGGGGCGGGCGTTGTCGCTGTTTTTGGATGAGCCGGCGGGCGAGGCGAATAGCCCGGAGCCGACGCGGCTGATCGCGCGCGGGGGCGTGCGGGCGGCGCGGGACGATGGGGCGTTCATCCAGGCCGAGTTTTTGGACGCGAGGCTGGCGCGGGACGAGCGGGGCGACCTGGCGGTCGCGATCCTGGACAGCCAGGGGGCGGTGACGTTCGACGATGCGCGGGCGGCCAAGGGCGAGGCGGCCCGGCTGCACGCGGAGGTGGCGGACCAGCTCGCGACGCTGGAGGGGCCCGGCGCGGCGGTGAGCCAGCACGGGGCCCGCATCACCGGGGACACGATCGATCTGGACGGGGAGCAGCGGCGCATCCGCGTGGCCGGGGCGGGGACGTTTGACCATGCGCTGCGGGACCGCCAGGAGCGGCCGGCGCGGGTGAACGCGGCGTGGACCGAGGGCATGGCGTTTGATGACCTCGCGGGCACGCTGGCGTGCGAGGGGGGCGTGGTGGCGGTGTCGGAGACGCCCGGGGTGCGGCGCGACACGCTGAAGGCCGCGCGGCTTGACGCGGACATCGGCGCGGCGGCACCCGGCGCACGCGAGGGCGATGACACGGCACGCGAGATCGACGCGGCGCGCGGGGATGACGCGGGCGAGGGGTCGGCGCTGGACGATCGGCCGCTGCGGCGGGCGACGCTCGTGGGCGGGCCGAACGAGACCGGGGCCGTGGTGCGGGCGAGTGTGGAGAGCCGGCGGTACGCGGCGGTGCCCGAAGCGGCGGCGGGCCCGCGGCTCGTGGGGCTTGCGTATGTCGAGGGTGAGACGATTCATTACGACAACGAGGCGGGCGTGCTGCACGTGCCCACCGCGGGGCGGATGCTGCTGCTCGATGAGCGTGCCGAGGGCGCGGGGGCGGACGCGGCGAGCGGGGCCGCGAGCGGGGCTGCGGACGGGGCCGCGAACGGGGGCGGCACAGCGGCCGACGGGCGGGCGCTCTTCACGTGGGCGACCGACATGCGGTCGGAGCAGGCGAGCCGGCGCGTGGTGTTCATGGGCGATGTGCGCGTGCGGCACAGGGCGCAGTCGACGGGGCGGGCGACGCTCTTGAACTGCGAGCGGCTCGATGCGACCTTCGCGCCCGCCGACGCGGCGACGCGGCACACGCCGGCCGAGAGCGGCGACCCCGCGTCGTTCGCGGGCGACCTGGTGCTGGCGGACGCGACGGGCCGCGTGGCCTTCACGAGCGGCGAGCGGTATCTGAACGCCGATCGGGTGCGGTACGACGCCGAGCGGGGCGTCGCCGAGGCGTGGACGGAGTCGCCGGGCGGCGAGGTGGTGGTGCAGGAGACCAACCGCGGCGTGGTGGCGCGGGCCCGGTCCATCGTGTGGGACCTGAAGACCGACCGGATCGACGTGCGCAACCTGGCGCCGACGAGCGTGCCGCGGTGAGGCAGGGTGGATGGCGTGCGGGGCCGGCACAGCCTGCAAGGCTGTGCCACCAGGGACACGCACAGCCTGCAAGGCTGGGCTGCCGGGGTCCGGAGCTCGAGGAGGCGAAGTCGTGAGCGTGCAACCGTTGCCGATCGTGATGGGCGAGGGGGAGTTGAAGGGCGTCGCGACGATCGTGCTGGAGCAGCCCGGCCGGCCCGTGGTGGTGCTGGATCACGACCTGATCCGCCGGCTCGACGCGGCGATCACGCACCTGCCGCCGAACGTGCGGGCGCTGGTGCTGGCGTCGGCGAGCGAGCGGTCGTTCGTGGCCGGGGCGGACCTGAAGACGATTCTGGAGTGGGACGACGAGCAGCTTCTGCGGTACCTCGAGTACGGCGCAAAGACGTTCCTGCGGTTGAGCAAGCTGCCGTACCCGACGGTCGCGGCGATCAACGGGGCCGTGCTGGGCGGCGGGCTGGAGCTGGCGATGCACTGCGACGGGCTTGTGGCGTCGCCCAGCGCGTCGGGCAAGCCGTACCCGGTGGGGCTGCCGGAGGCGGGGCTTTGCATCTGCCCCGGCTGGGGCGGGACGAACCTGCTGCCGGCCCGCATGGACCCGGCGCGGGCGATCGAGCTCACCGCAAGCGGCACGCCGCTGAACTTTGACTCGGCGAAGGAGGCGGGCCTGTTTGACGAGGTTGTGCCCGAGCCCGCGGCGCTGCGCGAGGCCGCGGCCCGCTGGGCGCTGCGTCAGCCCGCGACGGGGGCCCGGAGCCGCGACGGCTCGCCGCTTCGGTGGATCGGCCGGGGACGCGCCGGGCCGGCGACGCTGGAGGCCCTGGACCGCGTTCGGCCCGACCTTCCGAAGACGGCGGCCGCGAGCGCGGTGGTGGAGGCGATCGACGCGGGCCTGCTGAAGGGGTACGCGGAGGGATGCCGGGTGGAGCGGGAGCGGCTGGTGTACCTCCGCGGCACGGCGGAGGGGCGGGGGGCGATCGAGGGGTTCTTCGCCAAGGGCCGGTAAGCGGCGCGGGTGGATACGTTTTCGTGGTCTGTGGTGCTACAGTCGCGGTCGTCGGGCATCCGTGCGCGTCCGCGGAGCGATGCGTACGGTGCGGGCCGCGAGGGCGGTTTGCGGTTTGGAAGGGGTCTGGGCGCGGGCGAGATCCGGACGGGTCGGCTCGGCGAGCCGATCGATGGTGGGGGGGCCCCGGACGGGCTCTCGCGGAGCACGGCTTTTCTCACGGGAGTGATCGCGATGGCGGACATCAAGCAGATGAAGGGCGTGAGCGAGGCCGACCGGAAGATGATCGAGCAGGCCGAGGCGCTGATGGGGACGGACCCCGACACGCTGGGCGTGGCGAAGAGCTACTTCTGGGGCCGCATCCGCAGCGACCTGCTGTTCCCGTACTACGACATCGCGAAGGAGAGCCCGGAGGAGACGGCCGAGTGCGACCGTTTGCTCGCCGAGCTTGAGGACTACCTGAAGCACGAGCACCCGAGCATCCAGATCGACCAGGAGCAGTACGTGCCCGAGTGGGTGCTGAAGCGCCTGTTCGCCATGGGCGTGCTGGGCATGACCATTCCCAAGGAGTACCAGGGCCTGGGGATGGGCATCACGAGTTACAACCGAGTGCTGGAACTCATCGGCAAGTATTGCGGCAGCACGGCGGTGATCGTGAGCGCGCACCAGAGCATCGGGTGCAAGGCCGTCATGCTCTTCGGCACCGAGGAGCAGAAGAAGGCGTGGCTGCCGAAGCTGGCGCGGGAGTGGCTCAGCGCGTTCTGCCTGAGCGAGCCGAACGTCGGCTGCGACGCGGGCGGGCAGGAGACTCGCTGCGAGCTGAGCGCCGACGGGTCGCACTACATCCTGAACGGCGAGAAGAAGTGGGCGACGAGCGGGGCCATCAGCGGGCTGTTCACCGTGATGAGCAAGCAGAAGTTCCCCGACGGCAAGGAGCGGGTGACGGCG
>CAZCBN010000023.1:4724-31041 GCA_964496975.1 uncultured Phycisphaeraceae bacterium
GCGCTCGTGTGTACGCCCGACATGCCGGGGATCGAGATTTTTAGTAAGAACCGGGCGAAGTGCGGCATCCGCGGCACGTGGCAGGCCCGCATCCGCTTTAACAACGTCAAGGTGCCGCGCTGGCACCTGCTGGCGGGCGAGGGCAAGGGCCTGAACGTCGCGCTGACGTGCCTGAACTACGGGCGGTGCACGCTGAGCGCCGGCATGCTGGGCGGGGCCAAGCGGGCGATGGACCAGGCGATCAAGTGGAGCCAGACGCGGTACCAGTTCGGCCGGCCGCTGTCGAGCTTTGAGCAGGTGCGGGAGAAGATCGCGAGGATGAGCGCGTACTGCTACGCGATGGAGAGCCTGCTGTACATGACGACGGGCTTCCTCGACCGGGGCGACGAGGACATCCGCGTCGAGACGGCGATCTGCAAGGTCTTTTGCTCAGAGATGGGCTGGCGCTCGGTGAACGACGCCGTGCAGATCATGGGCGGCGAGAGCTACATGACCGAGAACGAGGTCGAGCGCATCTTCCGCGACAGCCGCATCAACACGATCGTGGAGGGCGCGAACGAGGTGATGCAGCAGTTCATCTTCGGCTGGGGCGGCAAGGCCCTCGCGGAGATGCTGCTGGGCCTGCGCGAGGCGGCGAAGGCGAACCCGCTGAACCTGAAGCTCGCGCCCAAGGGCGTGCCGCTGGGGCTTGAGGTCTTCCTGGGCGTGCGGCGGCAGGCGCCGGTGATCAACGGTCTGCACCAGTCGCTGCTGGAGCACGGGCGGCGGCTGTGCGCGCAGATCAGCGAGTTCACCTACCAGGTGAAGCGCACGGGCCTGCGCTACGACGCGAAGATGGTGAGCGCCCAGTGCGCCCAGGGAAGGCTGGCCGACATCGCCATCCTGCTGCACGCCTGGGCGTGCACGCTGAGCCGGCTCGACAAGGACGTCCGCTCCGGGGGCGACGGGCTGGAGTTCGAGCGCGACAAGGCGGCGGCGCTGCACTTCTTTGATCTGGCGGAGCTTGAGATCCAGCAGCGGATCCGGGCGCTGTACGAGAACGCCGACGTGAGCATGGAGACCGCGGCGGCCGCGGCCCTCGCGCTGAACGACGCCCAGCCCGCAAGCGATTTCATCATCCCCGAGAAGACGCCGACCGACCTCCGCGGCAAGGGCCACCGGCCCAAGCAGGAGCACATCAAGCAGTTCCCGGGCGATTCCACCGGGGCCTACGTCCACGGCGGCACCGGCCGCGAGCACATGGAAGAGACCGCGCGGCAGTAGACCGGACCCGCGACCCCACCGGTCTGTACGTTCCAGCGGAGCCCGGCTGCGCCCCGCTGGCCCCCGTTCGGCCCCGGCCCCCCCGGGCGTGAACCGACGCGGTGCAGCATCCGCGCCCGGCGGCTGTACGATCTTGCGTGAGTATGGCCGACTCCTCATCGCGTGCCGTGGGCACACCCGCCGAGACTTCTGCGGCCCCAGACCGGGCGTCGACCCTCAACGGCCGCGTGGCGCCGCCGGACTCGTCGCGGGCCGTCGGGGGCGCTGGGGCCGGTGATCCGCCCTCGCCGCCGCGGGCCGAGCCGCATGCGCTGAGCCTCGGCCAGCGCGTGTACCTCTGGCTCTCGGCCGTGTTCGTCACGTCCATCGTGATGGCGAACATCGTCGGCGTGAAGCTCTTCTCGATCGACACCGGCCTCGTGCTCCCCGGCGGGGGCCGGTTCGCGGTGGAGCACACGGTCGGCATGCTCGTCTTCCCGGTCACCTTCCTGCTCACCGATCTGTTGAACGAGTATTTCGGCCCGCGGGCCGCGAGACGTGTGGCCTACGTCGGCTTCTCCATGGCCGCGATGGCGTTCGGCGTGCTCGCCGCCGCGCGGGCGATGCCCACGCTGGAGGGCATCCCGGGCACCGCGTCCTCCGCGGCGTTTGAAGAGGTCTTCGGCTCCGCGTCGCTCATGTACATCGCGTCGCTGCTGGCCTTCCTCGTCGGCTCGCTGCTGGACATCGCGGTGTTCAGCGGCTTCAACCGTCTGACACGGGGCCGGCTGGTCTGGCTCCGCACGACGGGCAGCACGATCGTCTCGCAGGTCTTCGACAGCCTCGCGGTCACGTTCATGTTCTTCTGGGTCTTCCCGGTGCTCGCGGGGAAGGACCACGCCGACCTGGCCTTTGTGCTCCGCACGGCGGCGACGGGGTATGTGCTGAAGTTCGCCCTCGCCCTGCTGCTCACGCCCGCGATCTATGCGGGGCGCGCGGTGATGGGCGGCGTGCTGGGTCTGGCCCCCGCCGTTCGATTCGACCGGGCCGCGGCGACGGGATGACAGGCCGACGCCGGTCGGCGGCTCCGCGGCGTCAGGGGGCCCTCCCGGTTCGCCCCATGCTCTGCGGGAGCGGCCGACGCGGCGCACACGGCGCACACAGATCAACCACCGGTCCGTCTGAGCCTCGCACGCGCCGCGGCCGAGATTCGGCGGCTTTTCGCCCCGCGTGCGCCGGCCGACGCGCGCCCAGGTCGGTACCATGCAGCCTGTAGCAGCCCAGTCGGCCGCCGACGTGCGCCGGGACCGTCCCGTGCCCGCGCCGCCGCCGCCCGACGGCACCGGAGCGAGGCATGCCCAAGAAGGTGATCTACGAGGCCAAGATCGAGCACCTGCAGATCCTCGACGAGGAGGGCAGGCTCGACGCCAAACTGGCCAAGGACACCCTCACCGACGACCAGGTGCTCTTCGCCTACGAGCAGATGTGGATCTGCCGCGCCCTGGACGAGATCGCCTTCAAGCTCCAGCGCAGCGGCCGCATGGGCACCTACCCGCAGAACAAGGGGCAGGAGGCCAACGCCGTCGGCTCCGCGATGGCGATGGTGAAGGGCACCGACTGGGTCGTCCCGTGCTACCGCGAGAACGCGGCGATGCACCTGCACGGCCTGCCGTACCACTACATCCTGCTGCACTGGATGGGGGACGAGCGGGGCAACCAGATCCCGCCGGGCGTGAAGATGACGCCGGTGAGCGTGCCCATCGGCACGCACATGCTGCACGCGACGGGCATCGCCTGGGCGATGAAGCTGCGGGGCGAGGCGGGGGCCGCCATCACGTACTTCGGCGACGGCGCGACGAGCGAGGGCGACTTCCACGGCGCGATGAACTTCGCCAGCACGCTGCAGGTGCCGGTGGTCTTCTTCTGCCAGAACAACCAGTGGGCCATCAGCGTGCCGCGCGAGCAGCAGATGCGCTCGCCCACCGTCGCGCAGAAGGCGATCGCGTACGAGATGCCGACGATGCAGGTCGACGGCAACGACATCTTCGCGGTCTACAAGGCCGTGAAGGACGCCCGGGACCGGGCCGTGCGCGGCGGCGGGCCCAGCTTCATCGAGGGCGTGACGTACCGCCTGGGCGACCACACCACGGCCGACGACGCTCGGCGCTACCGCAAGCAGGAAGAGCTCGACGCCTGGCTCGCGAAGGACCCCTTGATCCGCACGCGGAAGTACCTCGAGCGCAAGGGCCTGTGGGACGAGGCCCGGCAGACGTCGCTGGGCGAGCGGGCCGACCGCATCGTGAGCGAGATCGTGAAGGCGGCCGAGGGCATCGAGCCGCCGTCGACCGCCGACTTCTTCAACCACATGTTCGCGGAGCTGCCCGAGGAGCTGCGCGTGCAGCGCGACACGATGCGCACGAGCAGCCTGGGCCAGCGCCCCGAGCAGGTGGGCCTGCGGGCCCAGCCGCAGCACGCCTGACACCACCAGCCCGGGCCGGCCCCGCGCGGGCCGGGCCCGTCCGCCCGTCCGCCCGTCCGCCGTCCCGGCCTCTCGCCGCCCCGCACGATGATGATGATGTTCGCACGAGGGAACACCGCCATGCACCACGCCACCCGTCCCATCATGAGCCCCCGCCCCGTCCGCATGTTCGGCCGCCACGCGTCGAGCCAGCTCGTCCGCACGCCGCTCGCGCGGCTCGCGGGCGCAGCGCTGCTCGCCGCGGCCCTGGGCGGCTGCGCCGGCACGTTCCAGTTCAGCGGCACCATGCGCTACGACAACCTGATGCGGGTCGAGCGCGTCGCGGAGATCCGCGAGCAGGCCCGCCGCGAGCTGATCGCGCGGGCCCAGTCCTACGGCATCGAGCCGACGGTGCAGGGCGAGCGCGAGCTGGAGTTCCGCATGTCGGCCCCGAAGTGGCAGAAGACGACCGACGCCGGCCCCGTCGAGGCGGAGGACCCGCGCGTGCTCTACGTCCGCGTCGACCTCGGGGCGTCGGGCTCGCCGGCGGAGTACCGCTACTCCGCGCGGCTCAGCGGCGCCGAGCCCGAGGGCTTCACGCCCGACGCGCGGGCGCGCCTGGGCACCGCGATCATCGCCGCCCGCGAGATCTTCGAGACGCCCCTGAACGTCGACTTCGCGACGATGGTCGCCCCCCGCTGAGGCGTGGCCCGCGCCCGCCCGAAAGGCCCCGCATGCTCGTGCCGCTCACCAATGTCAAGGGCGAGACGCAGTGGATCAACCCGCTGCACGTCATCGCCGTGCGAGAGCGCAAGGGCCGCGCCGAGGTGCAGGTGCTGGCCGTGCCGCTGCCCATCCGCGTGGAGCGCAGCGCCCGCGAGGTGGCGGACGACGTGAGCGCCGCGCTGAGCCTCGTCGCCGGGGCCGCGGGCGGTGCCGCCGTCGCCGCCGCGACCGAGCGCATCCGCACCGCCGAGGACGCCGGCTCCGCCGGCGTCGACCTCGGCGGCATCATCGGCTGATCCCTCCGCGGCCGGGCACCCCGTTCGTTCGCCCCGCCCGCCCGTCCCGCCCGTCCGGTCCCGTTCATTCGTCCTGTCCGGAGCCCCGCAGATGCCGCAGATGACCCTCGTGCAGGCCATCACCAACGCCCTCGACCTCGCCCTCGCACGCGACAACCGCGTGGTCATCCTGGGCGAAGACGTCGGCGTGAACGGCGGCGTCTTCCGCGCCACCGACGGCCTCGCCGCCAAGCACGGCGAGCACCGCGTCCAGAACACCCCGCTCGACGAGAGCGGCATCATCGGCGTTGCGGTGGGTCTCGCGATGGCCGGCATGCGGCCCATCCCCGAGATCCAGTTCGAGGGCTTCCTCGGCCCCGCGTACGACCAGATCGTGAACCACGCCGCCCGCTTCCGCACCCGCACCCGCGGCGCGATCACGATGCCGATGGTCATCCGCGTCCCCGTCGGCGGCGGCATCCACGCCCCCGAGCTGCACAGCGACAGCCCCGAGGCCATTTACACCCACAGCCCGGGCCTGAAGGTCCTGATGCCCTGCACCCCGTACGACGCGAAGGGCCTGCTGCTCGCCGCGCTCGAGGACCCAGACCCCGTCATCTTCTTCGAGCCCAAGCGGGCCTACCGCAGCTTCCGCGAGGAAGTGCCCGAAGACTGGTACACCCTGCCCATCGGCAAGGCGAAGGTTGTCAGCGAGGGCGAGCACCTCACCGTCGTCAGCTGGGGCGCCAGCGTCTTCCAGTGCCTCGAAGCGATTGACCAAGCGCCCGAGGACGTCTCGATCGAGCTCATCGACCTGCGCACCGTGGACCCGCTGGACCTTGACTGCATCGCCGAGAGCGTGCAGAAGACGGGCCGCTGCGTGGTGGTGCACGAGGCGCCAAAGACCGTGGGCCTGGGGGCCGAGATCAGCGCCCTGATCCAGGAGCGGTGCTTCCTGCATCTCGAGGCGCCGGTGCAGCGCGTCGCCGGCTTTGACACCATCATGCCGTATTACAAGCTTGAACTGGAGTACCTGCCCGACGCGAAGCGCATCGGCAAGGCGATCAGCGAGACGCTGGCGTATTGAGTCTTCTTCCCCGAGGCCGCTTCAACACTGTGCGAGAGACCTGACCCCATGGCCCACGCCAAATCCACCGACCCCAACGTCTTCATCCTCCCCGACCTCGGCGAGGGCGTCCACGAGGCCGAGCTCATCTCGTGGAAAGTCGCCGTCGGCGACACCGTGAAGGAGCACCAGATCCTCGCCGAGATGGAGACCGACAAGGCCCTCGTCGAGGTGCCGAGCCCGCGCGCCGGCGTCATCAAGACCCTGCACGGCAAGCCCGGCGAGATCCTCCACGTCGGCAACCCGCTCGTCAGTTACGAGGGCGCCGCCGCCGCGTCCCCCGCCGCCGCCGCCAAGCCACGCGCCCACGACGCCGCCAAGTCCGCGCCCTCCAGCAACGGCACGCACGAGCGTGAAGACGCCGGCACCGTCGTCGGCAGCATGTCCGACGACATGGCGGGCCTCACCGCCCGCGACGGCAAGGCCCTCGCCGCCCCCGCCGTCCGCCGCCTCGCGAGAGACCTGGGCCTCGACATCAACGCCGTGGCCGGCACCGGCATCGGCGGCCGCGTCACGGCGAAGGACGTCCGCGACGCCGCCGAGGGCACCGCCGCCCCGCGCCAGGCCCGTGCCACCCCACCCTCCACCCCCGCGCCCGCCGAAGCCACGCGACCCACGCCGTCAACGGCCTCCGCCGCGGCCCCGGGCGCGGCGATCCCCGCGGAGTCACGTCGCCCGCTGCCGCCCGCGCCGGCCCAAGCGCCCCAGCCTGCCTTCGCCCAACCCGCCTACCCCCAGCCTGCCTACCCCCAGGCTACTTATGCCCAGCCCAGCGGCCCCGTGCCGCCCATGCCCTACCCGCCGCCGCCGTACCCCGCCGCGCCCTACGGCTACCCCTACCCCCCCATGCCCTACCCGATGCCCTACGGCTACCCCTATCCCCCCATGCCGTACCCCGCGCCCTACGCCATGCCCTACGGCCTGCCCCACGCGCCGCCGCACGCCGGGCTCCCCTTCTCCCCCGGCTACGCGCCCGCCGCCGGCCCGCGGCCCATCCCCGATCCGGCCCAAGCCTCGAGCGTCGCCGGCACCCCCGAGGCCCGCGTCCCCTTCCGCGGCGTGCGCCGCACCATCGCGCAGCGCCTGCGTGACAGCGTGAATACCGCCGTCCATTTCACCGTCATGGACGAGGCTGACGTGTCGGGCCTCGACGCCGCGCGCCGCGACCTCGCCCAACAGACGGGCCGCAAGCTGAGCCTCCTGCCCTTCATCGCCGCCGCGGTCTGCCGCTCGATCGGGCCCGCGCTCGGCGGCCGCTTCGGCGCGATGAACGCCCGCGTCGACGAGGCCTCGCAAGAGATCGTGCAGTTCGCCGGTGTCCACCTGGGCATCGCGACCGACACCGACAGCGGCCTCATGGTCCCGGTCATCCGCGACGCCCACACGCTGGACGCCCTCGGCCTGGCCGACGCCATCGCCTCCACCGCCGCCTCCGCCCGGGACCGCAGCATCCCGCGCGACCGCCTCAGCGGCAGCACCTTCACCATCAGCAACGTCGGC
Organism: uncultured Phycisphaeraceae bacterium; assembly: GCA_964496975.1. Classification (GTDB taxonomy): domain Bacteria; phylum Planctomycetota; class Phycisphaerae; order Phycisphaerales; family UBA1924; genus CAZCBN01. The sequence goes on from CAZCBN010000023.1 coordinate 12,052, forward strand.
AGCCACGCCGGCCGCTTCGCGACGCCCGTCATCAACGCCCCCGAAGTCGGCATCCTCGCCGTGGGCAAGGCCTACGACGGCGTCGCCGTCCGCGAAGGCCAGCCCGCCGTCGCCCGCCTGCTGCCGCTCAGCCTCGCCTGCGACCATCGCGTCGTCGACGGCGCCACCGCCGCCCTCTGCCTCGCCGAAATCGTGCGCCGGCTGGAGAACGCGGAGGTGTGAACCGCCACGCGCGACGCGGTCACGCAAGCGGTCATCCGCGATCTTCGGAGCAAGGCGACCGAGGGCCCTGCGTCACTCCGCTTTCTGCGGGGCCTCTTCGCGCTTGGCTTGCCCCACCGCCAGATCCCCGAACGGCAGCACGTCCGGCAGCACGAACACCTCCGTCGTAAACACCAGCGGCAGCGGCACGCCCGGCACCGTGAACGAATACTCCGCGAAGCACGCCCGGTACCCCGCCTCCGGCATCGGCACCTCGAAGTCGTACACCGGGGGCGTCTCGCCCGCCGTCACGGGCTTGGGCTCTGCCTCGGTCGCCGTCCACGCCTTGCCGATCGTCGCCAACCGGAAGTCCCGCGCCGAGGCGTTGTCCGCCCGCCACACCTTCACCGTCGCCGGCTGCGCGCTCGCTCGCACGCGGAGCCGGAAGGGAGACCCCGCGTCCCCGGCCGCCGACCCCGCCGTCCCGGGTGTCGCCCCGGCCGACACCACGCGCCACTCCAGCCGCGGCAGCGCGGCCCCGCGCGACACCGCCTGATGAAACGCCACGGCCGACAGGATCGCGCTCGGGTCGTCGTCGTCGATCGAGTGGTCCGCGTTCGGCACGTACCGCAGCCGCGTCTCCCCCGGCAGGTCGTTCGCATAAAACCGGCTCGTGTCCGGCAAAAAGTACTGGTCCCCCGCCGCGTTCAGCAGAAACTTCGGCATCGTGAGCCGCGGCCGGTACACGTACGCGTCCACCTGCTCGCGCAGCGTGCGGAAGCCCGGCTCCCCCATCCACTCAAACAGCCCCCGGTCGGTGTAGTCATGGATCGCCGGCGACCAAAAGCCATAGGCCGACCAGTGGTGCCGCACCGTCGCCGGCAGGTTCAGCGTGTCGATCACCATGGGGATGATGCCGCGCACCCGCTCGTCCACGCACGCCGCGAGCCACGTCGTCCAGCCGCGTTTGGAGCCGCCGGTGATGACAAAGCCGTCGACCTTCGTCCCGCCGCCGCGTTCGCTCGCGAAAAACGCCTCGGTCGCATCCATCGCCGCGACGGCGCTCTTCGCCATCGCGTGCTGCAGCACCCAGTTCACGTCGCCGGTCTTCCGCGCCGTCATCCACGTCTCGGCGATCAGATCGTCCTCAAACCGTTCCACGCCGTCGCCGTTCAGCACCAGCGGCTGGTTGGGCACGTTGTCGATGAACACCACCGCCGTGCCCGCCTGCTTCGCGAGCATCGTCAGCAGCCCGGCCGAGGCCTTGGGCGCCTCCTCCCGCCGCTTCCCCCCGCCGATCAGCAGCAGCGGCGTGTTCGCCTTCACCTCGTCCGGCACCGCGATCCGAAGCCAGTGCGTCCACACCGGGTGCGACACCTCGCCCTCGCCGCGCCACGCCTGGCTCGTGAGCCGAAGCAGGTGCGTCGTCACCCCATCGGCCGACTCCGTCGCGGCGTGCTGCCACGCAAACGCGGGGTCCCGACTCGCCGTGTAGACATCGAGCGCAGACTCGTCGACGGGGGTCTGGTCAATCGCCGGACCCTGGGCCCGCGCCCACCCGCCGAAGGCCGCCGCCCCCGCCAGCGCGATCAAAGCCCCACCCACCACCCGATGCATCAACGCGTCGCGGCCCATCACGATCTCCTCTCGCGGCATCGGCCGCGGGCGGAGCATACCGGGTTACCCGTGTGTTAACCCGTCAACAGGACGCGCGTGCAACGACCACACCGCCGCGGGCCGGGGTGCGCACAGCGAGGAGAAGTGACCGGCTCGCACAAAGGACATTCGCCCACCCCGAGTGTCATCGCAATAAAGACTTGGCCGCGTCTTCGGCGACCAAATAGCCCCCGGTAAAACAGTCCATACAAAGGAGGACCAAACGCTGCGGCATCCCGCAGACAATGAATCTCCCGCTCCGTGTCAAAATATCAACAACACCCGAGGACCGTGGCTCGGACCCTGCGGTTCATTATCCACCTTGGGTCGGCAGAGCATCCGACACCACAAACGCCGCCTTATCCAATCCCAACATCCGATCGCCGGTCGCTTCCCGGTGACACCCGACGCACGACGGGATCGGGCCCCACTCAATCGCCTCGCCGGTCGGCTTCACAACCCCGTACAGCCATCCTTCGTCCGTTCCCGGCTCGGTCGGATCACGCTTGGTCATGACAAAGAAGCCAAAGACATCGCGCGGCGCGATGAGCCCGGCTGGGATCGGCGGCTCCGATCCCGGATCGCGACGAACAGGCGGCGTCTGCCAAACCTGCTTGACCGCCGTAAAGCCAACCGGAACGGTCGCGCCGTGCACCGCGGCGTGGTACTGCGCCTCGTCGCTGACGTAGAGATCGAAGATCTTCTCCCCGTGCGGGCTGCTTGCCGGGGAACGGCTCTGGAAGGTTCCGACCGCGAGCGAGACACAAAGCGAGAGTGCCCGGGCCGGCACCGCGGTCACTCGGTGCAGGGCCGGCACATTGTGCGACGCAAGCTCCACGGCGGCGCGATGCGGGTCGCTGCGACGCGTCTGCGTCCCGCCGCACGCCGCGAGCATCGCCGCCACCGCCACGGTCACCGAAAAACACCACTCACGCCCGCAACTTCCCTGATGCTTCACGGCCGAATCCTCCTGTATCCCCCCACAACGTTAAGTCATCGCCCCGTCCGCCTTCTGCGCCCCATCCCCCCGCAGCGCCACAAACACCGCCCCCCTCGCCCCCCCCGCGTCCTGCCCCTGCTCAAACCGCACCCGGTGCTGCCGCACCAGGTCCAGCAGCGCCAGCAGCAGCCCCACCATCTCCGCCCGCGTCCGCCCGGTGAACAGCTCGTCCAGCCGCGCCCGGCTCTTCTGCGCAAACAGCGTCCCCGCCGCCTCGTCCGCGCTCGGCACATCCGCGTCCGTCAGGCCCAGCTCCGCCCGCGCCGCCTCCGCGCGCCGCGTCAGCCGATCCACGATGTCCTCCGCGTGCAGCTCAATCGGCGTGTCGTCGCTCACCACCTGGTGCTCGCCCAGGCGATCCAGGTTCACCGTCGCCACGATCTTCGCAAACGCCTCGGCCAGATCGCTCAGCGTCAGATCGTCCAGGTCCAACTCCCCCATCTGGCTCTCCAGCGCCGCCGCCATCTCCTCCCCGCTCACCCCCAGCGGCCGCACCGGCGCGCGCTGCTCCCAGGTTTCCCGCCGCCTCTCCAGCGCATCCGCCGCGTCGCGATACTTCCGATACGCCAGCAACTGCTGCACCAGCTCAAACCGCGGGTCGCTCGCGTCCTCGTCCGCCCGCCCCGCCCGCTCCCGCTCCGGCTCCTCCGCCTCCCCGCTCGCGAGCCGGTCCACCATCCGGCTCTTGATCTCCATCAACGTCGCCGCCATCACCAAAAACTCACCCGCCAGGTCAATATCAAGCCGCTCCACCCCACGCAGGTGCGACAGATACTGCTCCGTCATCGACGAGATCGGGATGTCGTGGATGTCCACCTCCGCCCGGCGGATGAGGTGCAGCAGCAGATCCAGCGGCCCCTCAAACGCCTCCAGCCTGACGCGGTAGTCCTCGCTCACGCACACCCTCCCCGCCGCGCTTCCAACCCCGTCCGCCCCTTCAGGCCCGCCCCACGCGAGTCTACCCTCTCCCGATGCCCCTCCCTGCGTCGCCACACGCCCCCGCCGCGAGCCCCCACGCCGCCCCGCACCCCGAGGGCGAGCTCGCCTTCGCCCGCTCCCAACTGCTCGAGCAGGCCGACGCCATCCGCCGGGCCGCAGACCGCCTCGGGCCCGCCCTCGCCCACGCCGCAGACCTCATCCACCGCGCCACCGACGCCGGCGGCACCGTCCTCGTCAGCGGCCTGGGCAAGTCGGGCCACGTCGGCGCCAAAATCGCCGCCACCCTCAGCAGCCTCGGCATCACCGCCCACGCCGTTCACCCCACCGAGGCCGCACACGGCGATCTGGGCCGCTTCCGCACGCATGATGTCGCGATCTGCCTGAGCCACAGCGGCGAAACCGCCGAGGTCGTCGCCCTCGCCGCCGTCCTGAAGCAAGACGGCCTGCCCATCATCGCCATCACCCGCGCCAACGCCGCCAAGCCCACCAGCCTCCAACGCCTCGCCGACGCCGTGCTCGACGACGCCGTCGACGAAGAAGCCGCCCACACCGCCACCGGCGCGCGCCTGCTCGCCCCCACCAGCAGCACCACCGTCGCCATGGCCCTGGGCGACGCCCTCGCCCTCACCCTCGCCCGCCGAAAGAACATCACCGACGCCGACTTCGCCCGCCGCCACCCCGGGGGCCAACTGGGCGGCCTTCTCCGCCCCGTCACAGATCTCCTCCGCTTCCGCGCCGGCGACAACCTCCCCCTCATCGCCACCACCGAAACCGTCGCCGACGCCCTCCGCCACGCCGACACCCTCGCCCGCAGGCCCGGCGCCATCCTCGTCATTGACCAGGCCACCGGCCGCCTCGCCGGCCTCTTCACCGACGGCGACCTCCGCCGCCTCATCCTCCGAAACCCCGCCGACCTCGCCCGCCCCATCGCCGACGTCATGACCGCGAACCCCCGCACCCTCCCAGACTCCGCCCTCGCCCGCGACGCCGCCGCCCTCGTCCGCGAGTTCCGCGCCGACGAGATCCCCGTCGTCGACGCCCAGGGCCGCCCCGTCGGCCTGCTCGACGTGCAGGACCTCGTCGCCATGCGCCTCGTCGCCGGCTAACCCACGCCGCCGTCCGTTTCCCCGGTCCATCGCCGCGGCCTCTCCACCCTCGCGAAGCCGCCCGGCCGCCCCCGGGGCAAGCCCCCAGCCACCCCGCCCCGCTACAGTCTCCGCATGAGCCAGACGCCGCCCGTCAAGACGGACCACCCCGCCCTCGCCGCCGTCAAAAAGGCCTTCCCGGACGCCAAGCTCCGCGCCACCGAGTTCCGCGGCCAGACCACGCTCATCGTCGAGCCGCACGCGCTGCACGACGTCCTCGCCTTCCTGAAAACCAACCCCGCCTGCAACTACAACTTCCTGAGCGACGTCGCCGGCGTCGACTACCTCAACTACCCCGCCGCCACGCTGGGCCGTTTCGCCGTCATCTACAACCTCCTCTGCTTTGACCGCGACGACCGCCTCTTCGTCAAGACCTTCCTCAACCCCTCGCTCCCCACCGACGGCATCTCCGAAGACCCCGCCCTCGTCGTCGACAGCGTCTGCGACCTCTGGCCCGGCGCCGAGTGGACCGAGCGCGAGGTCTTCGACATGTACGGCATCCGCTTCCGCAACCACCCGGACCTCCGCCGCATCCTCCTCTGGGAGGCCTTCCCCGCCCACCCCCTCCGCAAGGACTACCCCCTCCGAGGCCGCGGCGAGCGAGACGCCTACCGAGTCGTCGACCGCACGAGCGCCTAGCCCCACCCCGCCTTTCCCGGTGGCACGGGCGTGCAGCCCGTGCCTCGGTTCCTTGGTGGCACGGGCTTTCAGCCCGTGCCGAGCGGCTCCCAACAACGCCCCCGGCCCAGGCCGCGCGGTCCCCCTCCCAACGCCGCCGGACCACCACCCATGCCCCGCCCCATCCGCATCACCGACGTCGCCCCCCGCGACGGCCTGCAAAACGAACGCGCCATCCTCCCGACCGCCGCCAAGGCCCGCCTGGTCCGTCTCCTCGCCGCCTCGGGCGTCCACGAGGTTGAGCTCACGAGTTTCGTCCGCCCCGACCTCATCCCCCAACTCGCCGACGCCGCGGACCTCCTCGCCCTCCTCGCCCCAGACAAGCCCGCCGGCGTCTCCTACTCCGCCCTCGTCCCCAACGAACGCGGCATGCTCCGCCTGCTGGAGGCCAACGCCGCCGCCGCACGCACCCACGGCGTGCGCCCACTCGTGGACAAGGTCAACCTCTTCACCGCCGCCAGCGAAACCTTCAACAAGAAGAACACCAACGCCTCCATCGCCGAGTCGATCGACCGCTTCCGCCCCGTCGTCGCGCTCGCGCGCGAGCAGGGCCTTGCCGTCATGATCTACATCTCCTGCTGCTTCGCCTGCCCCTACGAGGGCCCCATCGCCCCCGCCGCCGTCGCCTCGGTCATCGCGCAGCTTGTGCCCCTTCTCGCCGGCCACCCGAGCGCCGCCCCGACGCTCGCCGTCAGCGACACCATCGGCGCCGCCCGCCCCGAGCACATCGCGCCTCTCCTCGCCGCGCTGCCCGTCGAGCCGCACGACATCGCGCTGCACCTGCACGACACCTTCGGCCACGCCGCCGCCTGCGTGCGTGCCGCACTCTTCGCCGGCGTGCGCGCCTTCGACGGCTCCGTCGCCGGCCTGGGCGGCTGCCCCTTCGCCTCCACGCCGGGCCACCCCGCGCCGGGCAACGTCAACACCGCCCTGCTCGTGCGCACGATCGAGGCCGCGGGCGAGCAACACACCGTCGATCCCGCCCGCCTCGCCGAAGCCGCCGACTTCGCCCGCTCCGCCGTCGCCGGGGGGCACGCATGATCCACGCCGCCGCCAACGAGCACGTCTGGGTCATCACCCTCGCACGTCCCGAGAAGCGCAACGCGCTCACGCCCGACGCGCTGCTGTCGCTCGCGCAGGCGCTGCGCGAGGCGCCCGCCTCGACCCACGCCGTGCTGCTGCAGGGCGAGGGCCGCGCGTTCTGCGCCGGCTTTGATCTCTCGCTCTGCAAGGACGACCCGCCGCACCAGCCGACGCTGGGCGCGCTCCTCACGCACCTCGCGGCCGCCGTTCGCGCCATGCGCGACCAGCCCCGCCCCGTCGTGCTGTGCGCCCACGGCGCGGCGATCGCCGGCGGTTGTGCGCTCCTCGGCGGCGCCGACCTCGTCGTCGCCGACCGCGCGGCGAAACTCGGCTACCCCGTCGTCCGGATCGGCGTCTCGCCCGCCGTCTCAGCGCCTTGGCTCCGCCTCGCCGTCGGCGACGGGCAGGCCCGCTCGCGCACGCTTGATACCCAGCTCATCACCGGCGAGCGGGCGCACGAGCTCGGCCTCGTGCACGAGCTCACCGAGACGCCCGACGACGCCCGGCCGCGTGCGCTCGAGCTCGCGCGCTCCCTCGCCGCCAAGCCCCCGCACGCCGTCGCCGCCACGCGTGGATGGCTGGACCGGATCGGGGCCTCGCCCGCGGCGGGAGACGCCGAGCGTGCGCTCGCCGCCTCGATGTCGCTCGTGGGCCATGACGAAAGCCGCACCATGCTCGCGGAGGTATGGCGATGACCGAGTGCCCCGACCCGTGCACCGTGGACCGTGCGCCGCCGCTGGCCACGCTCTCATCCGAAGGCCCCGTCGCCACGCTCACGCTCTGCAGGCCCGAGCAGCGCAACGCGCTCTCGGTCGAGCTGCTGCGCGACATGCACGCGCGGCTTGACGAGTTGGATCGGCTCGCTCCGGGCGCACGGCCGCGGGTGCTCGTCCTGACCGGCGCGGGCCGCTCGTTCTGCGCGGGGATGGACCTGAAGCAGGTTGTCATCGACGCGGCGCAGGGCGGCTGCGGCGACCCGCGGCTGCCGCGCCGGCTGCTGGGGGAGCTCGCGCGGTTCACGCACCGCGTGCGCGCGCTGCCGTGCGTCACCGTGGCCCGCGTGAACGGCGCGGCCGTCGGCGGCGGGTGCGGCCTCGCGACCGTGTGCGACCTGTGCGTGAGCCACGCCGAGGCGAAGCTCGGCTTTCCCGAGGTTGATCTCGGGCTGTGCCCGGCGGTGGTCGCGCCGTGGCTGGTGCGCAAGATCGGCGCGGGCCGTGCCCGGGCGGTGCTGCTGATGGGCGGCGTGATGTCGGCCGGCGAGGCGCACCGCGTCGGCATCGTGGACGTGCTGGCGCCGGACGCGGCGGGGCTTGACGCGGCGTGCGGAGAGCTTGCGGCACGCTTGGCGCAGGGCGGGCCCGCGGCGCTCGCGGCGACGAAGGGACTGCTGAACCAACTGGACGGCTCGGGCGACGCGTCGCTGCTGGAGGCGGGCGCCGATCTTTCCGCGAGCGTGCTCGCGACACCCGAGGCGCAGGCCGCGCTGATCTCTCGTATGCGGTAGGGCTTTGTATGACGCAGCATCACGAACTGGCGGGGATGATCGACCACACGCTTCTGAAGCCCGACGCGACGGGGGCCGACTTTGCGCGGCTCTGCGACGAGGCGATCGAGCACCGGTTCTGCTCGGTGTGCGTGCCCGGGTCATGGGTGGCGTTCGCGCGGGGCCGCGTCGCGGGGCGGGTGAAGGTGGCGGCCGTCGTCGGCTTCCCGCACGGCAACGCGCGGGCGAACGTGAAGGCGTTTGAGGCGTGGCAGGCGATCGCCGACGGGGCCGACGAGATCGACATGGTGATGCAGGTGGGCCGGCTCCGCGCGGGCGAGCGCGACGCGGTCGCGGACGACATCGCGGCCGTGGTGAAGGCGGCGGACGACGCCACCGACGGGGCCGCGGTGGTGAAGGTGATCCTCGAGACCGCGCTGCTGCGCGATGATGAGAAGCGCGCGGCGTGCACGCTCGCGATGGAAGCGGGGGCGCACTTCGTGAAGACGTCGACCGGATTCTCCGGCGGCGGGGCCACGGCCGAAGACGTGCGGCTCATGCGCAGCGTCGTGGGCGACCGCCTCGGCGTGAAGGCGTCTGGCGGCATCCGCACGGCGGCCGATGCCCGCGCGATGATCGCGGCGGGCGCGAACCGGCTCGGCTGCTCCGCGTCGGTCGCGATCGTGACGGGCGCGGCGGGGGCCGGCGGGTATTGAGGGCACTGCGGCGTGGGCGCACGAAAACACCCCGCATGGGCGGGGTGTTGTGGGGAGTTCCTGTCGCGTCTGCCGTGCGCTTGGCGGCCCGCTTGCGCGGAGGGTCGCGGCGATCAGGCACCGCGATCAGGCGCGGCGGCGGCGGGCGGCGACGAGGCCGGCGGCGGCGAGGGCCGGGGCGACGCCCGGGGCCGGGATGAACGGGTCGAACGAGCCGGTGAAGGGCGCGAGGTGCAGCTCGCCCGAGAAGTTTGCGGAGAAGACGGCGACGCTGCCGTCGATGGGGCTGTTGCCGGTGAGGTGGGCGTCGGGGGCGAGGATGGAGCCGCTGAACGCGCGGTCGATGTTGAGCGTCTCGGCCTCGTAGAAGTTCCAGAGCACGCTGCTGCGGGCCTGGAACGAGTTGAAGACGTTGGTGAAGTTGCCGCCGCTGACGTTGATGTTCGTGCCCGAGACGTTGATGATGACCTCGGCGGCGTTGTTCAGCGCGATGTCGATGCTCTGCACGAGGTTGCTGGAGAACAGGTCGCCCGAGACGTTGAAGATCGCGACGCCCTGGGCGTTCGGCGCGGCGTTGAAGGTGACGCCGGCGGGCTGGCCCGAGGGCAGGGTGAAGACGGAGTTCGCGGTGGTGGCGGCGAGGCCGGCGCTGAGGGTGCGGAGCTGCGACTCGACGTCGGCGATGAGGTTGCCGATGGAGGCGTCGGCGATGGTGGTGCCGCCGCCGTTGAAGTTGAAGCTGCCGGTGCGGGTGCCGCCGAGGCGGAGGTTGCCGGCCTGCAGGTTGAAGTTGCCGTTGACGTTGCGGCGGACGATGGTGGTGTCGGTGTTCGTGGCGGAGAGGTTTTTGGCGAGGGTGCCGGAGCCGAGCAGGTCGCGGCCGACGAGGAGGCGGCCCTCGACGTCGGCGGTGGTGCGGAAGTCCTGGAAGGTGATGCCGTTGAAATCGGCCAGCGGGTTGACGGTGCTGGCCTGGGCGAGGCCGGCGGCGGCGAGCGCGAGGGACAGCGTTGCTGCGGCGGACGTGACGTCGGCGGACCTGGTGCGCATGGTCGTTCTTCTCCCGTTCGGATGGTGCGTGGCGGCGCGGCCCTCCCCCAGAGAGCGTCGCGCCGCCCTTCAACCATTCGCACGCGGCGGGGAGTTGGCGACGGCCCGCTGGAAAAAAACAGCCGGCGCGATGCGGATGAAGCGCGTGTTTGGTGCGGGCGCGGCTCGGTGTGGCCGGTGGGCGTTATGGGGCGGCGTTCAGTCCGCGGGACTTCAGGTAGGCGGCGAGGAGGCGGGGGAAGTCGGTTTGGATCATGGTCATGCCGTGGTCGATGGCGACGCCCCAGACGCCGGCGGGATCTGTGCGGGCGTCGTGGTCCGACCAGCCGGCGTTCTCGTTCGCTTGGCCCAGTGTGTTGGCCCAGGGGCGGGCGCCACGCTGTCGGAGGCCCGCGATGAAGGCCTTGTCGCCGGTGGTGCCTGGGTCGAGGGTCTGGAACTTGAGCTCGAAGGCGGGCTTGGGGCCGTGGGCGAGGGCGGCGTGGACGTCGTCGACGGAGGAGGTCATGGGCATGAAGACGACGTCGGGGGTCTGGGTGAGCCAGGCCTTGTGGTCGGCGGAGAGGCCCTGCCAGCCGGCTTTGAAGATGAGGTGGTCGAGCACGCCGCGGTCGCGGGCGATGGCGGCGATCTCGCGCATGTCGCCTTGCTTGAGGTCGATGTTGAGCATGACGCGGCCGTTGGCGGCGTCGAGCGCTTCTTCAAGGGTGGGGATGAGGAGGTCGGTCTCGGAGCGGCCGGGGCCGAGGAGGCGGAGGGCGCGGGTCTGCGCGAGCGTCATGTCGGCGAGGCGGCCGGAGCCGGTGGTGGTGCGGTTGACGGTGCCGTCGTGGAGCAGGACGTAGCGGCCTTCGGCGGTTTTGCGGAGGTCAACCTCGACGACGTCGGCGCCGATGTCGGCGCAGGAGGTGATGGCGGGGATGGAGTTTTCGGGGTGGTCGATGTGGTTGCCGCGGTGGGCGACGATGAGGACCTTGGGGCTCGCGGCGTCGTGGAAGGCGCGGAGCACGGCGTCGATGCGGCGCGGCTCGGCCGAGGCGGTCGGCGCGTGGGTTGTTGCGGCCGAGGGGGGCGCGGCGTGTGCCGCTGGGGCGACGGCCAGAAGGACGGCGAGGCAGGACGCGGCGACGCGGGCGACGAGCGCGGACGTGGCGTGGCGTGGCATGCGAGCAGGATACGGACCGGTGGCGCCCCGGCGTGCGTGGATGCGATGAAGCGCCGCGAAACGGCGCGCGGCGGTGGAGAGTTTGCAGGATCTTGACGCGGCTTGCGTGGAATGTTTGGGTGGTGCGTTACGGGGCCGGGGTGGGGGCGGGGTACCAGGCGCGGAGGTCGGCGGAGAGCTGCGCGAGGTCGTCGCGGCGGAGGTACATCATGTGGCCTGCGCCGTAGTAGCGCGTGGTGATGGCGCTGCGGCGCTCGGGGCGGAGCATGAGGTGGTCGAGCGTGTAGTCGGCGGCGGCGGCGGGGGTGGCGAGGTCGTAGAGGCCGCTGGCCTGGAAGACGCGGAGGTAGGGCTGCTCGTGGATGATGGCGCGGAGGCGCGGGGAGTGGCTTGTGATGGTGGACTCGCCGGCGTTGCCGTAGGACCAGGGGCGGACGGCGCCGGTGAGGATGCGGTAGTCAAGGTCGCTGTCGAAGCCGAGGCCCTGGCGGAGGTACTGGTTCATGGTGGTGGTGTAGATGGCGCGGATAGCGCTGTAGGAGGGGTCTTCTTCGTAGGTTTCGCCGGCGTCGTCGGTGTCGCGGCCGGTGAAGCGGGCGTCGAAGCGGCCGACGACGAGGCCCTGGTCGCGGAGGAGCTCCTTGCAGAAGCGGGGCTGGGAGATGCGGAGGTTGGCGCGGCGGACGTACTCGACGCTGAGGCCGGTGAGCTCGGCGAGGCGGGCGGCGGTCAGGTCAAGCTGCGCCTGGGGGAGGGCGTCGCCCTGCATGAGGGCGAGGGCGTAGTCGCCCAGCGCGAAGGCCTCGGCCTCGGCGACGGCGTCGCGCACGGGCAGGGCCTGGAGGCGCGGGGAGAGGCGGTTGTGGAAGTGGGCGGCGGCGGTGAAGTTCGGCATGTAAAGGAGGTAGGGGAGGTCGTTGCCGTCGCCGGTGCGGAGCGTCAGGAAGTCGAGCACGGTGGAGATGAGGATGATGCCGCTGACGGGGATGTGGTGGCGATCCCAGAGCTCCGCGGCGAGGCCGGCGGCGCGGAAGGTTCCGTAGCTCTCGCCGGCGACGAAGAGGGGGCTGGCCCAGCGGGTGTTGTCGCCGAGCCAGCGGCGGATGAACTCGGCGATGCTGGTGAGGTCGCCGGTGACGCCGTGGAATCGGCCGGGCTGTGTGCCGGGCTCGGCGCGGCTGTAGCCGGTGGAGACGGGGTCGATGAAGACGAAGTCGCTGACGTCGAGGAGGCTGAAGGGGTTGGCCTCCAGGGCGTAGGGGGGCGGGCCGGGGTTGCCGAAGTCGTCGGCGTACTTGATCTTCTGCGGGCCGAAGAGGCCCAGGTGGAGCCAGACGCTGCTGGAGCCGGGGCCGCCGTTGAAGCTGAAGGTGAGCGGGCGCGAGCCGGGGGCGGGCAGTGGGAGCATATCGGCGAGGGCGCGGCCGTTGGCGAGGGCGTCGGTGACGGCGAGGCCGATGAGGAGGGGGAGTATGTCGGTGTTGTCAAGATTGTCGATGACCGGGGTCCAGTGCGGGTCGACGTCGTTGTGCTGCTCGATCCAGGCGCGGAGCTCGCGGAGCGAGTTCACCGCGAGGCGGTGGTAGGCGATGGAGAAGACACGGGCGCCGGGCGTGCGCTCGTCGTCGAGCAGCGTGGTGAGGCTGGTGACGGAGACATAGTGCACGGGCTCGCCGTTGACGGTGACGCTGTGGTAGCGGGCGACGGGGTGCTCGGGGTAGATGGTGACGGCGGGCGTCGGGAGCTCGATGGGCTTGGGCGTGTCGTCGGCGTTGTCGGCGTCTTTGCGCTGCGCGGGGGCGGCGGCGACGGCGAACAGGAGCGCGAGGGCGGCGATGAGGTGGGCGGCCAAGCGGCGTGGGGTGTGCGGCATGGCGAGAGGGTATCGCGGGGCCGCGGTGGCTCGCGAGCCGGGCACGCCGCGGCACACGCCGAAAAGACAACGCCCGGCCTGTGGTGGGGCCGGGCGTGTGCGTTGGGCCTGAGGGGCCTTGAGCGGTGTGTGGACCGCTCGGTCTTCGGTCAGCCCTCGGTGGGGCCGGGGACGGGGAGGCCGGCTTCCTTCAGCAGGGCGTCGATCTTCTCGATCTTGCCGGGGTCCATGGGGTGCAGGCCGTTGAAGCGGACGTTGCCCTTGGCGTCGATGATGGTGACGTGGGGGATGCCCTGGACGCCGTAGTCGGGGCTGAAGACCTCGCCCTCGACGAAGGCGATGTCCCAGGTGATGGCCTTCTCCTTGATGTACTCGGGCATGAGGTCCATCTCGGCCTGGGGGGTTTCGCAGGGGATTTCCTGCTGGCCGCGCATGCCGTACATGGCGCCCTGCGGGCTGGTGACGCCCAGGACGACGACGTGCTCGCGCGGGTAGCGGGCGCGGAGCTCGGCGACGGTGGGGAAGCTGGCGACGCAGGGGGCGCACCAGGTGGCCCAGAAGTCGAGGACGACGATCTTGCCCTTCAGGTCGTCGAGGCTCTTGACGGCGGGGTCGGTCGACCAGGCGAAGGCGAGGTCGGGCGCCTCGTTGCCGATGAGGGTGCCGCGCATCGCGGGGCTGTTGAGGACCTGGAGCTGGGCGCGGAGGGCCTCGGCGGTTTCGGCGTCGATCTGCTCGAGCTTGGGCAGCGCGGCCTGCATGACGGGGATGAGCTGGTCGCCCAGCGCGATGCGGGCGGCGGACTTCTGGTCGTCGTCGAGGTCGGTGAAGTCGACCATGCCGATGATGACGGCGGCGCCCAGGCCCGCGGCGCGGGGGTCGGCGTCGGCGTCGAGCATGCCGGAGAGCGTGCGGAGCCGGTCGGCCGAGACGGACTCGCTCCGCGAGCGCGGGGCGGCGAGGGCCTGGATGACGAGCGCGCCGTGCTCGCCGCGGACGGCGTCCCGCAGGGCGGGGTGCTCCATCGCGCGGGTGCCCATGGCACGCTGCGACTCGTCGGCGCCGGGGTCGAACGAGCCGTCGGCGGCGGGGACGACCAGGCGGCTCGCGATCGCGGCGGCGATGGCGCCGTCGGCGGTGTCGGCCTTCGAGAGCTCGGTGAGGCGGGCGAGCGCGGCGGCGCCCTGGCCCGAGCTGCTCAGGCCCACGCCGCTCTCGACGAGCATCGCGAACTGCGGGGCGGTGAGGTCCTGGATCGCGAGCCGGCCCACGAGGGCGGCCGACTGCTCGCGGACGAGGGCGCGCATGTCGACGGGCTGCTCGGCGGCGTTGGCCTCGTCGAGCGTGCCGCGGTAGGCGGTGAGCATCGCGTCAAGGTCGGCGTCGGTGATGGGGGCGGCGTGGGCCAGGCCCGCGGCGGCGAACAGGCACGCGGCACCGGCGAGGGTGCGGAGAACGAGGCTGGACTTCCCGCGACGCGACATGCGATGCTCCTGAGCGCGGCGGGTGTGCGGCCGCGAACGCGTGCCGTCAACGACGCGGCCGGTGGGTCCGGTCGTGAACGCGTCGCCGACGGCGGCGGACGGATACAAGAAGATTGTTGGCAGGCCGGACCGCGGTTGCGTTGGAGGGTGGCGTTTGGGGCGCGGGGGTGGGGCGGGGACGCGGTTGGACAGCGGGTACGCTGTGCCGCCGCGGCCCGCGGTGTGCCCCGGGGCCGGTTGCATCTCTGGAGTTCGCATGCCCGCTGAACGTTCTGAGCCCGCTGCAGTCTCCCAGCCCGCCGCGATGTCTGACCGAGCCGCTGGGGCGGCCGGGGCCCGGAACGACGCCGGGCGTTCCGCGGCGGCGGGGGGGCCGGTGCCGCCGCTGCGGGATCGGGCGGCGGCGGTGCTCCAGACAGAGCGGTCCATCCGTATCGGCGGCGGGGCGAAGGCGATCGAGCGGCAGCACGAGAAGGGCCGGTGGACGGCGCGGGAGCGTGTGGCGGCGCTGGTAGATGGGCCGGGCCATCGGCCGGGCGTGGACGTGCACGCGGAGGAGATCCCGAACTTTGTGGAGCTCGGGCTGTGGTCGGCGTTCGGCATGTACGCCGAGCACGGGGGGGCGCCCGCGGCGGGGGTGGTGACGGGCATCGGGCTGGTGCACGGCCGGCCCCACATGATCATCGCGAACGACGCGACGGTGAAGGCGGGCGCGTTCTTCCCGATGACGTGCAAGAAGATCATCCGGGCCCAGCACGTCGCCCGGATGGCGCGGCTGCCGCTGGTGTATCTGGTGGACTCGGCGGGGGTGTACCTGCCGCTGCAGGAAGACGTCTTCCCGGACACGGACGACTTCGGGCGGATCTTCTATCTGAACAGCGTGATGAGCGCCGAGGGAATCCCGCAGACGGCGGCCATCATGGGCAACTGCGTGGCCGGCGGCGGCTATCTGCCGGTGCTGTGCGACACGCTCCTGATGACCGAGGGCAGCGGGCTCTACCTCGCGGGGCCGGCGCTGGTGCGGGCGGCGATCGGCCAGCAGGTGAGCGACGAAGAGCTCGGCGGCGCGGGCATGCACGCGGCGATCAGCGGGACGATCGACTTCAAGGAAAAGGACGACGCGGCGTGCGTGCAACGCCTGCGCGAGCTGCTGGGCAAGCGGGGGGATGTCGCGGCGCAGGCGCGTGACGCGCCGACCTCGGCGGCGTCGTGGCTCCGTCGCGCGGCGGCGACGCCGAACATACACGACGCTTTTACGGATACGCCCGGCCAGCAGTACGACATGGTCGCGATCATCCACCTGCTGGTCGACCAGCGTGCGACGCCCAACGCCGATGGGCACGAGTCGCTCGCGCCCGACTTCGATGAGTACAAGGCGGGTTACGGCCAGTCGCTGGTGTGCGGGTACGGGCGCATCGGCGGGCACGCCGTGGGCATCGTGGCGAACCAGGGGGAGCTGACGCAGCGCGTGCAGCCCGGCGGCAAGGCGGGGCCCGGCAAGGCCGCGGCGATGCCGCGCGTGATCTACGACGACGCCGCGGACAAGGCGGCGCGGTTCATCATGGACTGCAACCAGCGGAAGATCCCGCTTGTCTTTCTGCACGACACGACGGGCTTCATGGTGGGGCGGGACAGCGAGCAGGCCGGCATCATCCGCAGCGGCGCCAAGCTGGTGAACGCGATGAGCAACAGCGTGGTGCCGAAGATCGTGGTGATCATCGGCGGCAGCTACGGCGCCGGGAACTACGCGATGTGCGGCCGGGCGTTCGAGCCCTTTTTGACGCTGGCGTGGCCCACCGCGCGGCTCGCGGTGATGGGCGCGGCGCAGGCGACGGGCGTGCTCGCGACGATCGAGGAAAAGTCGCGCGAGCGCAAGGGCGAGGCGATCGACAAGGCCGCGCACGAGGAGATTCTGGCGGCCGTGCGGGCGGGCTACGAGGCGCAGCAGGACATCCGCCACGCGGCGAGCCGGGGGTGGGTGGACCGGCTCATTGCGCCCGAGCGGACGCGCGACGAGCTGATCACGGCGCTGGAGTCGGCGGCGAACTGGGACACCTCGCGCCCGTTCCGCACGGGCGTGCTGCAGGTGTGATGCAGGTGTGATGGTCGGCGGAGCGCGGCGTGCTCGTCGCGCCGGGCGTGTGCGGGCGTCAGTCGTCGATGATCTCGCCGCCCGAGGGTTCCGCGAGTGCCCCGGGGGCCTCGGGTGCCGGGGTGTGGGCCGCGCGCTGCGGAACGCCCAGACCGTGCGTGTACACGAGGCGGCCCCCGGTGTGCCCGGTGAGCCCGGCCCACGTCGCAGCGCCGAGCGTCGCGGCGACGGCGAGCACGATCGCCACCGCCGCGGCACGCGTGGGCCGCACCCACCCCGCGGCGGCGAGCAGGACCGCGGCCCCCGCGGGCCACTTCCATCCGCCCTCGCCCAGGTCCTCGTGCCGGTCAAGGTCGGCGGCGGCCTGCGGCGTGAGCGCCGGGGGCAGGGCCGAGACGGCTTCCATCGCCTCCTCGCCCGCGCCGGCCGCGATGCCCGCGGCGACCGCCGCGAAAGCGAGCGACGCGACCGCGGCCCAGCGCAGCCCCGCCGACGGCTTCTTCGCCGCGGCGAGCCCCGCCCACACCACGGCGAGGAACGCGGCGAGCAGCGTCAGCGCGATGGGCAGGTGGACCGCCGCGGCGTGCAGTGCGTGCGGGTTGCGGAGGGTCTGGAGCAGTTCGTCGAGCATGGAGTCGCCCTTTTCGGCGCGGCGCGCGGGCGCTGCAGAACGCGTGCCCGGCCGACGCGGCGCCGGCGGCTATCGGTGGTCGCGCAGTCGGCCGACGAGCGTCTGGGCCTTGATCTCGACGCCCTTGATGAGGCTGCGCAGCGCGTCAGGGTTCGGGGCGTGCTGCATGGCGGTGTGCATGTCGATCCACTCTTTCTTCACCAGTTCACCGAGCGACTGGGTGAAGGAGTGCATGCCGTCGCCGCCGCCGGCGATGGCGCCGGGCAGCGCGCCGTCCTCGCCCTCACGGATTTTCTCCTTGACGATCGGCGTGTTGACGAGCACCTCGGTGGAGGGCACCACGGGCTGCTCGAAGCCCTTGACGGCGGGGATGAGCTTCTGGGCGCAGATGGCCCGGAGCGAGTTCGACAGGCTCATGCGGATGAAGCCGCGCTCCTCCGGCGGGAAGAACTCCATGATGCGCCCGAAGGCCTGCATCGTGTCGGCGGTGTGCAGCGTCGCGAAGACGAGGTGGCCCGTCTCCGCGGCCTGGATGGCGGCCAGCACGGTCTCGTGGTCGCGCATCTCGCCGACGAGGATGATGTCAGGGTCCTGCCGCATCGCGAACCGCATGGCGGTGGGGAAGTCCTTCACGTCGATGCCGATCTCGCGCTGCGAGATGATGGACTTCGCCGGCTTGAAGCGGTACTCCACCGGGTCTTCAACGGTGACGATGTTCACCGCGCGGGTGCGGTTGATGTGGTCGACCATCGCCGCGAGCGTGCTGCTCTTGCCCGAGCCCGTGGTGCCGACGACGAGGACGAGGCCCTGGTTGCTCGACTCGACCAGCCGGTTGTACACCGCCGGCAGGTGCAGGTCCTCGTAGGTCGGGATGTCGCCCTTCACCCGGCGGATGGCGGCGTGCGTGTGGTTGCCCGAGCGGAAGGCGTTGATGCGGAAGCGGTCGCCCGTCTCGATGTGCCAGGCGAAGTCGAGGTTGCCCGAGCGCTCAAAGTCGGCCTGCTGCTTCTCGGTCAGCAGCGGGTTCAGGAGCGTGTCGGCCGTCTCGGGGCCGACGGGCGGGGCGTTGATGGGCCGCAGATGCCCGCCGATGCGGTAGGTCGGCGGCAGACCCACCTTGATGTGCAGGTCCGACGCGTTGAGCCGCGGCATCGCCGCGAGCAGCGCGTGGATGGTGGGGGGGCTGCCGGGCTTGCCGTGGGCGTGGTCAAGCGTCGGCGCCGGCGTGGCCGTCGGCGCTGCCGCGACAGCCGACGCAGCGGGCGGGAGAGTGCCATCGGTCAGAACGTCTGGGGCGGCCGCGTTGTGGGTCACGGGTACCTCCCGGCGCGGCGCGAACGCGGCGCCCGTTGCCCCGGTGTCCGCCCGCGAAGGGGGCGGTCTGGAATACGGGACAAGTTTCACCGGATTATACCGGGGCGGCACGTCGCTGCAAGAAAAATCGCCCGATGCGCGGCGTCTACCAGACAAACCCGACGGCGACATCGTTCACGTTCGTGCCGCTGGGGCCGGTGCGGATGACGGCGTCCGCCGCGTGCAGGGCCCGGAGGCTGTCGTGGTGCCGCAGCCCCTCGCGTGCGTCGATGCCGGCGCGGGTGATGCGGCTCAGCGTGTCGCCCGTCACGAGCGCGCCCGCCGCGTCGGTCGGGCCGTCGACGCCGTCGGTCGCGAGCGCGAGCAGGCCGACGTCGGCGACGCCCGCGAGCGGCCCAACCGCGGCCGCGAGCGCGAGCTCAAGGTTTCGCCCGCCCACGCCCGACGCGTCGCCCACGGTGACGGTCGTCTCGCCCC
>CAZCBN010000023.1:31051-34881 GCA_964496975.1 uncultured Phycisphaeraceae bacterium
GGTCGCCTCCGCGGCCATCGCGTCGGCGAGCTCGCCGTCGTTCGCGCCGCCGGGCTCGAGCGCGGCGAGCTCGGCGATGATCGCACCCAGCCGGCGGCCCACCTCGCACGCCTCGCCCCGCACGCCGTGGTCGACGCGCACCACCTCGAAGCCAAGCCGCCGGGCCTCGGCCGCCGCGGCCTCCACGGCGCCGCGGTTGCTCGCGACGACGGTGTGGGCCGTGCGGCTCAGCACGTCGTCGCCGGGCTTGGGCGTTTCGGGGATGTCGCCCCGCGCGCCCTGCACCAGGTGCCCCGTCACCGACGGGCTCACGCGGCGGAGGTCGTAGCGGTCCAGCACCGCGAGCGCCTCGGCGAACGTGCTCGGGTCGGCCGCCGTGGGCCCGCTGCCGATCACGTCGAGCGGGTCGCCCAGCACGTCGCTCAGCACGAGCGACCGCACCCGCGCGGGCCACGCGAGCCGGGCGAGGCCCCCGCCCTTCAGCCGCTCGGCGTGCTTGCGCACGGTGTTCAGCTCGCCGATCGTCGCCCCGGCCCGCTGCACGGCCCGCGTGAGCGTCGCGAGCTCCTCCACGCTGATGCCCTCGGCGGGCATCGTCAGGTGCGCCGACGCCCCGCCGCTGATGAGCGCGAGCACCAGGTCGTTCTCGTTGGCCCAGCCCGCGGCGTCGGCCATCGCCTTCGCGGCCAGGCGGTTTCGCTCCGTCGGCAGCGGGTGGTCGGCGGGCATCACCTCGACGGGCACGCCGTGGTCGCGCACGGCCGTCTCGGCCCGCGTGTAGTGCTCGGGCGGGCAGGTGATGACGCCGCCGATGACGCGCCGCCCGAGCCGACGGATCGCGGCCTCCGCCATCGCCGCCGCGGCCTTGCCGCTCGCCAGCAGCACCACGCGTCGGGCCTGCTCAAGCTCCGCCGTCCACGCGCGACGGACGGCCTCGCCCGGGTCGGCCGCGCGGAGCACCGCCGCCGCGATGGCGCGGGCCGCGTCGTCGAGCCTCGGGTTGTCCGTTGTGGGCCACGGCACCGGCGGCAGGCTACCCCACCGGAGGCAATCCGGCCCGCCGGTCAGGTGCGGACGCTCAGGCCCGGCTCGGATGCCGCATCGACCGCGTCCGCGCGCAGCGTGCCGTCCGCGGCGTACAGGCCCGCGCGGTTCCGAGTTCCCGCGATCGTCGCGGCGGTGAACCGACCGAGGTTCTGGGCGTTGACCGATGCGCCCTCCGGCAGATCGCCGACATCGAGCCTCAGCGCGACTCGGAACGCCGCCAGCCGCGCCGTGAGCGTCTGTCCCCGGCCGTTGGCCTGCACGCCGTTGATGATGCCCTGCACGTCCTGCCCGTTGTCTCGCAGGGCCCGCGGTGACTGGAACGTCCCGGCGATGGTCTCGTTCACCGTGTTGAAATCGTCGTTCTCAAACGTGTAGATGCCGATGCTCGTGCCCGCGAGCACGGCGTCGCCGCTCGAGCCGACGGAGACGAACTCATCGGACCCGTAGCCGCGCGAGACGACGCGGATGCTCGTCCCGTTCTCCCCGATCTCCGCAAGAATCCCGGTCTCTCGCGAGAGGCTGTTCACCTCCGCGACCACGGCCGCCAGCGTGTTCCCCGACGCGAACGCCACCGTCGTTCGACCCCGCGGCCCCTCGAAGTTCAGCGTAAAGGTCGAGCCGACGGCGAAGTCGAGGGCCTGCCCGCCGAACGACAGCAGCAAGCCCGCTTGCTGGGCAGACGCCGTGATGTCCACGTTGATGTCGACCTCTTCACCCCGACGGAGCCGCACGTCGCGCAGCGCGATTCGTTCGACGGCCGGCGACGTGTTCAGCACCGTGAACCCCCGACGCCTTGACTCCGCCGCCCCCCCGGCGTCGAGAAACTGCCGCACGGACGCCGCCGCCTCATCGACCTCGCGCTGCGCCCCGGCGACGCCGAGGCTGGCCGACGCGGGCGCCACCGGCGCAGAGCCGTCGGCCGATGCCCCAACGCGAAGACGGGCCGCCGCCTGGGCAAAGCGGATCGCATCTGGCGAAACACCGGACGCCACAAAGGATTGCACGGTTGCCACGGACTGCACCCCCAAAGCGCTCGCCCAGATCCGGCGAGTCTTGCGAGCGGCTCCGCCGCAACCACGTTCCCCGAAAGGTCGGATACCCCCGGGGCATCTCTCCAAATTTCAGACCGCAACGTCCCTCGACCGCCCATCACCCCGCCAACACTCCCGCATGCTCACCCCAGGCTCCGCCGCCCCCGACTTCACGCTCCCCGACCAGGCGGGCGCCCCGCGCTCGCTCGCGTCGCTGCTCGCCGCCGGGCCGTTGCTGCTCTACTTCTACCCCGCAGACTTCACGCCCGCGTGCACCATGGAGGCGTGCTCCTTCCGCGATTCCCACGCCGAGTTGCTCGCCGCGGGCCTCACGCTCGCCGGCATCAGCCCGCAGGGCGAGTCGTCGCACGGCAAGTTCGCCGAGCGATTCAACCTGCCCTTCCCCCTGCTCGCCGACGCGGGCAAGGGGGTGACGAAGGCGTACGACGCCGTCGGCCCCTTCGGCATCGGCGTGCGACGCATCACCTATCTCATCACACCCGACCGCCGCATCGCCGACGCGGTGCTCGCCGATCTCAACATCGCCCGCCACACCGCGTTCATCCGCCGAGCGATCGACGCCGCCCGCCCCGCCGCCCGCACGCCCAACGCACAGGACCCGCGCCCATGACCCCCACGACTCCGCCGTCCACCCCGTCCACCCCGACCACCTGGCTCATCACCGGCGCGAATCGCGGCATCGGCCTCGCCCTCGCCCGCCTCCTGCTCGCCCGGGGCGACACCGTCATCGGCACCGCCCGCGACCCGCAGCGCGCCGACGACCTCCGCCGCGCCGGCGCCCACGTCGAAGCGCTCGACGTTGCCGACGAGGCGAGCGCCGTCGCCCTCGCCCAGCGTCTCGCCGGCCGTCCGATCGACGTCCTGATCAACAACGCCGGCGTCTTCCCCGACCGCGACGCCGACCTCGCCGGCGTGCAGGTGGAAAACCTCGTCAGCACCTTCCGCACCAACGCCGCGGGGCCCTTCGCCGTCACGCGGGCCCTGCTGCCGATGCTCCGCGCGGGCCGGCGGAAGCTCGTCGCAAACATGTCCAGCACCCTCGGCAGCATCGCCAAGGCCGCCGAGTCCAACGCCGCGGGGTACTTCGCCTACAACAGCAGCAAGGCCGCGCTGAACATGCTCACCGTGCTGCTCGCCAACCGTCTGCGTGGCGAGGGGATCGCCGTCGTCACCATGCACCCCGGCTGGGTGAAGACCGACATGGGCGGCGCCGGCGCCCCTCTCCAGCCCGACGACAGCGCCGCGGGCCTCATCCGCGTGCTCGACGGCCTCACCATCGCCGACTCCGGTCGCTACCTCGTGCACGACGGCTCATCGCTCCCCTGGTGAGCGGCGGCCCGTTCGCGCGAGATCCGAACTCTGGCGTACCTAGCAAGATACGAACAGCTTGACGTGTCTCGCCGCGCGGGCGAAGGGGGAGACCCCGGCGGCGAACACATAGACAATACGGTATATCTGCGTCTCCAGCACAAAATCTTGCTCCCGCCTATTTGTCGATAACGGAGTCCGGAATACTATTCGGCGCGCGTCTCGGCCGGCCCGGTCGCCCCGAGCCCCCCGGCCTCGCCCGCGCCGGAGGTGCCCGTGTTCCAAGCCGACACCCTTTCGCTCCAAGAGTTCCCCCCCGTTGGTGTGGACGCGTGGCGTGCCGCGGTTGAGCAAGACCTTGAGGGTGCGCCCTTCGACAAAAAGCTCGTCACCCGCACGTACGAAGGCCTGGAGCTCCAACCG